>JAICYU010000195.1 GCA_025934025.1 Terriglobales bacterium
GAATCCAAAATTGAAAAACCACTGCTGCCAGCCCCAGGGCCGTTCAATTGTCAATTTTGGCAATTTCGGCGATCTTTCCGGGCTAAGTGCTGAGTGCTGAATGCCTCTCTTCAAGTTTTCCACAGCTCCGAATCCAGCTACTCTACTCGAGCGTAGAATAGGCGTCTGCTATCGAAAGAGATTCAGAACAGTCATTTAGAAGAAGTAGAAGAACAAGGAGGAGAAAAATCACATGGCGCCAGCCAAGACACCTATCCCTGAAGGTTTCCACTCCGTGACTCCCAGCCTCATCGTGCGCGATGCAGCGAAAGCAATTGATTTTTACAAGCGAGCCCTGGGGGCGCAGGAACTGGTACGCATGCCCGGCCCCGACGGCAAGATCATGCATGCTGAAATCAAAATCGGCGACTCCATCATCTTTCTAGGTGAGGAAAATCCGCAGATGGGCGCCAAGTCGCCGCAGACCCTGGGCGGTTGTACCGACACTCTGAGCGTGTATGTTCCCAACGTTGACGACGTTTTCAAACAGGCCATCTCCACCGGCGCAAAAGAGACCATGCCCGTGGCAGACCAGTTCTGGGGCGATCGCTACGGCACCTTTGTTGATCCGTTTGGCTATCAATGGGGCATTGCCACTCACAAAGAAGACCTGAATCCGCAGGAAATGCAGGAACGCGCGCAGCAGTTCTTCAGCAGCATGGCCCAGAAGAAAACAGCGTAAACAACGAGAAGGTTTTTTTGAGGCGCGGGCGGCAAGCTCGCGCCTCTTTTGTTTTCGGTCGTCTTTTGGACTCAATGGACTTGATGGACATTGTGGACGAAGCGGCTTAATTCAAGCCCTGTAAGCAGATTTCGTAGCGCTATCAACAGCCACCTTCGGGTGGCTTTTTTATTGGAGAAAACACCATGACCAAAGAACAAGTAATCACCGCCATCCAGGAATGCGCCCAGGAGTTAGGACGCGCTCCCAGCTATCCGGAACTGAACCGCATGCGTGGAGTACAGCACTCGCATTATCGCGGGAGCTTCAGCTCGTACGCAGAAGCGCTCAAGGAATGCGGGCTACGTCCGTCAAAAGGCGGACACGGAATTGAGCCGGAATTGCTGTTGAAGGACTATGCCGAAGTTGCGCGCAAGGTAGGCCGAGCGCCGGTGATGGGCGAGTACACGCTGCACAGCAAATACAGCATCCGTCCCCTGCTTGACCGCTTCGGTAAATGGACCGAATCGCCGCGCGGCTTGTTGAAGTTTGCGGAAGAGAACGGCCTCAAAGAAGAATATGCCGACGTGCTGGCGATGATTCGCGAGCAGGAAGAGCAGAGATTTGACAAGGTCAGAACGGCGGCGCTGCGCCAAGTGAACGGCGAGCGGGCGAAGCCGCGGTTCCGCGTGCTGCCGGGACGTCCCGTGTACGGGCCGCCACTCGCGCCGGGCGGAATCGCGCATGCGCCGCTGAACGAACTGGGTGTGGTGTTCTTGTTTGGAATGCTGGCGGAAAGACTCGGCTTTGTGGTGATGCGGATTCAAAAAGAGTTTCCCGATTGCGAAGCCATGCGTGAAGTGGAGCCGGGAAGATATCAACTGGAGCTGATCGAGTTCGAATACCTAAGCCGTAATTTTCTTACGCATGGACACGATCCGGCAGGGTGCCACGTGATCGTGTGCTGGGAGCACAACTGGCCGGAGTGCCCGGAAGGCATTGAGGTGATTGAGCTGAAGAAAGAGATGGAAAAATTTGGTAATTGAGTAATTGCGGTAAGCGAGAGCAAGCCGTGATACTTGTCTTTTTTTTGAACGAGCATCGGCGGTCTAGGGCTGAGTCGGGCCCGAAGTGGAGGTTTGTTCCAGTTTTCTGGCCGCTGCCTTTAGCTCCTGATAAGACCGGGTAACGAAATCTCTGGCTTCGCGGAACCCGGCGGAATGGAGCCGCTCGAGCGCCTGCTCGCGGCGCCGCTTGAATTGGTCTTCATCACAGTATTCTTTGATCGGCTCCAGCAGGCTTTCGAGGCGCTCTTCGCTGCTCTTGTGCCGAAGATCGCTCTGCAATTCCTGGAGAAGCGTTTTCATCCCGGCGGGGTCATCCTCTTCGAGAACCCGGCGAATGCGGCGGCTCTGCCATTCGTGCAGGGGTTCTTCCAACAGGGATTCGAGCGCGGCGCGAAGTTCCGACCTGGAGCGCCGGGCAATGGCTTGCGAGCGTTCCTGGCCGTGCGATTCCGCCTGCCGCCGGTAATACGCGCCTTGAGCATCAGCGATCACCGAATCCAGAGATGAGAGGAGGAACTCCGGCCAGCCGAGATGGTGCCCATAGGAAGCTGTCCGCCGCTTGATCTCCCGCTTGAGCAGCCACAGGCGAAAAAGCTGGACGAGAAAAAATGCGGAAAACAGGAAGATGGCATTGAGCAGGATGAGATTGATGGTGTCGTGGCGGGCAGCGACATCGGGGCGCACTTCAAGCAGATTGAT
This sequence comes from Terriglobales bacterium, assembly GCA_025934025.1. Taxonomy (GTDB): domain Bacteria; phylum Acidobacteriota; class Terriglobia; order Terriglobales; family Acidobacteriaceae; genus Angelobacter. Next base: position 2,467 of record JAICYU010000195.1, read on the forward strand.
CGAGATCTCCTCGTTGGATGGCAGGTGCAGAACCTCCAAGGCCGCAGCCGCGCTGGAAACAGAATTGGCCGCGGCACTGGATGGCTGCTTTCGCCAATGCAGCAAGGAACGGAGCAGCAGCGGTGAATACGTGGTGGTCTGATGTCCGATGGGAGCAACCTTGAGCGGTGCGGCCAAAGGCAGACCGTAGTTCGAGCCCAGCGCATTATCCAGGATAATCACTCCCGCTTGCGAGGGGCCCGGCAAAGCTCTGGCATACACCACCAGGCAAAAGGTGTAGGAAACCTCGGAATAACGCAACACATAGTACAGATTGGCAGGATCGTAAGGCGCGCCCTTGGCCGGGTTTTGGCAATTAAAATTCTCGTCCTGAGCAACGAACACCGGCGCTTGATGGCCAAGCTTCACTGAAAGAGCTTCGCCAAGTTTCTGTGTGATATAGCGCAGATATTGAGGGTTCCCTGACAGGGCATCATCAATGCCGGGGACAAAACGAATCTCCGCAAGCGCGGCGGCCAGGATAATGGCGACGCAGGCGAATATCAGCGCAAATCTTTTTTTCCGTTGCCAGTTGGGGGCAATGTTATCAGCCAAAAGGTTGCTCCACGGTAGCGTAGTTTGACTGTGACGGATGGAGTATGGCGCAGGAAACGGCAAAGATCAATCAGGGAAGTGGAAAAGGCGCGAGCTTCCGCTGATTCGATATAGCGATTCACGAAAAGCAGCCTGCCCCCCCAGAAGTATCTCTCTGCGGATATACATACCTACAGAGACAACCCTCTGCACGCGTCAGTCCTTCTCTATTCTTAAGAGCTCCTGAAAATCGCTAAACAAGCTTGAGTCCGTGGCCCCGCCCGGTCATATCCCAAAAAATAGAGACCATGTTGGCGGTTTCTGCGAGCACGGAAGGAGTAAGTCCATGAGCACCAATCCAACTATACCGATCCGGCCGACGCCGGAAATCCTGGCGGAAGCTCCGCAGACACACGTTTCACTGCAGCCCATTGCCGCGCCCTCCATTCTGGGCCTGTACGGATTTGCCGGCGCAACATTCATGGTGGCCGCGCACATGGCTCATTGGTTCGGAACGCCGCAAACCCCGCAGGTGCTATGGCCCTTTGCCGCCTTTTTTGGCGGCCTGGCACAGTTCCTGGCCGGAATGTGGTCGTACAGGGCGCGTGACGGAGTCGCCACCGCCATGCACGGCATGTGGGGCTCCTTCTGGATGGCTTTCGGCACTCTCTGGATCCTTGTGGCCGCGGGCAAAGTCACGGTGCCGCCGAATGGCGGAGCGTTCGTCGGACTCGGATTCTGGTTCATCGTTCTGGCCGCCATCACCTGGGCGGGAATGGCTGCCGCAAAATCCGAATCTTCGGTCGTCGCAGCCGTGCTCGGCTTTCTGGCTGCCGGATCAACCGTTGCAGCCGTCGGCGAACTGGCCGGCGTGGAATGGCTCCGCATTGTTGCAGGCTGGCTGTTTATCATTTCCGCCATCATCGCCTGGTATGCGGCAACAGCCCTCATGATTAACGGAGCGCGTCACCGCACGGTGCTTAGCCTGGGAAGCAAGCGTACAGAAGACACAATCCAGATTGGCTTCGGCGAGCCAGGAGTTTTGCGCGGACAGTAAGCCTCCAGATTGTTGACAGATCCTCGGCATTGACGCCGCGCGGCGCTGGCAGCGATGGTTTAGAGCGATGTTTTGGCGCGAACAGCGCCGCAGGCGCGAAAGATCAAATACGGCTTCTTCAAAGCTGCTCAGGAGAGACGAATGTGTCGTTTTCCCAAGGGGCGTGAGCCATGGGAAAGCAGGGGATTAGAATGAAACATTGCCCGAGCAGGGCCCCCGACGCGCGCGCTTTTGCGCGTGGTGGGGCAGAGGAGGCCCGGCACATTGTCCCACACCTACGTTCAGAACGTGATCCATGTTGTTTTCAGCACAAAAGAGCGACGCAAGCAGATTCCCAGCGAGATGAAAGAGCGCTTCTGGTCCTATATTGCAGGAATCTGCAAGCACGAGGGCATCTTCGTCCACGCAATCGGTGGCATGGAGGATCACATCCATCTTCTGTTGCAAATTCCTCCGACGATGGCTCTCGCGGATGGAGTGCGGACGATCAAGACAAATTCCTCGAGTTGGATGAAGGAGTTTGTGAATGATTTCGCGTGGCAGCAGGGCTATAGCGGATTTGGCGTGAGCAAATCGAATATTCCGGTGGTGGTGCGCTATATCAAGAACCAGGAACAACATCACAAGAAGATGTCGTTTGAGGAAGAGTTTAGGGCGTTGCTGGAGAAGCATGGGATTGAGTTTGATCCGAAATATATGTTCGGGTGAGCAGCGCCGGAGGCGCGATGGGAAGTTAGCCGCATCAGGAAAAGTCGGAAAACGATTAAGCGTGCGTCTAAAAATGCATGTCCTACGATTCGCAGCGCCGGAGGCGCGATTAGACGTTAGCCCAGGGCGTCAGCCCTGGGAAAGGGATCAATAAATCGCGAGCCCCGGAGGGGCGACAGATTCATCATTCTTGAAAGAGTTTAGAAAAGGCGGCGTTTGGATCTGCCGCGCCACCGGCGCTTGTCGTCTTTCGCTTACGTTTTCCCAAGGCTTACGCCTTGGGAAAGCGTAAGAGAAGAAGGAGAAGCGCCGGAGGCGCGGCACGTAGAAACACGATCACCCGAACATATATTTCGGATCAAACTCGATCCTATGCTTCTGCAGCGATGCACGGAACTCTTCTTCAAACGTCATCTTTTTATGATGTCGTTCCTGGTTCTTGGTGAACTCAACCGGCGCCTAATTCACGGCGGCCACGCGCGGCGGCTCCTGGTTGGAGATGTCGAACACGCAGCGCCACTTCGCATCCGCGTCCCGCCGCCAGATGGATACCCCGCGATTGTGCAGCGTCACCGGCACGCCTTGCGGGCCGGGCACCGTAACTTCGTCCGTCCCCGGCATGTAGGCCATCCTGCCGTCAGGCGAGAACACCGGCTTTTCCGATGTCCAGTGAATTTTGAATCCGGGCGTCTTCAAACTTTCGCCCACGTAGGCGCGGAGCGCTGCCTTTCCTTTGATCACCGGCTGTCCGGGAAACATCAGGGTCGCATCGTCACTCCAGTAAGAGACGATCTTCTCCACATCTTTTCCTTCCGTCGCAAGGTCGGCCCATTCCGCATCCAGCCGCAACAGCTTCGCGCCTTCGGCGTCAGCATCGAAGGGACGCGGCGAACAAGTTGTGATTGAGAATGCCAACGCAGCCAACGTAACGCAGCAGAATTGTGAGACTCGATTGCTGGACATGCTGCGGAGTATACAGGCAACACACGGGCTGTTGGCGAGACCATGCACAGATTCTTCTTCCTTGAGAGTTTAAAAAAGGCGGCGTTTGGATCTGCCGCGCCTCCGGCGCTTGTCATTTTCTTCTTACCTATTTCCCAAGGCTTACGCCTTGGGCTAACGTCCCGACGCGCCTACGGCGCTGTTCATTGAGGAGCCGCGGTCATCGATTTCCCAAGACGTTTCGCGAAAGGCTGGAAAAGACGGGAGGTGCGGTGCAGGTTGTTTCGCGAAAGGCTGGAAAAGACGGGAGGTGCGGTGCAGGTTGTTTCGCGAAAGGCTGGAAAAGACAGGAGGTGCGATGCAGGTTTTTCAAATATGCTCAGCGCCGGAGGCGGGGGCC
>JAICYU010000272.1 GCA_025934025.1 Terriglobales bacterium
CCCGCGATGAGCAACGCAGGCTCGCTCTCGCCACGCTGAACCAAGCTGCCAATCGCAGCGGACTCCATGCAGAAGATTGCGCGTTGCGCGCACTTCTGGAGCTGGCCATGCACAAGGTCAGAGCGGCTGAGCAAATGCAGGAAGGGACAATCCGCGCGAGCGAAAGTTTTTATCTTTAGAAAGATGTTGCACACGCCGCGCCAATCGGCTTTCACTTTGGGGCAAAGGAGAAACGTCTCTGGCGAAGCGTGAAAGCGGGCAATGGAGCAAAATCTTTCGCCCGTTTTAATGAATCCATCACCTCGGCTCTTTGACCGGAGCACAATCATCGCCGGAGACATGATGGGGCGCGTGAACCCCCTTCAGGGCTGGGCGTCATTGGTTGCGCACGCGAGGCCAGCGCTTGAGGACGCGCTGGTGCCGGTGGTCCAGTCGGAATAGTCGGCGGAGAAGGCCACGCAGGGCTCAACATCCACCACCAGTTCCGTCTTGTCGGTAAAGCAGAGGGTGACGCAGTTCACGTCCTCGTACGCCGTCATATAAGCGGGATCGAATACGTGCCCTTCACTTCATGTGCGACACTATTGGACCACCAGCGTCATTGTGCGGCTATCCGAGGGGACATTGGCGTTGCTGGGAGTTGCCGTGGCCGTGATGCTATAAGTGCCTGCCGGAGTGCCCCCGGTTGCTTTGGTCACGGTGGTTAGCGTACTTCCGCCACCGCCGCATCCTGCAATGATGCCTGCAATCAGGAGCATACACGCGCCAAGAATCGGAACAAGTTTCCGCCGGCGTGATTTCACGGAAAATTTTAAAAGCGAGAATACCGTTGCTGCCAGTAACAGTCCCGGCAAGAACCATGGCCTGCCATTCTCCGGCTGCGGCGTACCAACCACGGCGCTCCTGGCGGTTGTTGCGATGGTCATGATCACGAAGATGGAATTATTCGTAAGCGAAGGCGGATTGAAGCTGCAGGAAGCACCGCTGGGCAGTCCGCTGCAACTGAATGTAACTGTTCCGGCGGCTGCGTTTCCGAAAACCCCGACCTGATATTGTGCGCTGCCTCCGGCAAACACGGTTTCAGTCGGCGTATTGGAAAAGATCTGGAGAGCCCTGCCAAGGTCGGTGGAGATGCTGATTGAATTATTCGCAAGGTCTGTGTCACCGGCGTCGGACACATTGACTCCTACCGAAGAAAACCCAAGCGGGGCGTTCAAAGCCACATCGAATGTGATAGTTACCGGCGGGTAGCTCTGCGCGGATGGTACCGCGTCACTGCGGGTGCACGTCAGGTTCGCGGTTGTGCAGTTCCATCCTACGCCGCTGATGCTTGTTGCTGTCAGGCCGGCTGTCAGAGTCGCAGCCAGCGTCACCGTACCCGTGGACGCAGCGCTGCCGAAATTCACGACCGTGGCGGTAAAGCTCACTCCCGTTATTCCCTGCGTGCTGAAAAGCTGGCTGGGATTCGCGGACACGCCCAGGTCGACACCTGGGTTCACGAAGGTGGTCGGATCGCTGGCCTGATCGTCGCTGGTGACAGTCTCTCCTCCTCCGGAAACAGTAGCCACATTAATCTCCGTGGTCGAAACTATACCGATAGTCACGGTGAGTGTGATCGGCGGATAAACATTTCCCGCTGCGAGCACGTCCGCGCGAGTGCACGTGACCGTACTTACATTGCAAGTCCAGCCCGTCCCACTCATCGCAGCCGCAGTCAACCCAGGAGGCAAGGTATCCGCCACGGTCACTGTTCCCGAAGTGGGTCCGCCGCCAAGGTTCGAGGTCGTTATGGTGTAGGAGCCCGTCTGGCCGATGCCAAAATTGCCGGTATGCTGCAGCCCGATCGTCATGTCTGGAACGGTGTTGACATTGACGGTTGTTGTCCCGGTGAAGCCGCTGGCGCGCGTGTCGGTTGCCGTGATGGTCTGATTGCCGAGAACACTCAACGTAAACGGGAAGGTGTGAACTCCTGCATCTGCCGCGGTAAAGGTGTAATCGGCAGGAAGTACGGCGCCCGGGTCGGAACTGGTGAAATGGACCGTCCCCAGGTAGTTAAGCGCACCGATGATGTTCGAGATGCTGTCCTTGATCGTAAGCGCCATTTTGAAGGGCACGCTCGGCCCTGCTCCGCCCGCCGGACCCGGCATGGAGAACACAGGCGGCGCACTGATGCACTGGTTTTGCAGATTGGAGAAGAGCAACTCAACGCTGTACGTTGCTGACCCAGCGTGTACGGTGGTATCAAGAGGATCGCACAGATCAGCAATCTCGCCCTGGTTCGAGTTATCAAACCAGCCCAGCGGCGGTCCAAGGACGCTTGCTGACGCACCCTCGGGATCGGTAACCGTCTCCGCCATCTCATGGCTGGAGACAATCGTCGCCTTCTGCAATGTGGTACCTGATCCACAAGCCCCCTGCACTGAGCAGCCCCCGGCGGAAAAATCCGGGAAGACGCCGTAGGGTAGCAGGCTGCCCGTATTCGCATGGTATGCGCAAAATCCGCCCTTCACGCAGCTATTGACCCCCGGAGCAAGAGCGATTGTCACATTGGGCGGGAAATAAATCGCGTAATAAGTGTTGATGTTTCCTTGCGCGTCGGTTTGCGGGGCCGGCAGAACATGGTTGTTGACCTGGTTTGTAAGCTCTGCCTGGATTTGCGCGTCTGAAATGGTGCAAGCGGCAGTTCCCGGACATAGCGACGGAGTAATCGTGAACTTGCCCGCAAAAGTCCCATGACCGATCGTCTGATTGCTGGTGCTGGTTCCATTCGGTCCGGTAATTCCGGCAGTGTAGTATTCGGTAAATGCATCAAAATACTGGCTGCTTGTAATGTCTGTATAGAACTGGTCAATCGCGCCATTGCCGGTGATCGCTGCAGCCACATTGGGCCCCCAAAAGACAGCCACTACCTGGATGTTGGACATCACCGGTCCACCCCAGTAGGTCAAATGAGGCGCAACAGGTGCCAGTGTTTTTGGGCCGCTCCCAACCCCTTTGTTAGCTCCATTGTTTCTGCCGTAAGGAATGATGCGAATCAACGGCTGCTTTCTCGCCTGATCCTGCACGGAACTCGAGGGCTGTTCCGCTGCCTCAGTCTGGCGCGCTGCCGAAGTTTGCTCCGACCGAACCAGTTGCCGGATCGTCGCGCGAACGTCGCCATGGTTCCCTGTCCCCGCAGCCTCTGTCTGCCCAACCGCGTTTACACCCCACAAGGCCAGCAGGAACGCCGTTATGGAAATGAACCGGTTGTTTCGAAGCGCAAACGGGTGTGGTGCAAATGCCAGGCTGGACAAGAATACCCCCTTCAGAAGCTGCTTTCGGACTTCCTGATGCAGGGATGCAGTGTACGAAGCAGAGTTCCTGCTCGTCAACGAAAAACGCTTTTGTGCGGGCTGTTTCTGCCCCAACTGGTGTCCTGGTACTGAAAATCCACGTGTTGAATATTCTTGAGAGAGGCAGTGGTAATGCTTGCCATGCCTCTTTGAGCGAAGTGATAGACGAAAACGTAGTCATCGCCGCCGATCTCTTCGTCGGGGCGGCCGCATTGGTTGACCACGTCCTCCATTGACATTCCTGGCTTGAGCGAGAGGAAGCATGCGCGATGGCGAGGCGTGTCCGGGATCCAGGAGAAGAGGTATTCGATGCGGCGCTGCGGGGAGAATGGCGCCCTGTGCAGCCAGATTCGCTGGGCGTCCTGAGCGGTTTCGGTGAAGACATCGCGGTGGAACTTCGCCTGGGCGGCGGCGACGCTCAGGCGGTTGTAGCTGTGGGCGTAGGCGACGAGCGATCTGGAGACGAGGCAGAGAGCAATCTGGCGCCGCTCGATGCCATAGCGTTCTTTCAAGAGACGGGTGTACTCGTCGCGGTAGCAGGGTGGGACGAACGTAAGCGTGGACTTCTCAACAGATATAACGGCTCGGCGCCGCCGACGCC
>JAICYU010000091.1 GCA_025934025.1 Terriglobales bacterium
GGCCTTCCAGACGTCGAGCACCGGGTCCACCACTTTCCACCCAGCTTCCACCATGTCGGCGCGCTGAAACAGCGTTTGATCGCCCATAATGCCGTCATAGAGAAGAATTTCATAACCCGTGTTGGGATGGGTGCCGAAATAATCGTTGTAGTTGAAGTTCATTTCCACCGAGCCGACCTTCATTTGCGATCCCGGCACCTTTGCGCCGAAGCGCATCGAGATGCCTTCATCGGGCGCGATGTGGATTACCAACTGGTTGGCTTTGAGGTTGCTGACCGGGGTGTCGCGAAAGAGGATGAACGGCGCGCGGCGGAACTGGACGGCAACTTCTGTATGGCGCGTGGCCAGACGCTTGCCGGTGCGGAGATAAAAGGGAACGCCGGCCCAGCGCCAGTTATCAATCATCAACTTGAGCGCGACGAACGTTTCCGTTTTCGAATCGGCCGGCACGCCAGTCTCGGCTCGATAACCCGGCAGGCGCTCGCCGCCGATCTCGCCCGGTCCATACTGCCCACGGACCGCATTGCGCAGCACGTCCTCGGCGGTCATGGATTGGACGGCGTGCAGGATTTTGGCCTGCTCATCATGCACCGCGTCGGAACTGAATGAAATCGGCGGCTCCATGGTAGTGAGAGAAAGAAGCTGGAGCAAATGGTTCGGCACCATGTCGCGCAAAGTGCCGGCCACGTCAAAATAGCCCCCGCGTTGCTCCACTCCTACGGTTTCAGCCACTGTGATCTGCACGTGGTCCACGTAGCGGCGGTTCCAGATGGGCTCAAAAATTCCGTTGCTGAAGCGGAAGACCAGAATGTTCTGCACCGTTTCTTTGCCAAGATAATGGTCAATGCGGAAGATCTGATTCTCGCCCAGAACTTTTCTTACCTGACGATTCAGGACCTTGGCCGATTCCAGGTCGTTGCCAAAAGGCTTCTCAAACACCACGCGACGCCAATGACCATCTTTCTCGCATGCCAGATCGGAAGCACCCAGCCGATCCGCGATGTCTCCAAAGAAAACGGGACTCGTGGCGAGATAGAAAAAATAATTTCCGTGCGTGTTGTGGTTCTTGTCTACCTCGGTAAGGGACTGGGCCAGCCGGCTGTAAGTGCCAGCATCATTAAACTCGCCGGAGACGAAATAGATCCGGCGCAAGAGCCACTCGCGCAAATCGTCATCCACGGCGCTGGTGGCAAAGCTTTGCAGCTTCTGTCCCATGATCTGCCGGAACTGGTCCACCGTGTACTCGTTGCGGGCCACGCCGACAATGGCGAACTCGCGCGAGAGCAAGTTGCTTTTCGCAAGATTGTAGAGAGCAGGGAAGAGCTTGCGCGCCGTGAGATCGCCCGTGGCGCCGAAGATCACCATCGCGCACGGGCCGGACTGGCGCGAAGTTCCGGTAGGCGCCTGTTCCAATGCGGGCAGTTCGCGTTCAGTTTGCGGCATGGTCCAGATCCTCCGGATTACGAAGCTTGCTTCTTCTGCTTCAGCTCAATGTGGCCGCCGAACTTCTGCCGCATGGCGCTGAGCATTTTCTCCGCGAAGGTATGCTCCTGGCGCGAGCGGAAGCGCGTGTACAGCGCGGCCGAAAGAACTCCGCACGGCACCGCTTCATCAATGGCGGCAGCGATCGTCCAGCGGCCTTCGCCGGAATCCTGAACGAATCCAGTGTACTCGGAAAGCGTTGGATTTTCGGCCAGCGCCATTGCGGTCAAATCCAGAAGCCATGAGGAGACCACGCTGCCGCGCCGCCAGACCTCGGCGATGTCGGCCAGGTTGAGGTTGTAGCGTTGTGGTTCGGGCAGTGCGTCTGATGTGGCATTGCGGAAAATATCGAAACCTTCCGCGTACGCCTGCATGATTCCGTATTCGATGCCGTTGTGGACCATCTTGACGAAGTGTCCCGCGCCGGAAGGGCCACAGTAGAGATAGCCCATTTCGGAGGTGCCGCCGAGTTTCTCCCGTCCGGGGGTGCGCGAGATTTCGCCAATGCCGGGAGCGAGCGTTCGGAAGATCGGATCCAGACGCTCTACGGCTTCTTTCGGCCCGCCGATCATCATGCAGTAACCGCGCTCCAGGCCCCAGACGCCGCCGCTGGTGCCAACGTCAACGTAATGGATGCCGCGGTCTTTGAGTTTCTGGGAACGGCGAATGTCATCTTTGAAATAAGAATTGCCGCCGTCAATGATGATGTCGCCCGCTTCGAACTTATTTCCCAGAGCGAGCACGGTCTGTTCCGTGGCATTGCCCGCAGGAACCATCACCCACGCGGCTCGAGGCCTGGCCAGCCTGGCAACAAAGTCGTCCAGAGAGGCGGAGCCGGTAGCGCCTTCTTTCGCGAGCTCACTTACGTTCTGCGGGCTCAGATCGGACACCACGCACTGATGTCCGCCACGCATGAGCCGCCGCACCATGTTGCCGCCCATCCGGCCCAAACCAACCATTCCTAGTTGCATGTTGCCTCTCTCGGGTTCCTCTCAGTTGCCAATTCGTTGCGATTCGGTCTACCGATTGTCATCCTGAGCGAAGCGGGAGCGATCCGCATGAGAGCGACCGCGCAGCCGAAGGACCTATGCATTGGGTTCGAAGAGCCGAAGTGAAATGCATAGATCCTTCGACTCCGTGCTCAGATGCCTTCGCAACCCGCTCAGGATGACAACAAAGCTGATGTGACTTCGCCGGAACCCAAATCACTTCAGCGCTTCCGCCACTGCTTTGCCCAGCTTTTCCAGCCCGCTCTTTACATCCTTCGGCAGATGCACTCGCAAGGCACGCCGGCCGCGTTCCGCCAGCACTTGGAAGTCGCCGCGCGCCTGCGCCGCCTTTACAACGCCAAAGGTATATTTCTGGCCCGGAACAGACAGGTCTGCGGCATCGTCACAGGTGATCTGGAGGAACACGCCCTGATTGGGTCCGCCCTTGTAGGCCTGTCCGGTGGAGTGCAGGAATCGCGGCCCGAAGCCGAGGCACGTGGCAACTCGCTTCTTATCGCGCACGCTGTGCCGCAGTGTCTGTAGAGCATCTTCATGGGCGCTGTTCATCTGCACGTACGCCAGCAGCGCGAAGTAATCTCCAGCGCCGAGCTGATTGAGATGCGCTCGCAGGAAGCCGGAAAGGTTTGAATTCTCCCCTGCCAGCTTCTTCAGAGCTCCGGCGTTGCGCTCGTCGGCAAAGAGCTTGATGCCATCCTGCTCGAAAAATGGAGTCTCCGGAGGCAGGCTGCCGGATTTTTCGTATTCGGTTGTGAGCTGCCGCGTGACCATCTTGCTGGCTTCGACGTCGGGCTGATCGAATGGATTGATTCCGATGATGGATCCTGCAACCGCGGTGGCAATTTCCCAGCGGAAGAATTCCTGGCCCAGATCGTACTTATCGGCGACGTCAATCGTAACCACGGGCTGTCCGGCTTTGCGCAACGCCGTAATCTGCGCATCCTGTTGCTGGTCGGCGTTGCCCGCGAGCCGCAGGTAAGCAAAGATGCGATCATTGCCGTAAACCTCCGGCGGGCCGAGACGCTCGCGATCTACGGGAATCAGCCCTTTGCCTTGTTTGCCGGTGCTCTCGGCCAGAAGCTGCTCCAGCCACGCGCCCAGATCGTAAATTGCAGGCGAGGTGATGATGGTGACCTTGTTGCGGCCGGCGTTGTGCAGCGTTCCCAGAATCGCACCCAGAATCACGCCGGGATTTTCAACGGCGGACACGGTTGCAGCACATGCTTCGATCATTTCTTCAGTGCGGTCGAGGAAGCGGCGCAGATCAACGCCCATCATCGCGCCGGGAACCAGACCGAAGTTGGAGAGCGCCGAGTAGCGTCCGCCGATGCTCGGAACGCCGAAGAAGACGTAGCGGAATTTGTTGGTTTCAGCAACTTGCTGCATCTTTGAGCCAGGATCAGTAATGGCGACGAACTGCTTGCCCGCGTTCCCTTTACCGGATGCGCGTTCGGAAACATTAAAGAAGTACTGTCTAAAGATGTTCGGTTCCAGCGTGCTGCCGGATTTGCTGGCAACAATAAACAGTGTTTTCGCCGGATCAATCTGCGATTCGATGGCTTTGATCTGCGCCGGATCGGTCGAATCAAGAACGTGCAGCGCAGGGCGGCCTGACTGCTTGCCAAACGTCAGCTTCAGGACCTCAGGACAGAGACTGGAGCCGCCCATGCCGAGCAGCAGAGCGTGGGCGAAGCCGGCCTTGGCGGCTTCATCGGCGGCCTGCGTTAACTGCTGGATGTGATTGGCCTGATCTTCGGCGATGTGCAGCCAGCCCAGCCACTTGTCTTCGGCGTCTTTGGTCCAGAGTGACGTGTCGCCCTTCCACAGCCGGTTTACTTTTTCCTTGGCTTGCCAATCCTGGATCGCAGCATCTACGGCTTTTTTCAGCGGCTCAGGAAAGTCGCAGTGTTGGCAATCTACTTTGGGCTTCACTTTGGCGGGAGCAGATTTCTTGGCTTCGACCGCTGAGAGCAGTTTGGCAAAAGCTTCATCGAACAGCTTAATGGCGTCGTCGAGCAGTTGGTCCGTCACCTGCTTCATGGAGATGCCGGCCTTTTCGAGATCCGCCATCGTCTTATGCGCGGCATCCACGTTCGCATCCAGCGTGCGTGCGACTCGGCCATGCTCCCGGAAAGCATCCATCGTTGCGGGAGGCACCGTGTTCACCGTGTCCGGGCCGATCAGCTCTTCGAGATAAAGCACATCGCGGTACGCAGGATTTTTGGTGCTGGTGCTGGCCCAAAGCAGACGTTGCCTTTGCCCGCCTTTTGCTTCTAAGGCTTTCCATATGGCGGAAGCAATCATCTTGTCGTACTTTTCGTAAGCTTCCTTGGCATTGGCAATCGCGACTTTGCCCAGAAGACTGCGCAAGAGCTGCTGTTTCTGAGGATCAGATTCCGCCTTGAGCTTGGTCTGAATTGTGTTGTCCACCAGCGTGTCAATGCGGCTCACGAAAAAGCTGGCGACGCTCGCGAGCTTGCTGATGTCCTGGCCGTTTTGCACACGGTCCTGCAAACCGGCGACAAAAGCTTCCGCCACCTTGACGTACGCTTCCTGCGAAAACAGCAGCGTGATGTTCACGTTGATGCCTTCGGCGGTGAGCTGCCGCACAGCGGGAACGCCTTCGTCGGTCCCCGGAATTTTGATCATGATGTTGGGACGAGCGACGGCTTTCCAGAGCCGCCGCGCTTCTTCAATGGAGCCTTGCGTATTGCGCGCCAGCGTAGGCGAGACTTCCATGCTGATAAAGCCATCATGTCCTTTGGTCCGCTCGTACACGGGACGCAGCATGTCGGCAGCATCCTGAATGTCGCGCACGGCAAGGCGCTCAAAGATTTCGCCAGCGCTCAGGTTCTGCGACTGGAGTTGCTGGAGATAGTCAGCGTAATCGGTGCTTCCGGTAATGGCTTTTTCAAAAATCGAAGGATTTGAGGTGATGCCGCGCAGGCCGTCATTATCAATCAGCCGCTTTAGCTCGCCGCTGGTGATCAGGTTGCGGCGGATGTAATCTAGCCAGATGGATTGGCCCATCTTCTGTAATTCCAGCAGCGGATTGCCTGCCGATGTCTTGCGGCCTTCCTCTTTTTCGAGCGTAGATACCGGATTCATGATTTTTTCTCCTCAACCGCCGCTTGCAACGCGTACCTCTGTTCGATGCTTAGGATTTTATTAAGTCGCCGTTGGTGGCGCTCTTCTCCCGTGAAACGCGCCTTCACGAATGTGGCGCAAAGATCCTTGGCCAGTTCCGGCCCGATCACGCGCTCGCCCAGGACGAGCACGTTCACGTCATCGTGTTCGACGCCCTGATGCGCGGAGTAGCAGTCATGCGCCAGGCCGGCGCGAATGCCGGGAATCTTGTTCGCCGCGACGGACGCTCCCACGCCGCTGCCGCAGATGAGAATGCCGCGCTCGGAGTCCCCGCGCAGCACGCTCAACGCAACCGCTTCAGCGTAGTCGGGATAATCCACCGGCGCTTCGCTGTTGGTTCCAATGTCCTTCACCTGATGGCCTTGCGCTTCCAGCGAGCCGATCAGGACCTTCTTCAGTTCAAATCCTGCATGGTCTGAGCCAATGGTGATGCGCATATAGTGGTTATTGCTTCAGCAACTCTCTGGCGGCGGAGATCACAGCTTCAGGAGTAAAGCCAAAGCGCTTGAGCAGTTCCTTCAGCGGCGCGGAAGCGCCAAATGTCTTCATTCCAATCGAGCGGCCCTGCGGTCCCACGTACTTTGACCAGCCCATCGTGGAGGCCTGTTCCACTGAGATGCGCGCGGTCACGTCCGGCGGCAGCACGCTCTCGCGATATTCGCGGCTCTCCTTCTCGAAGATTTCCAACGATGGCATGCTGACCACCCGCACCTTGCGCCCTTCTGCAGTGAGCTGCTCGTAGGCGGAAACGCAAAGCTGCACTTCACTTCCGGTGGCCATCAGGATCAGCTCCGGTTTCGCCCCGTTCGGTGGGTCCGCCAGCACGTAGGCACCGCAGCCGACGCCGCTAGCCGAAGCGTATTTCGTCCGGTCGAAAGTAGGAATGGCCTGGCGCGTCAGGACCAGCGCGGCGGGCTCATGGCGAAGCTGCATGATGACCTTCCATGCCTCGGTGACCTCGTTGGCGTCGGCCGGACGCAGCACGATGAATCCAGGAATCGCGCGCAAAGCGACCAATTGCTCCACTGGCTGGTGCGTCGGTCCGTCTTCGCCCACACCAATAGAGTCATGGGTGAAGACATAGATAACGGGAATTTCCATCAGCGCTGCCAGTCGCATGGGCGGGCGGGAATAGTCGCTGAAGATCAGGAAACCAGATCCATAAGCTCGAACCTTGCTGAGAGACAGCCCGTTCAAGACGGAGCACATGGCGTGCTCGCGAATTCCAAAATGAAAGTTTCGGCCGCCGTAGCTGCCTGCTTCGAAATCGCCCGCGCCCGGGAAAGTCAAGTTTGTTTTGGTCGAAGGCGAGAGATCAGCCGAGCCGCCGATCAGCCAGGGCACGTTTTGCGCGAGCACGTTCAGGGCTCTTGCCGACGCATCGCGGCTGGCCAGGCCCTTTGTGTCCGCCGGAAATACCGGCAAGTTTTTGTCCCAGCCGTCGGGAAGCAGGCGATGCTGCATGCGGTAAATCTGGTCGGCAAGCTCAGGATTCTCTTTGCTGTAGCGCTCCAGCAGCGCGTCCCATGCGGTGCGCAACTGCTTGCCGCGTTTGCCGAAGCCGTTGGCAAGGTTCTCTTTCACCCCGTCCGGGATGAGGAACTTGGCATCTTCCGGCCAGCCGTATGCCTTCTTGGCGAGGCGGACCTCGTTTTCACCGAGCGGTTCGCCATGAGCTTCGCGCGTGTCCTGCTTGTTGGGCGCGCCGTAGCCGATGTGGCTGTCAACAATAATCAGGGTGGGGCGATCGTTGGTCTGGTGAAAGAGTTCCAGCCCCCGCATGAGCAGGCTGAGATCATTGGCGTCGCTCACGCGTGTGACGTTCCAGCCGTACCCGAGAAAGCGCGCGGCCACATCTTCGCTGAATGTCAGCGATGTCTTGCCCTCGATGGTGATGTGATTGTTGTCGTAGATCCAGCAGAGATTGGAAAGCTTGAGATGTCCGGCCATGGAAGCAGCTTCACTGGAGACACCTTCCATCATGTCGCCATCGCCGCAGATGGCGTACACGTTGTAGTTAAACAGCTCCCACCCAGGCTTATTGAAGTGCGCTGCCTGCCAGCGCTCGGCGATGGCCATCCCAACGCTGTTTGAGACGCCCTGCCCCAGCGGGCCGGTGGTGGTTTCTACTCCGGAAACCAGACGGTACTCGGGATGGCCGGGAGTCTTGCTATCGAGTTGGCGAAAGCGCTTGATGTCGTCCAGTGTGACGGAGAGTTGACCCAGCGTTTCATAGTTCGGGTCCACAGCTTTCACTCCTGTCAGGTGCAGCAGGGAGTAAAGCAGCATGGAGGCGTGTCCGTTCGACAGGACAAAACGATCACGGTTGGGCCAGATGGGATCGTCAGGGTCGTAGCGCAGGAAGCGCTGCCACAAGCAATACGCCACCGGCGCCAATGCCATGGGAGTTCCCGGATGTCCGGAGTTGGCCTGTTGCACCGCATCCATGGAAAGAGTGCGGATGGTGTTGATGGTGAGCTGATCAATGTCGCCGGCGTTCTTTACCCGGCTCTGATCAGCCTGCTGAGGCAAACTGGGGGAGACTGCCATCAGTCATTAGCTCCTCTGGGCTCAGTGACTAGCCTACAACAAATGGTGGCGTTCTGTTGAGCGCATTAGCTTAAACAGATGCGGCGCGAAAAGCGAAGGCTACTGCTGAAAATGGGGGCGCAGCAGGCAGGCCGCGCCCTTCTACTGAAGAGGCAAAAGGAATCAAAGAAGCAGCAGATTCCAGACCGGCGATGACACCCCCTTTTGGCAACCATCGCCGGCCTGGAATGCTTCTCCGTTCATCCTGTTATGTAGTGCGGCGGCAGTTCAGATCGTTACAGTTCTTCGAAGAATAAATTCCTGGTTTGGCGGATGAAGAGCTCTGAGGAGGTGAGCCACTACTGTGGGAGCGCCTGGAAAATGTTTGAGGGGCCGAGAGCTTCCGGGTCCCTGGCCCCTCAATTTAGCAGTCGACGGATGAGCCTGCTTCTGTAGTAGTAGAGTCGGAAGGCTCCACCGAAATATAAGCAGTCCCTTAAAATTTTCAGATTGTGTCTTAATTTGCTCAGAGGACAGCGGTTTCGTGCAGTAAAGCCCCCTTGGCGAAACGCTGGAAACCGAGGACTGAAACATCGCTCACGACCGCGGTATTTCCTTCTAAGATCAAGTCACTCAATATTTTACCGGTTGCAGGAGCGTGCATCACGCCGTGTCCACTAAAGCCGTTTGCCAGGTAAAAGCCGGGCAGTTCCGGCACTTCTCCCAGAATGGCATGGTGATCAGGGGACATCTCATAGAGTCCCGCCCAAGCCCGTTTTGGGTTCACGGCGAGGTTTTCAAAGGCGGGGACGCGGTTGGCCGCGTGGTTCAGGATCTTCTCTATAAACGATGGCTCGAAATCGGTCTTGTATCCCGGGGTCTCTTCTGGGTCATTCCAGGCCAGCAGGAATCCGCGCGCTTCCGGCCGAAAATGGAAGCCATTGCTCATATCTATGACCATGGGAGAGGTATGAGGGAACTCATCGAACGGCTCGGAAGGAACCAGCATGCGACGCAGCGGCTCGACAGGCAGATGAATTCCAGCCGTCCTCGCGACTTCGCTGGCCCACGCGCCGGCAGCATTCACGACAACGCGCGCGCTGACCGGGTCGCGGCTAGTTTCCACGCCGGTAACGCCCCGCGGGTCGGTCGTGATGCCGGCGACTTCTGTCTTTTTCCAGAGCGTCGCGCCGTGTTCCTGCGCACCGGCCATAAAGCCGTTCATGGCGCTGTAGGGATCCACAAACCCGTCAGTCGGGCAGAAGCTTCCACCGAGAATGTCGTCGGAGCGTAGCTGCGGCAGCATGGCTGCGATCTCCTCCGTGCTGATCATTCTTACCTCTTCGAGTCCCAGCGCCTCCTGACGCGCGAAGTTGGCGCGCAGGTAGTCGAGATGAGCTTGCCGAGTCGCCAGAAAAAGATAGCCTTGCGGACGATATCCGGCAGGATGGCCCAAGGTCTCGTCAAACCGCGCGTAGAAGGGAATGGAGTAGAGCGACATCTGAATGTTCACCGGCGTGGAGAACTGTGCTCGGACTCCGCCCATGCTCTTGCCGGTGGAACCTTTACCTTGCGCGCTCTCGCGCTCGATCACCAGCACGCGCTTGCATCCGGCGGCGGTCAGATGCCAGGCAATGCTGGAACCAACGATTCCGCCGCCGATGATGACTACGTCAAACGTCTGCATACAGCTACTTCTTAATCGAATCCCACGCGCGCAGGAGTTGGTCGAGTTCCGCCAACGATTTCTCCGCCGCTGCCGACTGCTGCTGTGTAGGCGCAGCATCGGCCGCATCCAGTTCGACTTCAAGTTGCGCCAGCGCTCCGCGCACGCTGGATAAGGAAGGCTTGCCAGTTCCGGCTCCGGGCGTGCGTTCTCCGGCTGGCTCAATCTCCTCCAGTGCTTTGAGTTTCTGCGGATCGGCGGCATTCGCGCGCAGGCGAAAGGCGGCAATCTCATCCAGCGCCTGGCCGGCCTGTACCAGTCCGCGATAGAGCTTCGATGCCAGCGCAAACTCGGCTTCCATGTCGGATTTGGGCACGAGGACTCGCGGGTCCATGTTGAGCTTCAGCGGCTGCGTATAGCTTTTTCCGTCCACGGTCAGCCGTACTTGATATGCGTCGGGCAGAACGAGCGGGCCTTGCGGCTCCCACGTCGCGTTCATTCCGAACGCAATGGCCATACTGTACTCGCCTCCTCGGCTGCTGGCGGATTCAGGCGGAGCATACCGCAGGTCCCAAATGAAACGATGAGTTCCCGCGGCAGTCGAGAGCGGCGCTTCCGGCCGGAACCAGTAGTCGGCAATCGCCGCACGAATCGCCGGTGCTGCCGGTTTGTCATCGCTTGAGTAATTGCGAACTACTTGGCCAGCGGAATCCAGAATCTCCAGCTTCACTGCTCCCTGCGCAGCCGACTTCAAGCGGTAATACAGAATCGCGCCCGGCGGAGGGTTCTGCCCGGCTGGGACTTCCGGCGGCAGCGGAGTGTCGTGATTGGTGCTGGGCCGGGTGCGGACCGCATCCTCGGGGAGGAAGAGGTGCGCAGATTCGGCGGCGATCTCCGCCGTCATCTGCCGCAGCGGAGAAATATCGTCCAGCACCCAGAAAGAACGCCCGTGCGTCGCCGCCACCAGATCGTTGTTCTTGATGGCGAGATCATGCACCGGCACGACCGGCATATTGAGCTTCAGCGGCTGCCAGTTTTCGCCATCGTCGGCGGAGAAGAACACACCCAGCTCGGTTCCGGCAAACAGCAGTTCTTTGCGCACCGGATCTTCGCGGACGGCGCGAACGTAAGCGCCTTCCGGAATGCCATGATTGATGCGTGTCCAGCTCTTGCCGAAATCATGCGTGCGATAGATATATGGTCCAATGTCGCTGAACCGGTGCCGGTCAACAGCGGCATAAGCTGTTCCCGCGTCGAAATGTGAAGCTTCAATCAAACTGATCTTGCTCCAGTCGCCAAGCCTTGCTGGCGTCACGTTGCTCCAGGTCTTTCCTCCATCGCGCGTGAGATGAATCAGCCCCGTATCGCTGCCCGCCCAAATCTGGTCCTGAGCAACGGGAGAAGGCGCAATGGTGTAGATCACTCCGTGGCCGCGCTCTTTGGCATTCTGAGTCGTCAGCGGGCCCTGCTGCGAAGCCTGCGGATTCGTTCCAGTCAGATCAGGACTGATCTTCTCCCACGAGTCGCCCCGATTCGTGCTCTTGAGCAGAACCTGCGAGCCGAAGTAGAGCACGTGCGAATCCTGCGGCGAGAAGACCAGCGGCGAAGTCCAGGCAAAACGAAACTCCGGATTGGCCTCGCCGAAATTGCGCACGGCCACCGGCGCGATGACCTGCTGCTGGCCCGTGCGCTTGTCATAGCGAAAAAGTTCACCAAAGGTCCCGCCGCCATAGACGATGTTGGCATCACTGGGGTCAGGAGCGATGTAGCCGCTCTCTCCCGCACCCGTCGGATGCCAATCGCGAAACGTGATGGAACCGTCATTGCCGCGGCTGGTGATGTCCACGCTGCCGGAGTCCTGCTGCGCGCCGTAAACGCGGTATGGAAATTCGTTGTCTACGGCAACGTGATAGAACTGCGCCGTGGGCTGGTTGTACCAACTGCTCCAGGTCTCGCCGCCATCCACGCTGATCCCCACGCCCTGGTCGCTGCCGAAGATCATGCGCTTGGGATCGGAAGGATCAATCCAAAGTGAATGGTAGTCATCGCCACCGGGAGAACCTTTGAGGACCGTGAAAGTCTTGCCGCCATCGCGCGAGCAATAGAGCGCGACATTCGGAAGGTAGACCGTGTTCGGATCCTTGGGATCAACCGTGACTTCGCCGAAATACCAGAGCCGCCCCAGAATGCGCGGATCAGTTCCCACGCGCGCCCATGTCTGGCCGGCATCGTCAGAGCGGTAAAGGCCGCGAGCTTTGGGATCATTGTGGTCCATGATGGCGTATACGCGTTTTCCGTGCGTGCCGCGTGCGATCGCGAGCCCCACGCGTCCCCACTCGCTTGCCGGAAGCCCACCGCCGGTGATCTGTTTCCAGGTCTTCCCGCCGTCGGTTGATTTATAGATTGCGCCTCCGGTAGTGCTGGGAGCGTAGGTGCTCCACGGTGGACGGCGATCATTCACCAGCGCCGCGTAGAGCGTCTGGAGATCGTCGGGATCAGCCGTCAGTTCGATCGCGCCGGTGTTGTCATCTTTATAGAGGACGCGCTGCCAATTGGCGCCTCCGTCGGTCGAGCGATAAATGCCGCGTTCCGGGCTTGGACCGTAAGCATCGCCCAGCGCAGCCACCAGCACGATGTCAGGGTTGCGCGGATCAATCACAATGCGGGCGATGTGGCGCGAGTTGCGCAGCCCGACGTTGCGCCAGGTCTTGCCGCCGTCCACGGATTTGTATACGCCGTCGCCGTAGGTCAGATCAGAGCGAAAATCGGCTTCGCCCGTTCCGGCATAGATCACGCTCGGATTGGAAGGCGCAACTGCGAGCGCGCCGATGGAGGCAATCGGTTGCGAGTCGAAGATCGGCGACCAGGTTTCGCCGGCGTTGTCGCTCTTCCATACTCCGCCACCGACCCCGCCAAAATAATAGAGGCTCCGATTTCCGGGAATCCCCGCGACGGCATTACTGCGTCCGCCGCGATGCGGGCCAATCAGCCGCCATTGCAGTCCGGTATAATCCTGCGCCGGAACCGCTTGCGCCCAGCCTGCCAGCCCGAGCGTGACTATCGCCGAGCACACCACCACAACCCGCTGCAACAACCCGAAACTGTGTTTGGACATAAGCAGAGCATTCTAAATGAGCAGATTCTTCTCGATTGCCAAAAATGCCAAGAGTGCCCAACAATCCAAATTGAAGGACGGAAGACCTTACTGCTGATGA
>JAICYU010000125.1 GCA_025934025.1 Terriglobales bacterium
GTGAATGGTTTATCCTCAATGTTCGCCATCGTCTATGAAAGTCCTGGTCATCGGCAGTGGAGGGCGCGAGCACGCGCTGGTGTGGAAGCTGCGCCAATCTCCGCGCGTGCGGCAGGTGTACTGCCTTCCCGGCAACGCGGGCATCTGTCAGGAGGCCACGTGTGCTCCCGGCGATCCGCGGCAGATTGAAACCCTTCTGGCTGCCGCCCACCAGCTCCAGCCGGACGTGACCGTCGTTGGACCGGAGCTGCCGCTTTCCCTCGGAGTCGTAGATGAATTCACGCGCCGCGGGCTTAAGATTTTTGGTCCTACCCAGACTGCCGCCCAGCTTGAGACCAGCAAGAGCTTCGCCAAGGAATTCATGCAGCGGCATCAGGTTCCTACCGCGCACTATGCCGTGTGTACATCAGAAGAGGAGTTGCGCAAGAGTCTCGGGCTGTTTTCCACGCCCGTCGTGGTCAAGGCTGATGGGCTTGCTGCGGGCAAAGGAGTGGTGATTGCTCCAACCCGGGAAGAAGCCCTGCGCTCCGGCACTGATATGTTCAGCGGCAAGCTTCTGGGAACACCTGCGGCGAGCGTGGTGCTGGAGGAGTTTTTGGAAGGCGAGGAGCTTTCGTTCCTGGTGCTGAGTGATGGCGAACGCGTGGCTCCTCTGGCGCCGTCGCAGGACCACAAGCGCATTGGCGAAGGCGATACCGGCGCAAACACCGGCGGAATGGGGGCGTACTCGGTGGATTCTCTGGCCGATCCGCAGATGACCGAGTGGCTGCTCAACCACGTGGCCCGCCCCGTGGTGGCGGGAATGAAGTCAGAAGGCATGCCGTATCGCGGCATTCTTTATTGCGGGCTGATGATGACCGCGCGCGGGCCAATGGTATTGGAGTTCAACTGCCGCTTTGGTGATCCGGAAACGCAGGCCATCCTCATGCGCCTGGAAAGCGATCTGCTTGAGGCGATTGAAGCCGTCATTGAGGGCCGCGTGAGCGACGGCGTTTTTCGCTGGTCGAGAGATGCTTCTTGCTGTGTGGTGATCGCTTCCGGCGGTTATCCGGGCAGCTTTGTTTCCGGGAAGCCGATTTCCGGTCTGGAGCGCGCGGCAGAACTTAAGGACGTGAAAGTCTTTCATTCCGGAACCAGTGCGCACGACGGCAAATTCCTTACCAGCGGCGGGCGAGTGCTGGGGGTAACGGCCCGGGCTCCCCGACTGAGCGCCGCCATCGCCAAAGCTTACGAGGCGGCGGCAGTGATCCGGTTTGAAGACATGTATTACCGCAAAGACATCGGCGCTCGCGCGCTGAAACCAACACCATAATTGAAAAGGACTGAGAGGAATGGCAGAGAATCCACTTGTTTCCATTGTGATGGGATCGGACTCCGATCTGGAGATCATGACCGAAGCCGCCAAGGCGCTTGAAGACTTTGGGATCGCGTATGAGATGGATGTCACCTCGGCGCACCGCTCGCCAGCGCGGACCGGCGAGTTTGCCCGCAATGCGGCTGGCCGCGGCATCAAGGCCATCATCGCAGGCGCCGGAGGCGCGGCCCATCTTGCCGGCGTGATTGCCGCCGAGACAACGCTGCCGGTGATCGGCGTTCCCATTCCTTCCACGTCGCTCAACGGCCTCGATTCGCTGCTCTCGGTGGTGCAGATGCCTGCCGGAATTCCGGTGGCGACGACGGCTATCGGCAAGGCGGGCGCAACGAATGCGGGAATTCTTGCCGCCCAGATCATCGGGCTGAGCAATTCTGCCGTGGCAGGCAAGCTGAAACAACTCAAAGAGCGGCTGGCGAAGAGCGTTGAGGAAAAATCGCAAAAGCTCCAGCAGATGCGGAAAAGGTAGCTTTGCTGGATGCTGTCGCAGTAATTCCCGCGCGCCTTGGCTCCACACGGCTGGCGCGCAAGGTTCTGCGCGAGATTGCCGGCAAGCCGATGCTGCAACGCGTCTATGAAGCCGCACGCCAGTCGCCGCTCTTGCGCGAAGTCATCATCGCTACCGACTCTGACGAAGTGATGCAGTTGGCGCGCGCGCACGGCTGGAGCGCGCAAATGACCTCGGCAGCCCATCGCAGCGGCACCGACCGCATGCACGAGGTGGCGCAGCGAGTAGCGGCAGAGGTGTATGTCAACATCCAGGGCGATCTGCCCACTGTCCGGCCGGAACATATAGAAGTGCTGCTCCGGCCCATGCGTCGCGCCGAGGTGCTGGTATCAACTATCAAGACTCCGTGCCGCCCGGAGGAAGTGAACAATCCGAATGCGGTGAAGGTAGTTACAGACAAGAATGGTCGGGCACTTTACTTCTCGCGCTCGCCTATTCCTTTTGATCGCGACCAGAAGGGCACCAGCCGCTACTACAAACATCTGGGCATGTACGCCTACCGCAAAGACGCTCTGGATCGCTTTTGCAATCTTCCCGAATCTGAGCTCGAAGCTTCTGAGCGCCTGGAGCAACTCCGGCTGCTGGAAAATGGGATAGATATCTATGTGGAAGAGACGCCGTTCAATGTAGTGGAAGTAGATACCGAAGAAGATCTGCGAAAAGTGGAAAGCATGGTTCTGCAGGGAAGCTCGAATGAGTGAGTCCTTAGGGGTTAATCACTGAACGATTTTCGCGGGCAGGAGTGCCCGCGTTCCGAGCGCCAAAATTCTGGGTTAAAACTGCCGTGCAACAGCATTGGACAGGACGCATCCGCGGGATCCTTCGGCGCGACCCCACGCTCCACCCTTTCATCTACTTCTTCTCTTCGAGTTGCGCCTGCGTTTCCGGCACCCTCACGCGCGCGTTAAGCGTCCCCACCAGGCCGGTGCTGAGGTCGCGAACTCCCAGGCGCAACACGTAGTTGCCGGACGTCAGCTCTATGATTTGACGGCAAGGGAAATAGCTTTGCATCAACCGGCTGAACGCTTCGGGTTTGAGGGTTGCGGTGGCCACGCCGCCGACGCTCTTCACGTACTTGCCTTTATCCGTGAAGGCCGTGACAGCACATTCCGCTTGGGCATGATGCACTCCGGCGGCGTCCTGCTCAAAACTCAAGGCCTGCGGAACAATGCCGAAATTTACCACTACATGGTTTTGCGCTGGGGCCGGGGGCACTACCACTCCGGCGTGAAAACTCAGTGCGGTTGCTACCGGCGTCTCAATGGACATGGCGTCACTGAAAATCGCAGTCTGCTCTTTCTTGCTGCGCGCCACAACAGTTTTCGGATCCATCGCATAGTACCCGAGTCGGTAGCGCAACTTGATTCCCGGACGGTCCACTTTCACGTGAATCTTTCTGAACTTTCCATTCCAGTTCTTGTCCGTAGGATAATAGGCCAGTGTGTAATAGGTGGATCCATCGTCAAAGCTGCGGCGGATGGCGCCATCAATGTCGTTGCGGTTGTAGAAGGCCCTCCCGCCAGTACGCTCGGCCAGGTCCTGCATGCCCCCATGGACAGCAACAAGGGCTTGCGATTCGTTGTTGATCGCTGTACCCATGCGCGGGCCGGTCAGCGATCGCCCGAACCGGTCACGGCCGCTATTGACCGCGCTGAAGTAGGAGGAAGCCATCAACCCTCGCGCATCAACGGGATAAACTGCGATCTGGGCGTCCATCAGGGCCGTGGCAGCTTCCGCAATCTCCGGACCGTAATTTCGGGATCCGGCGAACGAATCGCGGAGTTCAAAGTCAGGATCAATGTTGATGGGAAACCCCTCTGAAACCCAAACGAGATTCTTGCGTCCTGGGTAACCGGCAAGCTGCCGGGCGATCACGTTCATTGCATTCAGCGTGTAGACAGTGCGGATATCGCCTTTTGCGGCAGAACTTTCGCGCTCAAACGTCATCATGCTATCGAGGATGCTGGCAGGCAGCATCCCCGAGTCTGCCAGTCCGGGAGGCAGGAGTTCCTCCTCAGGGCCTCCCGTCGGGTTATCCAGCAGCGGTGAAGCCGAGGACTTGAATTTACGGACCACTTCTTTCAGCACCGAGTGATCAGTGGTGAAGTCCTGAAGCAGCCGTAACTTTGGACCTGCCAGCGCATACACCGCGACTGGGCGGTCGTCTGGCATGCGGTCGAGATAGCGGAGCATCTGGTCGCGCACATATGCCTGGTTGGGCATGGTGGTGTTGAGCGCGTCGAGCAGCACTACATTCAGTGCACTATCCGGCTTGTAGCTGGGGATATTGGTATAGAGATTGGGCGGAAGATTCTCTTTTATAGCAACTGGAGTTGCGGATGGACTCTGATGGCCCGGCTGCTGAAAACTGAATACCTTAATGGCCTGCTCTTTCCCATCCTCGGCGATGGAGAAATCAGACTGGCTCAGCCCGGCAACAGGCTCTCCCTTCTTATTGGTGGCGACCACATCTACAACCACCAGCCGCGTTACCGCCTTTAAAACGGAGGCGGATTCATACACGGGCTGCTCCGCTTGTGTTGAAGCCTGGGCAGGAGCATTGGCGCCGGAATTTGCGCCGCTTGCCGGAGAAGCAGGAGCGGAGGAAGGATGCTGGTCTGCCGGCGTCGGGGTGGATTGCGCCTGGTTCAGGACTGCCACGGAAGAGATAACAAATAAGGCCAGGAAGTAACGACAGGGTCTTTCAGAGCTGCTCATGGCCAGATATGCTGAAACAGAGTACCGGGAATGTCAATACGCGTTAGAGCCGAGGCTTCGCTGGGCCTGATTTCAAATTCTGAGCCCGTCTTGCTTTCTCCTCCTATCAGGTAAATTCCAGGAAGACTTTTCAGGCAAATTCCAGGAAGACACAGCTGCAACTCTGGTGTACATTCTTGTTGCTCATCTACTCTGATTACTTCAAGGAGATCCTTTCCGTGCGCTCCATCATAACTATTGGTTTTCTCCTCTCGATGTTTCTTCCCGCCATGGGCAATTCGGCCCAGCAGACTCCCGCAGCCAGTCGAGCCGGCAGTAGTCAAACAGTGCCCGGCGATCTGCGTATTCCGGCAATATTGAAGGTGACACTATCGTCGAAGAAATCGAAGATCGGTGATCCGGTGAAGCTCGAGGTTGCTGCCGATGTCCATGGAGCGGACGGAACCGTGGTCATCCCGCGCCATGCCAGGCTTACTGGACAGGTAACGCGAGTGGTGCGCTACCAGAAGAACAAGCAGGCGGCAATGCTTGCCTTCACGGTTGAACGCGTGGAATGGAAAGATCACGCTGCGACGCTGAATGCATCCGTGTACGGTGCTGACGTGCTGGCAACGGATGCCCGCAGAGGCGAGCTTGTGGAGGGAATCCATGCCGCTACTCTGGGTGTTGACCAGTCTCTGGATATCGTGAGCACGGAAATTTTCGCCGACACCCGCGTTGGATCTGCAGGATCGGGCTACGCGCATGCGCTACGCGACACTTCGTTTCAGAATGTCATCATGTACCTGAACCGCGTTGACAATTCCGATATAAAGTCAGAGTTCATGAGGTCGGATGGCGATCTCCAGGTCCCGAGTGAGTTCCTGCTGGTGCTTCTCAACGGGAATTGAAGAGACGCGACCTGCAGGCTGGATGAGAAGCAGCGTTCATCTCGTTCCTTTCGTCGGGCAAGCTCAGGGGCAGGGATTTGAGCGGATATAAAATGAGTGCTGATTCGTGTCCCGCTCTCTAAAAGCCCATTTGCTGCTGGCGCTGATAGCCCTGATCTGGGGCAGCACGTTTGTGCTCGTGAAGGCCGCGCTGCGCGATTGTTCTCCGCTGGTGCTGAACGCATTGCGCATGTTTTTGGCCGCCGGACTGCTCGCGGCTTACTACCGCAAGCACCTGGTCCGGCTCGCGCGTCCGGCGCTGCTTTCCGGATTCGTGGTGGGGCTCTGTCTTTATCTGGGCTACGCCTTCCAGACCACCGGATTGCGGCTCACCACGCCTTCAAAATCGGCATTTCTCACCGGAGTTTCCACGGTTTTGGTGCCGGTGATCATGTTTGCCTTGTGGCGGACTCGCGTGCGGCGGTGGCGGGCAGTCGGGATTTGCCTTGCTCTTGCGGGATTGTTTCTGATGACCGTTCCGGGCGGGCCGCAGGGTATCGCCGACTTCGCCCGGGTGAACCGCGGAGATGTTCTGAGCTTTGCCTGCGCGGTTGCGTTCGCCTTCCAGATTGTTTTCCTGGGACGGGCCACACAGCGGTTCCCGTTTGAGCAAATTGCCGTGCTTCAGATTGCGGTGGCTGCGGTGCTGACGGCGGTTTCGGCGCCGTTTCTTGAACGGCCGCATTTCAGCGCGACACCAATCGTCGTGGCCTGCGTTCTGATCACGGGAATATTTGCGACGGCGCTGGCTTTCGCGATCCAATCATGGGCGCAGCAGTTTACGCCGGAGAGCCACACCGCGCTGATCTTTACCCTGGAGCCGGTGTTCGCCTGGCTGACATCGTTTATCGTGCTGGGGGAGCGGCTGGGGCTGCGGGTCGGTGGCGGGGCGCTGCTGATCCTGGCGGGGGTCCTGGTTTCGGAATTGCTGGGCCAGGTGCGGCGCCCGGAGCTGGAAATGGCGCGCCGATCGGAAAGGAGCAGCATTGCGGGATAACGTCCTGTAGGGTTTAAGCGTCTAATTCCAATGCGCTCTCCCCAAGAAGGCGAATCTGCTGTTCTTAAGAAGTGCTCCTTTATAATCAATAGGTGCTAGTCCGGAGGAAAGGTTAACCATGAACTCGCGTTTAGCCGCTTTTGCCGCGCGGATCAGGGCCCAGCGGGTCTTATCAGCAGTAGTGATTTTAGTGACCCTGGCTGTCGGAATCCTGATTGGAACCGTGCTGAGCCGGAGCGACGTAAGAGGAAATTCAACCAACGATGCGGCCTTGTTGCCGATGCAAAGCCCGCAGCAGTTGAGTAATACCTTTGGGCAAATCGCCAAGCAGATTGAGCCGGCCGTAGTGAACATCAATACGGAATCCAACCCCAAGCCACGCACCCGCCGGGGAAACCGGCAGGGTGGCGACAACGACCTGCAGGACTTTTTTGACCGCTTCTTTGGCGGGCAGCAGGGTGGACAAGGGGGCCAGGGCGGAGGCGGCGGCGATGAAGATCAGGTTCCAAACCCTTTTGGCGGACCTGAAGGGCCGGGCGGCGGGCGTTCGCGCTCGCTAGGTTCAGGCGTGATTCTGAACTCGAACGGCTACATCATCACGAATTTCCACGTGGTGGATGGCGCCGACCGCATCCGGGTGAAGCTGAAAGATGATCCGCAAGGCGTGCTGCGCGACGCTAAGCTGATCGGCACGGACCGCGAGACGGATTTGGCCGTCATCAAGATTGATCCGCCAAAAGATGGTAGTCTTTCCGTGGCCAAGCTGGGAAATTCCGAAGCCATGCAGGTCGGCGATTGGGTGCTGGCCGTTGGCAGCCCGTTTGGCCTGGAGAACACCGTGACGGCCGGCATCGTTTCCGCCAGCGGGCGCAATATCAATCCGGGGCGGCAATTCCAGTCGTTTATTCAGACCGATGCGGCCATCAATCCCGGAAACTCAGGCGGGCCGCTGGTGAACATGAATGGCGAGGTCATCGGCATCAATACCGCGATTTTTACGCAATCGTTTGGCTATCAGGGTGTCGGCTTTGCCATGCCATCGAACACCGTCCGCCAGGTTTATGAGCAGTTGACCGGGCCGGAGCATCGCGTATCGCGCGGCTCGATTGGGGTGGAGTTCAATGCCACTCCGAATCCCGCCGTGGCCAGAGTTTATGGCGTAAAAAATGGCGTCACCATCACGACGGTTGTTCCCGGAACACCCGCGGAGAAGGCCGGACTCCAGACTGGCGACACCATTACTGCCGTGAACGGCAAGCCGGTGAAGAGCGGAGACGAGCTGGTTTCCATCATTTCCGGAGTTAAGCCCGGCAACAAGCTGGACCTGAGCTATGTCCGAAACGGGCAGCAGAAGCAGGCCGCAGTCACCGTGGCAGACCGTTCGAAATTGTTCGGAGCGCGCGGCACGGAAGAAGCGGAGGACAACGGTCCAGAGACCGAGCCTACGCCTTCGAAGCTGGGCGCTACGGTCCATGCACTGACGCAGGACCAGGCAGACCGGTTGGGCGTCACGGGCAATAAAGGTGTTGTGGTTACGGACGTGAAGCCTGATTCCTTCGCTGAAGATATCGGCATGGCCCCGGGTGACGTGATCCTGCAAGTCAATCGTCAGCCGATCAACAATGAAGAAGACTTCCGCAGGCTGACAGGGCAGCTCAAGAGCGGTCAGGATGTGGTGTTTCTGGTCCATCGAGGCCGTACCAACGGCGGCAATGTCTTTTTGTCCGGTACCCTTCCGTAACCT
The DNA here is from genome assembly GCA_025934025.1 of Terriglobales bacterium. Taxonomy (GTDB): domain Bacteria; phylum Acidobacteriota; class Terriglobia; order Terriglobales; family Acidobacteriaceae; genus Angelobacter. Next base: position 8,269 of record JAICYU010000125.1, read on the forward strand.
GGGCGGGGTCAACATCAGTCTGGTGCTTTGCCGCAAAAAGTGCCATCATGCCTCTTACGCCAGCGCGTCCATGGGGCGCGCTGGGTCGTTTAGGCAGCCAACTTCAATCTTGAGGTGGTTTTTGCATTCAGCAGTAAGAAAGCTGCTTGTTTTGAGTGCTTTGCTGGCGTTCGGCGCGAGCTTTGCCGTGGCCCGTCCGGCACAGAAGAAAACCGGCTCGTCCAAACACCACACCTCCAGCCGCCATCGCCGCGGCCGCAAGACCTCCTGGAAGCGCAAGGGACAGCAGCGAATTGACGCCGACCGGACGCGCGAAATTCAGCAAGCGCTGATTCGGGAAAAGTACCTGAGCGGCGAACCAACAGGAGTTTGGGACTCGCGCAGCCAAGCCGCCATGACGCGCTACCAGGCAGACAATGGCTGGCAGAGCAAGGTCACTCCGGATAGCCGAGCGCTGATCAAGCTGGGCCTGGGGCCGGATTATTCCAAGGAACAGCTTCTCAATCCTCCGGCAAAATCTGATGCCGTGGCCGCCAACGCCGCTAGTGCCCACTCCGGCACAGCCGCAGATGTGGACAAGCAATAAGAATTTAGTAATTGAGTAAGTTGGTAATCGGGTAATTTTCTTGGCAGTTGGCGCTCTCCAAATTATCTGGTTGATCCACAGAGAGTTTCAATTTTCAATCTTGGCAATCCCTGCGATTCTGGCAATGGACTCGATTTTGGCAATTTGCTCTTGTCCCGCTAAAATAGTGGAGAAGTAGTTCCCGTCGCCGCGCCGGGTGATTGTCTGGCGCTTCTCAAGCCGAAGTGGCGGAATTGGCAGACGCGCATGGTTCAGGTCCATGTACCCGCAAGGGTGTGGGGGTTCGAGTCCCTTCTTCGGCACCAAGTTTTTCTTTCTTGCTCGATTGTTTATGAAGTTTTCCTGGATTTTCTGAACGCTCGCTTCTGGTCGCGAGCAGCATGGAAAATGTGCAGGATCTCCGCTACCGACGCCCTTTTTCGGTAATAGATCAGATAGTTTCCGGCAGGGAAGCATCTGACACCGGGCGCAATTTCGTCCGATGCCCGTCCAGCATTTGGGAATTCACCGAGCAGCCAGAAGCGGCTGATAATCTCATCGGTTATCCGGTCCGCCACGTCCACGCCGGCATGGCCAGCCCAGTAGAGGAATATTTCATCCAGATCCCGCTCAGCATCTTCGCTGATACGATAGCTGGTCATTTTTCAGAACTGCTCAGCGACGCGCGCTTGCGTCCCCGAGCTTTTATCTCGTGGGCCAACTGCTCGAGCCCTCTCCGGCCTGCGTAGTCCCGGTATGCTCCCTTTTCAATGGACTGAATACCGTCACGAACCTTCCGCCGAATTCCATCAACTTGTTCAGCGGTGAGATCGCCCAGCACATCCGCCGCGGTGGGGGCCGCGATCCGCAGGGCCCGGGCATCGTCCTCTTCCATTCGCCGAAGGGCTTCTCGTACCACCTCGCTCGCATTGTTATAGCGGCCGCTTTTCACTTTTCTACGCACGAATCCTGCGAGTTCGTCCGGGATTGATACATTCATCTGGTCCATGAGACCACCCGGCCACGAGTGTAGATGGATAAACCCTGTATGTCAATCTTTGACATACGAA
>JAICYU010000235.1 GCA_025934025.1 Terriglobales bacterium
AATCCTAAAGCTGCTCCGACAACGCGGGCCCAGGGAGCGGCGGTTTCTCCGCTGGCTCTGAAGGTGTTTGAGGCAATTCAGAAAAAAGGTCCTCTGAGCAAAGAGGGCGTCCGCGAAAAAGTTGGACGGGAGATGAGCATCGCGGCGCTTGACCGCGCTCTGCTGGAGTTGTGGTCCATTCTGAAGATCACGCGAGTGGATTACCGTGCCGATGAGGGCGTGTTCTGGGACGTGCTCTATCGCTGGTCGCGGAAGGTGGTGAAAGAAGCCCTGCAGATTTCCGAGCCTGAGGCTATATCAGCGCTTTTGAGCAAGTATCTGGAAACGGTGGTGGCCTGCTCGCAGGAAGATCTGGAGAACATGTTCAGCCATCTGACTTCGCGCAGCAAGGTGCGTGAAGCAGTAAATGCGCTGCTGGCCGCTCGCGAACTGAGTTTTGTGAGCGTGGGACCGAGGACCCTGATCAGGCTGGGAACGCCGGATGAGGAGCAGCGGAGAAGAAGACATGGCTAGGCGCCGCGTGGTGATTGCCATTGACGGCCCGGCCGGCTCCGGGAAGAGCACGCTGGCGGCGCTGCTCGCCCGGAAGTTCGGCTATACCAATATCGAAACCGGAGCCATGTATCGCGCGCTGGCGTTGAAGGCGATTGAAAACGGCAGTTCATTGGACGATGCCGCAACTCTTGGCGCGCTCGCGCATGAATCGCACATCGAGCTGGAGCCACACGCGGAAGGTAACCGCGTGCTGCTGGATGGCCGTGACGTGACCCGGCGAATCCGGCAGCAGGATATTACAGACGCCGCTTCCCGTGTCTCTATCCATCCGCCGGTGCGGGAGTGGATGGTACGCAAGCAGCAGGAGATCGGCGCGGCGGGTGGAATCGTGATGGAAGGGCGCGACATCGGGACCAAAGTGTTTCCTGATGCTGAGGTGAAGATCTTTCTCGACGCTGCGCCAGAGGTGCGCGGCTCACGCCGGTTCCTGCAGAACGCGGCGGTTGCATCGCAGCCGGCTTCCGTTGTGGCGGAGCTTCGCGCCCGTGATGAGCGCGACCGCACCCGCGCCAACTCGCCGTTGGTTCCCGCCCAGGATGCCGTGCTGGTTGACTCAACCAATCTAACGCTCGAGCAGGTAATGGAACAGGCGGTGCAGATCGTGGAACAGAAATTGGCGAAGGCCGGCACTTAGCTCAAGAAACAAGAACCCGCAGTGCCGGCTCCCGCCATCCCTGCATTGAGTCAGAGCTTGATTCTTTCACTGCTTTCTGATCTGGATTGTTCCGTGATCCGCGCGCAGGCGCACGTCCGGGCCTCCCTTTCCTACGGTTCCGGTCGCGGTCGCGTTGTTGTGACTGTTGTCCACATTGATGGTGTAGTCGGTTTCGATTTCGCCGCCCATGCTTTCGGCGTTGAGCTGGAAGCCTGCAGCCGGGGGCAGCGTCAGGTCAATTTCGCCGTGGACGTTGGTGACGTCAATGGGACCGAGCGGCGCTTTGGGGCTGACCTCAACCGTCGCGTTCCGGTTATTGATTTGCACCGGGCCGGAGACATCTTCCAGGTGAATGCCCTTGCTGCGGGTATCAATCTTGAACGGACCGATGATCGAATTGGCGCGCAGATCATCCACGGCCATGGAGAACGTGCCGTCCAGGCGCGCAAACTGAAGGTCCGTGCGCGAAGAGGTGAAGTGGACCTGCTTGGCAACACGGGCCAACTGCATGTCCCCCAGGAACGTCCCGGACATAGTGACGGTTCCAGAAACATCTGAAATATCGCAATCGGATATTGTTCCGTCAAGGCTAACATTGCCTCCAATATTGCGGGCAGTGAATGAGCTGCGTCCGCGGGCCTGCACCGTTGCGTCTCCCTTGATTCCGGTAAGATTCACATCGCCGCGGTCGGTTGCAATCTGCACGCTCGCATCGCGCTGGTCTACCGCGATATCGCCAACATGACTGCTGATTGATAGCGACGTTTGCCGGGGCAACTCTAAGTCGAGATTGAAGCTCCCGCGCTGGTAATCGCCTCCGCTAAGGTCCAGCAGCACGATGCCGCCCTGCTGGACAAACTTCGGCTGTGTGGCCTGGTCCAGACGGTTGGCGTCGTCCTGCGAGTCACTGCGAATCTTCTTGCGTACGACGGCGTGGGCCTGATCGTCGGGGCTCGCTTTCACCGTGATGTCCCCACGGTAGCCAATCAGCTTCACCTGCGAACCTTTAGTCACGGGGGAAGCAAAATTCCCGGTGAACTCGTAGCTGTTGCCCCACAGTCCGTCAATGAAATCGCCGAACTCGGGATCATCTGCTGTCATCTGGCCGCGCACGCCGCGCCAGTTCACGTCCGACAAATGGCGCGTCGCCGTGCCGAGAAATATTAAGAAGAGCACAAGAATTACGAGTCCTGCACCCACCCGCGGGGCAGGCGTCCCTGTTTGCCGCGCCCACATGAACTCCACCAGCTTAATCAAGCCCAGCGCGATGAGCACCACAGGCCACCAATGGCCCAGCCAAATCCAGAACGTGGCGGCGTGAAGTATGCCGATGTTATGCAACAAGAAAATTACGCCGATCGCGATGAGCACCAGCGGTCCGGTGATGGACCGGTGGCGATGGTAGCGATAGTAAGGAGCTGGATTCGGCGCGCTCATGAGTGCACCTCCGGTTCGCCCGAGCCGCTCGTGCCGGATGACGAACTCCCGCTCGTTGGCGACGAACTCTGCACGCTCGGACTTCCTCCCGCCCAGCGATCGCCCTGAACCGGCGGCGCTCCCGGCGCGCCCGGCCCGCCCATCCCATACGGCTGCACATGGTCTTCAGCCGAGGCGGTCCGAGACAAGAGCATCATGACTCCGATGACCAAAAGCAGAACCGGCCAGCTCTGATCAAAGCGGATGATCCAGAATTCCTGCAGCAAGAAGAGCACGCCCAGCGTTATGAGGACTGCCGCGCCCACCAGGCCGCGACAGCGGCAACGGGCGCATGGGCAATGCCTGCTTCGATAGTAAGTTGCGTCGGCCATTTGTTATGTCCTTTGCGCTGTGCGTTGATAAGCGATCCACAATCCGATGGCTATGAGCAACAACGGCCAGAAATATCGCATGCTGAAAATTCCAAAGTTTGACAGCAAGAAGAGTACGCCCAGAGCGATGAGAACAATCGCCCCGGTTGGCGTTGCTTCATGCGGGGGCGGAGGAGGAATGGTTGACTCGCCACTCGCTACAAATCCCGCGCCTGGAGCGCCTCCCGGCCCCACTGGTGCAGCGCCTGCCGCGGTCGCGGGCGGAGGTGCTGCTGTCCACGCAGGCGGCTGCTTCTCCTGGATCCCGAAAATCCGGTCCAGCCCAATCGGATCAGGCGCTGGAAGCCCCAACTGTTTCGCTTCCGCGGTCTTGTAGGCTTCGAACGCCATATAGATCACCCAGAAGGCGATCAGAATTCCGACCGGTCCGTAATTCGACGTAGCCACGATCAACAAAACAAAAATGATGACGTGAATGAACGCCTTGGTGAATTGCCCGTTGTACATCGCTCCTACGCCGGGGATGAATCCCAGGCACAGCGCGATCGCCGGACTCGGCGCTCCAGGCAGCGTGCCTTGACGCGGCGCGCCCGGCGCAGCAGCGGTGAATCCCGGCACGGTGCCGTGCAGTCGCGTGGCGATGCAAGGCTCGCAATAGATGGCGCCCATCACATCGCGTTTGCAGTTTTCGCATAGCGCCTTTCCGCAAGTACGGCAATAGGCGGTTGCCGCCGTGTCTGTATGTACGGCGCAGTTCATATTTGTTTGGCTCCTTCGTTTTTCACTGTCATCAAGGCCAGCAATGATCCGTCGCGGCCCTGGCTATAGTCTTCGTGCTCTTTCTGCGGCGTTGTATTGCGGTTCTGCTGTTCCGGCTTCCGATTGTTGTTCTCTCCCGGCGCCGGTTCGGCAGCTTTTTTCAGCCCGCGCACCCGCGCCTCAAGCTCCACCACCAGACGCATGTTGTCGTAGTAGCGCTGCACCCGCGCTTCCACCTGCGTATACTCCAGCACCACCGACTTGCGAATGGCACTCGGACGCCAGTTAATCTTCGCCAGATCGCCGATCTTCACTCCCGCCACGGCCAACGTCAGGCTCAGCGAGAAAAACGCCATGCAGAACGACGTCACAAACCTTGAGTGCAGCACGCCAGCCCAGCCCGCCGACGTACGCGATGGAAACAGCCTTCCCAGCCAGCCTTGCTGTACAACTGGCGCCGGAGCAGTCTGTTTTGCCCGCCCCTCCCCCATTGTGGTCGCCGCCAGAATGTTGTGCAGCAGGTTCCGCGGAAGCTCAACTTCCTCCAAGCCCGCCAGCAGCATCATGCCTTGGCGCGCTTCGGCCAGCATGGGACCGCAGTTCGGGCAGCTCTGGCTGTGGGCCTCAAAGGCCGGCCGGATCTGCTGTGGCAGCGCCCCATCCAGGGCTTCCGCCAGCAGCGCCTCAAACTGGCTGCACGCGATTCCGTTTTGGTTCCCGTTACTCATGTCCCGCCTGTCTTTTATTACGAGAAAGTAATCGCGCAAGTTCCATTCTTCCCCGGTTGATGCGCGATTTTACCGTGCCTTCCGGCACCCGTAGGACCTGGGCAATCTCTTTGTAATCCATATCTTGCAGGTCCCTCAGGATTACCGCCTCCCGCAGGTCAGGTGAGATGCGGGCCAGAGCCGCCCGAACCATCCGCTGCGTCTCCTGACTGGCCACTCGATCGTCCGGCGCAGGCCCCCGATCAGCGATCTGCTCGCTCAGGCTGGGGCTGTCCGGATCATCCCTCAGGCCCACGTCCATGGATTCCGTCACC
>JAICYU010000326.1 GCA_025934025.1 Terriglobales bacterium
CTATGGAGCCTCGCGGCGTGCTGGCGCGCTACTATCCCGGCGAGCAGGAACTCACGCTATGGACTTCAACCCAGATTCCGCATCTGGCGCGCACGCAGGTCGCGATCATGCTAGGCATGCCGGAAAACAAGCTGCGCCTGATTGCTCCTGAAGTTGGCGGCGGCTTCGGCTCCAAACTCAACGTATACGCTGAAGAGGCGATGATTAGCTGGTGCGCCATGCAGCTGGGCCGTCCGGTGAAGTGGATTGAAGGACGACGCGAGAACATGCAGGCCACCATTCATGGCCGCGGCCAGACTGGCTATATCGAGATCGGCGTGAAGAAAGATGGGACGATTACGGGCTTCCGCTACAACGTCTTCGCTGACATGGGATCGTATTTCCAACTGCTCACGCCGGCCATACCGACGTTGACCGGACTCATGCTTTCCGGCTGCTACAAAATTCCTGCCATCCAGATGAACGTTACGGCAACATTCACCAACAAGATGTCCACGGATGCCTATCGTGGCGCTGGCCGACCAGAGGCAACGTATGTCATCGAGCGCGCGCTTGATCTGATCGCGCTGGAACTGGGAATGGATCCCATCGAAGTCCGGCGCAAGAACTTCCCTGCTCCGTTTGACAACAACGGTTTCAAAACTGCCACCGGTCTTTTCTATGACAGCGGCAACTATCAGGCAGCGCTCGATAAAGCCATCAAGATGGCGGACTACTCGATGCTGCGCGAAGAGCAGCACAATGCGCGCAAGCAGGGCCGCCTGATCGGGATTGGCGTTTCCACTTACGTCGAAATTTGCGCCATGGGCCCTTCCGCAGCCATGCCCGCTGGCGGCTGGGAGAGCGCAACCGTACGCGTGGAGCCCACCGGTAAAGTCACAATCTTGAGCGGCGCGTCGCCTCACGGCCAAGGCCAGGAGACATCATTCGCGCAGATTGCCGCCGATGAACTCGGCGTTGGCCTCAACGACGTCACGGTCATCCACGGCGACACCGCGGTTGTGCAATACGGCATAGGCACCTTTGGCAGCCGCGGCACCGCGGTCGGCGGAACTGCGGTTTACATGGCGATCCAGAAGGTGAAAGAAAAAGCCGGCAAGATCGCGGCGCATCTGTTGCAATGTGAAAACGTTTCGTTCCGGGAAGGCCGATTCTGCGAAGAAGCGCGCAAGGCCAAGTCCAAAGCCGCGAGTGTTCCTGAGCCGATGGTCCCCGCCGCCGGACAGGCCCCGGCTTCGGCATTACCAAAGCCAAATCCCGAAGGCAAGCACGTGACCTTGCAGGATGTCGCATTGGCAGCGCATCTGGCGAAAAGCCTGCCGGCCGACATGGAACCCGGCCTTTCGGCGATATCGTTTTACGAACCCAAGAATTTCACCTTCCCCTTCGGCACGCACATCTGCGTGGTGGAGATTGATCGCGAAACGGGAGAGATTCACTTCGTGCGCTACATCGCCGTGGACGATTGCGGCAAGGTCATCAATCCGCTGCTCGTTCACGGACAGGTGCATGGTGGAATCGTGCAGTCCATCGGTCAGGCGTTGTTTGAAGAAGTTGTTTATGACGATCAGGGCCAGCTCGTGAGCGGCACGTTGATGGATTATGCCGTACCCAAGGCAGCCATGCTTCCGCGCTTTGAGTTGGACAGCACTGAAACTCCATCGCCAGTGAATCCGCTGGGCGTAAAGGGCGTAGGCGAAGCGGGCAGCATCGGCGCAACACCGGCAGTAGTAGCCGCTGTTTGCGACGCGCTGGCGCCGTTTGGCATTCGCCATCTTGATATGCCCATCAAGCCGGAAAATGTCTGGCGCATTATTAACAAGAATCAAGCCGGGGCCGCCTAGGAGGTCTCATGTTTCCAGCCAACTTCAATTACGTTGCGGCAAAGAGCCTGGACGAAGCCGTCTCTCTGCTGGCCAAGCACAAAGATGATGCCAAGCTGCTGGCGGGCGGGCACAGCCTGCTGCCCGCGATGAAGCTGCGCCTGATGCAGCCTTCCGTCCTGATTGACATCAGCCGCATCAAGGACCTTTCCTACATTCGCGAAGAGGGCGGCCGCATTCGCATTGGCGCCACCACCACGCACTTCCAGATCGAAAGCTCCGATCTTCTGCGGCGCCTCTGTCCGCTGCTACCGGAAACTGCGAGCCACCTGGGCGACATGCAGGTGCGAAACAAGGGAACTATCGGTGGAAGCCTTGCCCATGCTGATCCTGCCGCGGACTGGCCGGCTGCGGTAATCGCGCTAAACGCGGAAATCGTCGCTGTCGGCGCAAAAGGAGAGCGCGCCATCAAAGCCGACGAATTTTTTGTCGAGTTGCTTACCACCGCCCTTCAGCCCGGCGAGGTGGTGAAAGAAGTTCGTTTCGCCGTCCCCAAAGGCTCGGTCGGACACGCATATATGAAAGTTCGCCATCCAGCCTCAGGGTTTGCTGTAGTTGGAGTGGCCGTAAACCTGGCCGCAGAAGGCAACAAGTGCGCGACTTGCAGCGTGGGCGTGACCGGTGTTTCCTCGAAGGCTTATCGCGCAGGCGGTGTGGAACGCGCGCTGAAAGGCGCATCGCTCGACGCCAAATCCATCAGCGCCGCGGCCGATCACGCAGCCGACGGCGTGGAACTGAACTCTGATCTGTTTGCCAGCGGCGAATATCGCAAGCACCTGGCCCAGGTTTACACCCAGCGCGTGCTGGAACTGGCCGCGAGCAGAGCGAAGTGAGGGATTTGGTAATTGAGTAATTTGGTAAGGTAGTAATTTGACTGTTGGAACTAATCAGCTGCAAAAAAGCGCTGAAGGGATTTGGTAATTGAGTA
>JAICYU010000146.1 GCA_025934025.1 Terriglobales bacterium
CAGCTTGAGGTGGGCGTCATGGTCGGCGCCTGCCTTGGCCTCAAGCTCGGCAATCTGCGTCTCAATGCCTGCGAGTTGTCTCTGCGCTTTTACCGCCTGGTCCAAGTCAGCTCCTGCTCAATCAATCACCCGCACGGCTCCGCGTCCGCACAACTCTTCCACGCGCGCAATAAATGCGCGGTCTGGACAAACATTATATCCATCGGCCTCCATCACCACCATGAAGTCGCCCGCGCGGTCCAGGTGAAACAGCACCTTGGCTTCTCCGCGACGTTCTTTGAACACTCCATGCAGCGCGTCCACCGTTCCGGCACCAGCGCTCTCCAGCGGTACCCGGACCATGATCGATTTCGGTAAAGGCGGCTTCGCTTCGTCGAGAGATTCGAGCCGTGAAATGGCGATCTTCGGATTCGATCCTTCTTCCACGCGCACGCTGGCCTTTACCAGCATGGCGATTTCCTGTTTCAGCACCACTTGCAGGCGGTTGTAGGCTTCAGGGAATACGATCACCTCCACAGTCCCAGTCATATCCTCCATGACAGCATTGGCATAGAGGTCACCTTTGCGCGACTTCATCGGCCGCACACCTGTAATAACCCCAGCTGTTGTGATTTCCTCCCGACCCGTGCCGCTGGTCATCTGCAGAATCGCTTCGACATTCTTGTACTTTGGAAAATCCAGCAGCTTGTCTGAGTATTTCTCCAACGGATGCCCGGTAATAAAGAATCCCAGCACCTCTTTTTCACTGGCCAGGCGTTCGTGTTCGTCCCAATCAGGAAGCTTGGGCAATCTTTCAGGGCTAACTGCAGAGCTGCCACCCGATCCGAATTCGAGAGGCAGCCCGTGCTGGCCGACTTCCACGTCATGTTGAACCCGCTGCGCTCGCTCGATGGCCTTGTCCAGAACAGCCCAGAGTTGTCTGCGATTGCCGAACGCATCCATCGCGCCGGCCTTGATCAGCGACTCAATCACTCTGCGGTTCAGCAGCCGCAGATCAACTTTTTCGCAGAACTCAAAAATCGTCTTGAAGCTGCCAATCTCTTTGCGCGCCGCGACAATGGATTCAATCGCATTCCCGCCCACATTCTTCACCGCCGCCAGGCCAAAGCGGATCGCGCTTCCGTGCGGCGTAAAGTAAGCATCACTCACGTTGATGTCCGGCGGCTCCACGGCAATGCCCATTTCGCGGCATTCCTTGATGTACTTCACCACGTTGTCGGTGTTGCCGGTCTGCGACGTCAGCAGCGCCGCCATAAACTCCACCGGATAATGCGTCTTCAAATATGCGGTGTGGTAGGCCAGCAGCGCATACGCCGCCGAATGCGACTTGTTGAAGCCGTAGCCCGCGAACTGCTCCATCAAGTCGAAAATTTTGACAATCTTCTTTTCCGGAAAGCCGCGCTCGGTCGCGCCTTTCACAAAGCGCTCGCGCTGCTGCGCCATCTCCGAGGCGATCTTCTTTCCCATGGCCCGGCGCAGCAGATCAGCTTCACCCAGCGAGTAGCCCGCAAGAGCGTTCGCAATCTGCATCACCTGTTCCTGATACACGATCACGCCCAGCGTCTCTTTCAGCAGCGGCTCCAGTTCCTTCAGCTCGTATTCCACCTTGCGCCGTCCCCACTTGCGCTCGATGAAATCGTCAATCATGCCGCCCTGGATCGGCCCCGGACGATACAGCGCATTCAATGCCGTCAGATCTTCCACCGTCGTCGGCTTGTAGCGACGCAGCACGTCCGTCATGCCGCCCGATTCAAACTGGAAGATGCCGGAGGTTAATCCGGTGTGGAAGACTTTCTCGTAGGTCACTGTGTCATCCAGCGGGACCGTCTGCATGTCCAGCTTGTCGCCGCGCTGCGCAATCAGCTTCAGCGCATCGTCCACGATGGTCAACGTGGTGAGCCCGAGGAAATCCATCTTCAACAGGCCCATCTTCTCCACCGCCTTCATGTCGTAGGCGGTCACAATTTCGTCGTTCTTCGTCTTGTGCAGCGGCAGCAGCTCAGTCAGCGGCTGGGGCGAGATCACCACGCCCGCGGCATGGACGCCGGAATTGCGCACCAGCCCTTCCAGCTTGCGCGCCGTATCAATCAGTTCCTTGATCTGGGTTTCGTTGTCGTAAGCCTGCTGCAGCGGAGGCGCATCGTCGAGCGCCTGGTCAATCGTGATGCCAATCGTGTTCGGCACCAGCTTGGCGATGCGGTCCACGTCGCTATACGGAATATCCATCGCCCGGCCCACGTCTTTAATCGCGGCCTTCGCGGCCATGGTGCCGAAGGTGATGATCTGGGCCACGTTCTGGCGCCCGTATTTCTGCGTGACATAATCAATTACCTGCCCACGCCGGTTCATGCAGAAATCAATATCAATATCGGGCATGGAGACGCGCTCAGGATTCAGGAAGCGCTCAAACAGCAGCTCGTTCTGTAGCGGATCAATGTCCGTGATGCCCATCGCGTACGCGACCAAAGCTCCTGCCGCCGATCCGCGCCCCGGCCCTACCGGAATGGAATTTTCTTTGGCATAGCGGATGAAGTCCCAGACGATCAGGAAGTATCCTGAAAACTTCATCTGCTGGATGATCCCGATCTCGCGCGCCAGCCGCTCTTCGTAGTCCACGCGTGATTTCTTGAGCCGACCGGCTTCCGCCACTGGCGAGAGCAGGGTCCAGCGCCGCGCAAAACCTTCGCGCGCGACTTTTTCAAAGTAGCTATCGAGCGTGTAGCCCTGCGGGACCTCAAACGCCGGAAACGGATTCTTGACTTTGTTCAGTTTGAAGTTGCAGCGCTCGGCAATTTCCATCGTGCGCCGCAGCACGTCTTCGCGACCGTTGAAGAGTCGCGCCATCTCTTCCGCCGACTTCACAAAGAACTGGTTGCTCTCAAACTTCAGCCGGTTGGTTTCATGAATGCTCTTGCCCGTTTGCACGCACACCAGCACGTCCTGCGCGTGGGCATCGTCTTCGCACAGATAGTGGCTGTCATTGGTCGCCACCATGGGAATGCCCAGCTCTTTTTCCAGACGAAACAGGTCGGGATGGATCCTGTGCTCTTCCTTCAGCCCCTGGTCCTGAATCTCAATAAAATAGTTGTCGCGCCCGAAGATCTCACGGTACTCGGCGGCAGCATTCTTTCCTGCCTCGTACTTGCCGGCGAGAAAGTTCTCGCACACCTCGCCGGCCAGGCATCCGCTCAGCGCGATCAGCCCCTTGGCATGCTCCCGCAGAAACTTTTTGCTGATGCGCGGCTTGTAGTAAAAGCCGTGCAGGCTGGCCTCCGAGGTGATCTTGATCAGGTTGCGATAGCCTTCTTCGTTTTCCGCCAGCACCAGCAGATGGTTATAGCTGTCGCCTTCGGGCGGCATGCGGTCCGTGTGGTGATCTTCCTTTTTGCAGATGTACAGCTCGCATCCGACAATCGGCTTGATGCCCTGCTTTTCCGCCTCAGTGACAAACTCTACCGTGCCATAGATGTTGCCGTGGTCGGTCATAGCGACAGCCTTTTGGCCGACCTCGGCGACACGTTTCACCAGGCCGGGAACGCCGCACGCGCCGTCCAGCAGCGAGTAATCCGTATGCAGATGGAGATGAACAAATTCAGACATGGTCTTCAGTTTTCTTCTGCCGATGTTTGGTCCATAGACGATCCGCTCCCGGGCAGTTTGCTCTCTTCGCTCCAAGCGTCAGGGCATGACTTTATTGGCGCCGTAGAAGTCTTCACGTTGGATCCGCTCCCGAGCAGTTTGTTCTCTTCGCTCCAAGTGTCAGGGCATGACTTTAGTCGTGCCGCAGACGTCTTCACGTTGGATCCGCCCCTGAGCAGCTTGCTCTCTTCGCTAGAAGTGTCAGGGCATGACTTTAGTCGTGCCGTAGAAGTCTCCACGTTGGATCCGCTCCCGGGCAGTTTGCTCTCTTCGCTCCAAGTGTCAGGGCATGACTTTAGTCGTGCCGCAGAAGCCGAAAAATGTTTGGGCTTTAGCCCCTGAAATGAAGGTGTTTTAGGAACAAACGGTTGTGCGCCCATTTCCTTCATTATAGTTGCTGCATTCTCACGCTCTCCCTGTGTACATCTGTGTAACTCTGTGGATTTCAACGGCCTTAACTCACCACGGAGGCGCTGAGACACGGAGGATTGCGATTCCTGCTTGTGCGACGCCGCGATCGCGGATGACGTGGCATGGGTACCCCTATCGCTCACCCCAGATTTAAAGGACTTATCGTTCCTCACCCCGGCGTGACCCACATCTTGCCTCTGCGATCTCGGGGTCCTCTGCGGTTCCTTCTTTTGCTTCTGATCCGTGGAATCAGCGTTCATCAGCGGTAAGGTTTTGCTCTTCCGATCACGGCGATCACTTGCGATTCCGGCGATCCCGCGCGATCTCCTCGCCCCCGGCGCTCCAATCGCTACGCTCCACAGCATCAGCCCAGCCATCTTTTCCGTGATCCATCCGCTCAGCAAACTCCTGGTCACCCGATACAGATTCACCGTCACCGCCTGCTCGTCTTCCAGCGGCAGGAGCTCCAGCTTTTCCGGACGGTAGCTCATCATCTTCTCGTGACCATGGCACCACCGCTCGCCGCGTACCTGCGGCGCCCGGCAGCCTCTTCCGTCCGTGTACTGGTACTCACACCGCGGCGCCCTGCCGGCTTTCTCCAGCAACTCCCGCTGGCGCAGCGCAAACGCTTCTTTGGCGGCTTCTTCCTTGGCGCGTTCTGCTTCCGCTCGCGCCCGCCGGGCCTCTTCCGCCAGTCGCAGTTTTTCCCTGGTCTCCACATCCAGTTCCAGGGTCCAGTACTGCCCATGCTCCACGCCGGCTTCTTTGGCTCTGCGCTCGGCGCGTTCCGTATCGCGTAGCGCCCGTTGCGCCATCTCCTGCCACCACCCGGTCGAGTGCGTGGCGATGTACTTCATCATCCCTTCAGGCGAATCGTCTTTCAGGCGTGTAACGTCGCCCATCCTCCACGGCTGCTGCCTAGGGTTGATCGGCTCCGGCTTGGGCAACACTCCCGGCGGAAGCCTCTTCGGCTCCTGCTGCGGCAGGATCTTCACCCGCCACGGCTCATCCAGGACGAACTTCATGCCTGCATACGAGTCTTCTAGGTCTTCTTCTTGTCTGTGTTTCTCAGTGGCTTCTGTGGCTGACTTGGGTTGTTCTCTGCGTTCCTCAGCGGCCTCTGTGGTGAAAGGGTTTTGGTTTTCAAGGGGAGAAATGGACTGCGTAGACATGGCGACAATGTCCTTATGGTGCGGATTTTATTTGCAGCGTTCAGTCCTTCCGGAGCTTCGTCCGGGAGCGACCTCACGCCGCCCTGGGCAGAACGCCCAGTTCATGCAAGATTCAGCTACTACAAACCCCATTTTGTCACAATCTCTTTGCCGAATCAACGGCGAAAATAGGACAGGGTCTCGGAGGAAAAGGACAGGGCCGCACCGCCCGGTTAGGACAGTAACTAGGAAGTAATCGGTTTTAGGAAGCTCGGGGAGACGAGCACGAGCGCCCTAGGTTCGGTACAGATTGCCCCAGTCCGGCCAGATTGAGCAGGACACCCAAGCGGTTTTCCTGCGGCACGTGAACCGACTGTGGAAAACGTCGTGTTGACTTTCGCCTAGATTTCTCCTAGCATCCTGAAGTGCGATACGAAGCGCCACACCCGATACCTTATCAAGGCAGCAAGCGTTTGCTCGCGCCAGCAATACTCTCGTTCATCGCACCGGGCAGGTTCGAGCGGTTGATTGAACCGTTTGCAGGCTCGGCTGCCATCACCCTGGCTGCTGCCAGCAAAAAACTCGTCAACTCCTGTGTTATTGCAGACCTGCTGAAACCCCTTACGGAAATTTGGAATGCAATATTGCAGAAGCCTGACGGTTTGGCCGATGCGTACGAAGAGATTTGGCAGCAGCAAGCGATTGGTGATTCTACTGATTGGTTCAATCGAGTCAGAGCGGAGTTTAATAAGCAGCACGATCCGGCGAAGCTGCTATTCCTTCTCGCTCGATGCGTCAAGAATGCTGTACGTTTTAGCAACAGCGGCGATTTCAATCAATCACCAGACAAGCGACGGCGGGGAATGCATCCGGTGACAATGCGAGCAGAGATTTTGGCCGCGCACAAGCTATTACGCAATCGTTCGGAGGTGATCTGCGGAGACTTCCGCCGCGTGCTTACATCTGCGACATCTGTTGATCTTGTATATATGGATCCGCCCTACCAAGGCACGAGCGAAGGCCGGGATCGGAGGTATATTAAAGGCGTTCAGCGCTCGGAAATGATCGCAGTCTTGGCAGACTTGAACAAACGAAGTATTGAGTACATTCTCAGTTATGATGGGCGTTGCGGAGGAAAAGAGTACGGTGAACCCCTTCCCGCACACCTCAATCTCCATCGTGTATTGCTGGAAGTCGGGCGTTCGAGCCAGGCGACTTTAAACGGCAGAGATGACGTAACGGTGGAATCCATCTATTTGTCCCCAGGGCTCCGCCCACAATCGAAAATGCCGTTTCACGTTCACCTGAGATCGTTTTCTCCGCAGAACTCACTTTTCCCGATCTCGCAGCAGTAGCCGTTTAATCGCAACCGGGACATCAACTCCTGACTTTGCGCATAGCGAACGAAACCTGTCGAATGTCTCGCTTTCCTGACCATTGAATACAAGGTCAACCCTGCGAATGTTTTCCATCGCAACGTGAGAGTGCTGCTCGGGATTCGCCCAATAACAAGTCTGGCACACTGATACCAACCTTTTGTTTAGCAAGTTCTGACAATGCTCACACGCCCACGACTTGCGACGGTTACAGGTGCCATCCAGGACCATGTACACGTCTGGTTGTCCGGCGAGGGTTTCTCCTGCAACTTGGTATGGGACACGGTGATCGACTTGAAGATCGTGAGTGGCACCGCAAATCTGGCACTTCTGCCCAGCTGCGGCGATGACAGCATCTCGCTCTTTCTTTGGAAGTTGCAAGCGCCCTGATTTTGCTGCATCCAAAGCCGTACCGAGCGAATATGCGGCCATGCGCTTGCCTTCGCTCCCGGTGACCATTGTTGTGATCAGCGTGAAACCCAGTTCCCTCACGTCTCGCGCTGCACGAGGAGGATGGTCATATCCAAGAATCTTGAGTTCCTCTGTAGTTATCCGCCCATTCTTCACTATTGTGTCCAGCACAATCCTCGCGCGCTTGTTAGTCACTTCCTTAATGCGGGCGAGCAGTTCCGGCGGAAAATTCTTAGGCACGACGTGAACGTGAATCCGTGATGAGTTCTGCCGCGGAGACCTGCAAAGCAAAAGCCAGAGCGCTTAGAGTACACAAAGTGACATTGCGCTCTCCTCTTTCGATTGCTCCTACGTATGTTCGGTGGAGGCCGCATTTTTCTGCGAACTCCTCCTGTGACCATCCGCGTTCGAGGCGTAACCTGCGCAGGTTGCGCGCAAGAACAGCGTTCGGATCTTGGGGCATCGCACTCAGTTTGTTGGAACGAAGACTAAATAGCTACAGACTAAATGTAGCGGCGATAGGGCGTTCCGAGTGGTCGTGTTGAATGGGTTATTCTCCGGGAGAAAGAGGTCCAACCCGAAAATCGGGGTTGCTGGGGTTGCTGGGCCTGTCCGCGCAGCCACATCTGCCATTTGACATTTCGCTGTATCTTCGCTACCATGAAGCCGTTGATCAGCATACGCATCGGCTATGTTTAGCCGTGCGTAGAATGACTTCTTACATTCCTGCTCTGCGAGGCTTTGGGCCATGGAAATCCTGTTTTCATCGAAGTTGAAGAAAGACGGAAAGACCCTGCAAATCCTGTTGCTCTGCACCGAGTGCCGGGGCGAGCTGGAGGTCATGACCACCGCGGCAAATGTCCGGTTCCGATGCCGCAAGCATGGAGAGCTGGGGAGTCTCTCGCCTGCTCAGTTCGCCGACGGAGTGCGGCAGGCGCGGGAAAAAGCGTCCCAGCAGTATGGCTTGGGGAAGCCGGTCAGCATGAAGATCGGCCCGCGCGACCCGACAATCCAATAGACGCCCTCCCACGTCATCGTCGTTTTGCGCGACGCACGGAATTGCGGCGGGGTAGAGAAAACCGAGACCACGACCTCGGCGCCCTGAGACCCGGCACGAAGGAGACCTGATGATTCGGTCCCTGCTCGTGAGCACTCTTGCTTTGATTGATTGGATCACGTCGCTGTAAGGGTTGACTCTGTTGCTCCACGATTCCTAGGCACTGGAATTGATCCATTCAATTTGCGCTCATAAGCGGTAAGGTTTCTCAGCCATAAATACGGTAGGATTTATCTCATGCGAACTACAGTTGACATCCCGGACCCGGTCTACCGGCAGCTCAAATCCGCGGCTGCAATCCAGGGTTGCTCGGTTAAGGAACTGGTCTTGCG
>JAICYU010000005.1 GCA_025934025.1 Terriglobales bacterium
ACATGAACAACAACGATGAGCCTCCATAGCTCATCAGGGGCAGGGGAATTCCGGTGACAGGCATAAACC
This sequence comes from Terriglobales bacterium, assembly GCA_025934025.1. Lineage (GTDB taxonomy): Bacteria > Acidobacteriota > Terriglobia > Terriglobales > Acidobacteriaceae > Angelobacter. The sequence goes on from JAICYU010000005.1 coordinate 70, forward strand.
CTACCACCATTCCTGCATTCACCAGGATGTGAAACAGTAGTACTGCCACCACACCCATCACCACAAACCCTCCTGCGCGATCTGGCGCAGTCTGAGCGTTGTGGACTAAACGCATTAACACCATAAAGTATAGCAGCAGGAGAGCAACGGCGCCGACAAACCCGTGCTCCTCGGACCAAGCCGCGAAAATGAAATCCGTGTGCGGCTCAGGGAGGAAAGAACCCTGTGTTTGCGTGCCTTTTCGCACACCTTTGCCCCAGATTCCGCCCGAACCAACGGCAATCTTGGATTGCTCAAGTTGGTACCCCGTCTTCTGCGAGTCTGCGTCTGGGTGCAGAAAGCTGGTAAGACGCTGCTTCTGGTACGGCTTGAGGCCGTAATGCCAAATGCCCGGCGCAAGCACGCCCGCGACCACCAGAATCACCGCGGCATGGCGGAATTGCATCCCTCCAAGGAACAAGCCCATCAGCGCAACAGGCACATAAGTGAGCGCCGTTCCCAAGTCCGGCTGTTTCAAGACCAATAGCATGGGAACGCCGGCAATCAACCCGCCTTTCACCACATCGGACAGACTGGCGGCGTGGTCGCTCTCCTCGCTGAAGTATTTTGCCAGCGCCAGAATCAACACGAGCTTGACCCACTCCGAAGGCTGGAAGTGCTGGCCTCCGGGAAGCTGAATCCAGCGCCGCGCTCCCAAATACTTCCTGCCAAAAAGAGTCACGGCCAACAACGAGACCAGCGATGCGATATAAAGCCAATGTGAATTTTCCAGCAGCACCTGGTAATTGATCAGGCTTACCAGGAACATGAGGCCTAGGCCTCCCATGATCCAATAGATCTGCCGGACGTGGGCGCCCGCGAACTTTGTTCCCCAGGTGGTGCTGTAAATTTCGATCACGCCCAGCGAGCAAATGATCAGAACAAAGGTGAGCAACAGCCAATCAAAGTCGCGGAAAGAAATCATGCGGCGCATCAGAGATTTCCCTCCACCCCGAGATTGCGCAGCTTGGCCGCCTTTTTGATATTCAGTCGCGGTATGCGCCCGACCTTCACCAGCAGCGTTCCACCTTGCAGCCGGTCGGACACATCAGCATCGTCTTTGTGGCCATCTGTATCGGGAGTTTCCGGATTGTTCCACACTCCCGCAAGCGGCACCGATCCCGGATCAGCTTTATCGCTGAACAGAGTGGGGTTATTGCGCAACCGCCGCTGCTTCTCTACGTAGGTCTTGATCACTTGAGACGCGATGCGAGCGGCAAGATATCCGTGCTCACCCTGCTCCAGCAACACGCAAACAACGATTTCAGGATTGCGGCGCGGAGCAACGCCGGCGAACCAGCCGTTGTCCTTCATGCTTTTTCCACCGCCGCCACGCGATTTCTTGAACGAATTGCTCACTACCTGCGCGCTGCCCGTCTTGCCCGCGAAATCTATGCCCTCAAGATGCGCGCTGGGGGCCGTACCCACGCCGGGCTGAACCACGCCCGCCATGGCGTCAGTAATCGTGACCCAATTCTGCGGGTCAATGGGAACATGCACGACATCCGGGACATTCGATGCAACTACGTTCTTGTACTCGGGAGGCATATCGCTGGGGTTCACTACATGGGGCCGGTAGAGTGTTCCACCCATGGCGATGCCGCCAATCGCGCGCGCGAGCTGGATGGGCGTGGCTGCAATTGCTCCCTGCCCAATGCCTACTGAGATGGTCTCACCGGCATACCACTTTTGACGGAAGTTCTTGAGCTTCCATTCTTCCGAAGGCATCACTCCGCTGGCTTCGTTGGGCAGATCCACTCCGGTCTTTTTTCCGATGCCGAATGCGGTTGCCCATTTTGCGATCTTCTCAATTCCCAAACGCTCGGCGAGGGTGTAGAAGAATACGTCGCACGATTGGTAAATGCCCTTCGTGATATTAGTGAGCCCATGGACTCGGTGCTCCGCCACCACCCAGCATTTGAAGTAGCGGCCATAGAACGTGCCTCCGCCATTGCAGTTCACGGTAAGGTTCTGGGCAATGCCCTCCTGCAATCCCGCCACGGACATGATGATCTTGAAAACCGATCCGGGAGCAAGCTGTGCCTGGATTGCTTTGTTGAGCAGCGGGTGATCGGGATCATTTGCCAGCCGTTTCCACTCTTCCCCGGAGATGCGTACGGCAAAATCATTGGGATCGAAAGTTGGCCGGCTCACCATAGCCAGGATCTCGCCGTTGCGTGGATCCATCGCGACTACAGCGCCATTCTTGCCTTCAAGTGCCATCTCTGCGGCCTTCTGGATGTCAATGTCAATGGTCAGCTTCAGCTTGTGGCCGGGCACGGCTGGAATATATGCGTCCTTGGGCCGGCCTACTTCTCTGCCATGGCTATCAACGAGCACGCGCCGAGAACCGTCCTTGCCCATGAGCAGATCGTTGTAATAGAGTTCCACCCCCGACTGGCCAACGATGTCACCCTTTTCATAGAGCTCGAAACGGGGCGAGTTGAGCATGTCTTCGCTGACTTCGCCGACATATCCGATGAGGTGGGCCATGAAGCCGTCTTTGGGATAGAGGCGGCGATAAACCATCAGCGTTTCCAGCTCAGGAAATTCATCGCGATGGGCTTCAATGAAGGCGCGCTCATCAGGCGTGATGTCGTCCTTAATAATGATGGGCTCGAACGCGGGTTTCCGGGCAAGCTGGTAACGATGGATTTTGTCGAGAATGTCTTCCGCCGGAATGTGCAGACCAACAGCGATCTTTTGCGCATCGGCGTTCAGGTCGCGCATCTGGTCACGCAGCAGCAGCGCGGAAAACGAAGGGTAGTTGTCAACGATCACCTGGCCATCGCGGTCCAACAGCTTGCCGCGTGGCGCAAGAACGGCCACTTGACGAATGCGGTTTTGCTCGGCGCGGGTTAAATACTCGTCATTCCTGCGGACCTGAAGGCTCCACAACCCGTAAGCCAGCACCAGAAAAACAGCGAGAATGATGTATTGGACAACCGTGAGTTTGGCTGACGGAATTTTCTCTTCGCGACCGGACATACTTGTTACATTCTGCCGTCCTCACGGCAGAGTCTTCTGTGCTGGAGTGGTTGCTGGGAACCCGCATTTAGAGTACCTCAATTTCAACTTGCGCCACGTAAGACAAAGGCCCGAGAAAGTTACGGAAGGATTACAGTAGGGCAACAGCAGGCTCTATTCATGGCCCCCTGCGGTGGCGGCACGGCCGCGGATAGCAGGCCTGCAGTTCCTCTACAATCGTTTTCAGAATGCGCATTACGAGCCGCACCAAGGCGATCGCGTTTTTCATTACGCTGGGCGCCTGCCTGGTTGCCGTCGCAATTTTCCTCAATATCACCTGGATCGTCCTGAACTGGCGCGAAGTGGTCCCGCTGGTGCTGGGAATCGTTTTTTTTGGGGTGATCATCGCGGGAATGGTTCTGAACACCATCTTCCTGGTCCGCGAGATCCGCAGAAGCGAGCAGCAGGACAGCTTTCTGAACGCGGTCACGCATGAATTGAAAACTCCCATCACCTCCATCCGGCTGTACCTTGAAACACTCGAAATGCGGCAAGTGGACGATGGCAAGCGACACGATTTCTACCGCTTGATGCTCGAAGACACTGACCGTCTGCTGGGGACAGTAAATCAAGTGCTCAAAGCGGGCGAAATACGCCAGCGCGGCAGGAAAGAAAATTGGCAGGAAGTGAACTTTTCCCGAATCGTGCAGGAAAGCGTGGAACTCGCCCGTCTTCGTAGCGGACTGCCGGAACAGGCAATCTCATTTGGCAGCCAGCCACCCGGACAAATCACGCTGCTGGGCAATCCGGAAGAACTGCGGACTGCGGTAGCCAACCTGCTCGAAAATGCAGTGAAGTATTCGCCGAAAAATCCGCAGATTACCGTGGACCTGCTCACGCCCAATGTGGACTCCGTGCAGCTGCGCGTGCGGGACAATGGAATCGGGATCCCTCAGACCGATCTCAAGCGGATTTTCCGCCGTTTTTACCGCGTCCACGGACATGGGACGGAAAAAATGAAAGGCACTGGGCTGGGTCTGTTCATCGTCCGTTCCATAGCGAGGCGGCACGGAGGCGAAGTGTTGGCAGAGAGCGCTGGGCAGAACCAGGGCAGCACCTTCACCCTGCGGCTGCCGAGGGTCTATCACGTATGAGCCGCATCCTGGTGGTGGAAGATGAAAACCACATCGCACAGGGACTTCGCTTCAATCTGGAAGCGGAAGGGCATTCCGTAATCCTGGCGGAGCGTGGCGAAGAGGCGCTGCTCCGGCTGCTGGAGGAGCACCAGGAATTTGATCTGCTGGTGCTTGATGTGATGCTGCCAGGCAAAGACGGCTTCACCGTGGCTCACGAGCTACGCCAGGCAGGGCAATTCATTCCTCTGCTGATGCTCACCGCTCGCAGCCGGCCCGAGGACGTGCTCAAAGGATTTTCCTCCGGCGCCGATGACTATCTCCCCAAACCTTTCAACCTGGACATTCTAGTTGCGCGCATCTCCAGCCTGCTGCGCCGCACGAAATGGACCCAGGCAGAATCCTCGTCCTCTGCGGAAGAGAATTTCAGATTCGATGGCATCACCGTGGATTTTCAGAAATTGGAGTTACGCAAAAACGGCCAAGTATTCCAGCTAACGCTGATGGAGTTGGACCTGTTGCGCTACCTGATTCAGAACCGAGGCCGGCCTGTCTCGCGTAAGGAAATCCTGGAGAAAGTCTGGAACTTGAAAGAAGAAACCGACACGCGCGCCATTGACAATTTCATTGTCCGGCTGCGCCGCTACATTGAGCAGGACCCCGCAAAACCCAAACATCTGCTCACCGTCCGCGGGTTGGGATACCAGTTTGTGGCGGAACCGGGATGAGAAACCCAGCTTGGAGGAAGGTGATAATCTAAGGGTGTTCAGGATGCGCGCCCGTAGCTCAGCTGGATAGAGCGATTGCCTCCGGAGCAATAGGTCGGGAGTTCGAATCTCTCCGGGCGCGCCAGATCGTTTTCTCCTGCCGATTCAGTGTCTTATAACCACACCCATCTCACTGTTTTTCGGGATATCTGGCTGTAAATCGTTTGTTTTCTGTTATTCAGCCAGAGTTCGAAGATCAGGCTGCATGAGTAATGAGGTGTTTTCATCCACTCGATAATTAGCCTCGCTGCGATCAAAGAAAAATTAGCACGGCGGCTTTTGCAATGGGGACTGGAAGACAATGCTCATGACAATATGAAGGTAGTCGGGATAACCTGAGCTCCGGCGGGCAAAGGCCGAGTTCGCGAGTTGTCTCACCAGCAACGCACGCATATGTGCTTTCTGTGGCGTTTATTATGCAAGCTGCTCGAAGCTGCAATGTTCAGTTTGCTCCGGAATATCTGTAGCCCACGGTAGGATCACGATCAGAGACGATCACGATCTGCAAATCCTTTGCTTCATCAATGATCTCCTGAACGGGATCATGAATCATGAAGCGCAGCCAAATGCGGCTGCGGGGGCGGGTAACAAAAATCTGCGACACTCCGTTTTGGCGTGCGAATTCAACCACCGCTGCCGCGCCCTGGCCTTTTAAAATCCGGGTCTCAATGTGCAGATTGCGGGCAAAGTTTAGATGCTTTTCCATGGTTTCCCGCGCTTCTCCCTCCAGAGTATCGAGGTCTCCGGCCGGTTGTACCGTCACAGCATAGCAATCGGCCTCCAGAAAATCACTGACACGCTTGGCCCGTCTGATCACCATCGCGGTTTTTGGATCGGTGGTTAAATGAACCAGGATTTTGCGCTTGGCGCGGGGAGGCCCTCCCTCTTTGCTTTCCGGCCCGCCGGCAATGGGTCCGATCCGTTGCCCGACTTCGTGAGCGGCCTCACGCAAAGCCAGCTCACGCAGCGCAACCAGAGTTGGCTCACGGAAGAAGCTCTGCAAAGCGCGCTGTGCCTGCTCTGGTCCATATACGACTCCGCGTTGCAGACGATGGAGCAGAGCACGCGGGGTTAGATCCACCATCACCACTTCATCAGCCTTTTGGATGATCCAGTCGGGAACGGTCTCGCGAACCGTAACGCTCGCGATATGGCGGACCTGATCATTCAGACTTTCAAGGTGCTGTATGTTCATGGTACTCAGAATATCGATTCCAGCATCTAACAGCACCATCACATCTTCCCAGCGTTTGCTTCTGGCCGATCCAGGAACGTTCGTATGGGGGAGCTCATCGACAACGCAGACTTCAGGACGCCTCCGCAGGACAGCCTCGAGATCCATTTCTTCGAACATCTTGCCGCGATAGGCCACCTTTTTGCGCGGTATGACTTCGAGTCCTTCCGCCTTCGCGATGGTGTCTGCCCGCCCATGCGGTTCGAAATACCCGATGGCAATATCGATTCCACGTGCGCGGAGGGTATGGGCTTCTTCCAGCATCTTGTAGGTCTTTCCGACGCCGGCAGCATAGCCCATAAAAATTTTCAGTTTGCCACGAGTATGTTCAGTCATGATCGTTGGGAAAAATCCGGACATCCATGCCCCGCGAGAGCCGCACCAGCCGGTCCACCGGGTTGCCGAAGAGGCGCGACCAGAACCTTGAACTGCGACTGTGGCCTACGAACACTTGGGTCATTCCCCGCGCCCGAGCGAACGCCATGAGCGTCTCGACTGGGTCTCGCCCCTGCAGGATCTCAACCGGCACGCCCGCAGCGCGCGCCAAGCGGAGCTTCCCATCGAGCACTGCACGCTCCACAGAAGAAATTTCCGGCTGATCCACATTTACCACTACCAACTCCCCATAGAACCGCTGGGCAATCAATTGCGCCGTCGCGATCATCTCTTCTGCCTTGGAATCGGCGGTGAGGCAAACCACAATTCTTTCCTGTGCGCCTAACTGCTGCTTGACTCCATGGGCCTCCAGATAACTGGCGAGCTGGTGGTCCACGACATCGGCCGCCAGCACTAATGCCAACTCGCGCAGCCTTAGCAGTTGTTGACGCCGCTCGTCGAAGCCCGACTGTTCCGCCTGCGTCCGCGCCAACGCGTCCAGTGGTGGAGCATCCACAACCTCGATCTCATCGGCGCTCCTGATAAAAGAAATGGGCACCGTCTGAGTCACATGCTTGCCGGTGATTGCCTCTATCTGCTCGCTCAGCTCAGTAATGTATTGGATGTTAACGGAGGCGACGACCTTGATTCCGGCTTGCACCAGTTCCTGAACATCCTCCCAGCGAGATTTATTCCGCGCTCCAGGAGGGTTTTCATACGCCAAGCCGTCGATAAAACAGACTTCGGGATGACGTCCAATCACAGCTTCCACATCAACTACCACGCCCTCGCCAACGGCTTTGAGGGGCACAACTTCAAGGGCTTGCAGAGCCAACTTGGCCTCGGGCGGGATTCGGGGTTGCGTGGCACCCACTAACACATCCTGGCCGCGAAGATGACGACGGCGGGCCTCGTCGAGCATCCGAAACGATTTCCCGACGCCAGAAGCATAGCCGAGAAAGATTTTGAGATAGCCCCTTCGATTCCCGGAACTGATCGCCTTCAGGCCGTCCTCCTCTGATACCGGTTCGCGCATTCTCCCCTTGAGCGATTCGCCATGAACACGGGCAATCTGTTCCGGTTTGCGATTCTGACGTCGCCGGTCAGGCGACATCCTGCACAAATCTAGCGGCTTGCGCTCGAAGCCCTTTTTCCTGAATCTCCTAGTAGGTCCTGTGTGTCGAGCGCCAGGTTAAGTTCCACTACATTGACGCGTGCCTCTCCCAAGAACCCGAATTGCCGGCCGCGCGTATGCTCACGTACCAGTTTGAGAACGACATCTTGGCTGATTCCGCGTGCTCTGGCCACGCGTGCTGCCTGAAACTCAGCGGCAGCAGGCGTGATATCGGGATCAAGCCCCGAGCCAGAAGTTGTAACCAGGTCAACGGGTACAAGCCTGTCTGAGCGTTCTCTCCGCAGGCGCTCCACATCCTTCCTCACCCGATCAACCAAGATTTTACTGGTGGGGCCGAGATTACTGCCCGAGGAATTGTCGGCGGCATATCCATTGGGACCTGCAACCGAGGGACGAGGATGGAAATATTCTGGTCGAGTGAAAGGTTGAGCGATGATGCGCGAACCAATCACCACCCCATTGTGAACCATGAGCTGTCCAGTTGCTTTTTCCGGCCAGAAGCGCGCCAGACCGGTAACCAGAACAGGATAGAGTATCCCCAGTATGACCGTGGTGATAAGGGTGTAAAGAATTGAGGTAACAAGGTTCTTTTTCATCGTCAACTCCGGTTATGCCATCCCCAGCGCCCGAACGATCACGTCAACGATCTTGATTCCGATGAAGGGGACTATGACGCCTCCAACTCCATAAAGGAATAAATTCCGGCGCAGCAATGCTTCGGCGCTCATGGCCTTGTACTGCACTCCGCGCAATGCCAGGGGGATGAGGGTGATGATGATCAATGCATTGAAAATCACCGCCGAAAGCACCGCCGATTGGGGCGTAGCCAATCGCATGATGTTGAGCGCCTTCAGTACGGGAAAGGTTGCGGCAAACATTGCCGGGATGATGGCAAAATATTTGGCAACGTCATTGGCAATCGAGAACGTGGTCAAGGAACCACGGGTCATCAGTAGCTGTTTGCCAATCTCGACAATCTCCAGCAGCTTGGTCGGATTGGAATCGAGATCTATCATGTTGCCCGCCTCTTTGGCTGCCTGAGTTCCGGTATTCATCGCGACGCCAACATCAGCCTGAGCCAGTGCAGGCGCATCATTGGTACCGTCTCCCGTCATCGCCACCAGCTTGCCCTGGCTTTGTTCTTTCTTGATGAGATCCATTTTGTCTCTTGGAGTCGCCTGGGCGAGAAAATCGTCAACCCCAGCCTCGCGCGCGATGGCTGCCGCGGTGAGCGGGTTGTCGCCTGTGATCATCACGGTGCGAATGCCCATGGCTCGGAGCTGCGCGAAGCGCTCGCGCATGCCTCCTTTTACAATGTCCTTCAAATACACCACCCCAAGAGCCCGATTGTTTTCCGCCACCACGAGCGGTGTGCCACCGGAGCGGGCAATACGCTCCACCGTAGCTCGGACTTCGCACGGAAGGATGCCGTTGTTTTCCTTCAGGTATCTCTCGATAGCATCAGCAGCTCCCTTGCGAATCACACGACCGTCGAAATTAACGCCCGACATCCGCGTCTGCGCTGTGAACGGAACAAATTGCGCCTCATGCGCAGACAATTCTCTGCCTCTAAATCCATACTTTTCTTTCGCCAGGACAACAATGGAGCGGCCTTCCGGTGTCTCGTCCGGTAAAGAGGAGAGTTGCGCTGCATCCGCCAATTGATCATTGCTAATTCCCGGAGCCGCAATAAATTCAGCAGCCTGCCGGTTTCCCAGAGTAATGGTTCCGGTTTTGTCGAGCAGGAGTGTGTCAACGTCTCCAGCCGCCTCAACAGCTCTTCCGGACATGGCAAGAACGTTGTGCTGCACAAGCCTGTCCATTCCAGCGATGCCAATCGCCGAAAGCAAACCGCCTATGGTCGTCGGAATGAGGCAAACCAGCAATGACACCAGCACAAACACGGTCTGGGGAGATCCCGAGTAGACCGCGAACGGCTGCAGCGTAACCACCGCCAACAGAAAGGCAATGGTTAGACCCGCGAGAAGGATGTTTAAGGCAATTTCGTTTGGCGTTTTCTGCCGTTCGGCCCCTTCGACCAAAGCAATCATACGGTCCAGGAAAGTCTCACCCGGATTGGAAGTGATCTTGATCGTGATCTCATCGGAAAGCACGCGCGTGCCGCCGGTGACGGCAGACCGATCTCCACCGGATTCCCGGATTACCGGTGCGGACTCGCCCGTGATCGCGGACTCATCGACAGAGGCGACGCCCTCGATGATATCGCCGTCCCCGGGGATCACTTCTCCCGCCGCAACCATCACCACATCATCAACGCGTAACCTCGAGCCAGGCACGGTTTCGATACGGCCATTGGGAAGGACTCGCCTCGCCATAGTTTCCGATTTTGCGCGCCTTAAGGTTTCCGCTTGGGCCTTGCCTCTGCCTTCCGCCATGGCTTCGGCGAAGTTTGCGAAGAACACAGTGAACCAAAGCCACAGCGTAACTTGCAGATCGAACCCGAAGGCGCCGCTGCCCCGCAAGAGATTCCTGATGAGCAGCACCGATGTCACCACGCTGCCGATCTCAACCACAAACATGACTGGGTTGCGCAACATTTTTCGCGGGTTCAATTTGAGAAGAGAATCGATAAGCGCCGAGCGAATGATCCTGCCATCCCACAGCGATTTTTGTTTGGCTTCTTTTCCAGGCATGGCCCTAGAAGGTTCTCCCCGAGTTCATGAACAAGTGTTCAAGAATTGGCCCCAGGCTAAGCACTGGGAAAAAGGTGAGGGCGCCCACAATGATGATCACGCTCACCAGCAGAGCGGTGAACAGCGGCGTAGTAACCGGAAACGTGCCCGGCGAAGGTGGGACGACCTTCTTTCGGGCCAAATTGCCGGCCACCGCCAGCATCGGCACGATCATCAGAAATCTTCCAGCCAGCATGGCAAATGCCATGGCCAAGTTGTACCAGCGATTCGCTCCCAATCCCGCAAAAGCGGAACCGTTGTTGCCTGTGGCCGAAGTGAATGCGTACAGAATCTCTGATAGACCGTGCGGGCCATGATTATTGAGGGTGGCCAGTCCTTGCGGCAAAAGCGATGAGGCAGCGGCCAGCAGAAGGATCATCAATGGAAAGATGAGTATGTACAACATCGCCATCTTCACGTCGTAGGACTCGATCTTCTTGCCGAGATATTCCGGCGTTCGTCCAACCATCAGGCCGGCAATGAACACGGAAAGCACAACAAAAATCAGGATTCCGTATAGACCCGCCCCTACCCCTCCGAACACTACCTCCCCGAGCATGATGTTCACCAGAAGCACCATGCCGCCGAGAGGTGTGTAAGAATCATGCATGCCGTTGACCGCGCCACAGCTTGCATCGGTGGTGATGGTGGCGAACAGCGCAGAATCGGCGATTCCGAAGCGCACCTCCTTGCCTTCCATGTTCCCGCCGGGCTGGAGCGCGGTGTGTGTTTCATCCGCCCCTTTAAGCAATGGATTGCCGCGTGCTTCCGCCCAATATGTTGTGGTAATTCCGACCAAGAAGAGTACGGCCATGGCGGCAAATACAGCCCAGCCATGCTTCTGCGATCCGGTCATGCGCCCTAAGGTGAAGGTCAGGCCAGCAGGTATCAGGAAAATGAGCACCATTTCGACAAAGTTGCTGAAAGGGGTGGGGTTTTCGAAGGGATGGGAGCTGTTGGAATTCAAAAAACCGCCGCCATTGGTTCCCAACTCCTTGATTGCTTCTTGCGAGGCAATTGGACCCTGGGCGATGGTCTGCTCGGTAATCGTGTCCATCACCTGCTTTCCACTCGCATCGAAAACTGGCTTGCCGTCTTGTCCCACTCTCTGCACCAACTGCGGTTGGATCAGCCTTGCGGTATCGTATGGCCTGAAATTCTGGATGACTCCTTGCGAGACCAGCACCAGAGCCGCTACCAGCGACAGCGGGAGGAGCACCCAAAAAATTGCCCGTGTCATATCGACCCAGAAATTTCCGATGGTTTCTTTCTCCCGCCGCGCAATCCCGCGGATAAATGCCACCGCCAAAGCCATTCCCGCTGCGGCAGAAACGAAATTGTGAAACGCAAGGCCCGCCATCTGTGTGAGGTAGCTCATGACCTGCTCGCCGGAGTAAAACTGCCAATTGGTATTGCTGGTGAACGAAGCAGCGGTATTGAATGCGAGATCTTGCGGAATGGCAGGAAATTTCTGCGGGTTGAGCGGCAGCCATTGTTGGGTGCGCTCCAGCAAATACAAGCCCAACATCGACACTGCGCTAAACAGCAGCGTGGCAATTGAATATTCAGTCCAGCGCATTTCGCGGTGCTCGTCCACACAGGTCAGCTTGTAGAGCGTTTTCTCGATGGGCCGCATGACCGGGTCGAGCCACGTCCGCTCGCGGGAAAACACCTTCGCCATGAAGACTCCCATGGGTTTGGTGAGCAGCAGCATCACCGCACAGTACACGAGAATTTGCAGCCACCCGTTCAGCGTCATTTCAGAATTTCTCCGGACGCAGGAGTGCGTACATCAGGTAAATCAGCAGCAACGCACTGACGAGGACCAGCGAGATATTTTCCAGATTCATAGACATCCTTCACTTCAACTTGTCACAGGCGGCGGTGTATCCGATCGCGATAAGGAAGAATACGACAGTAAAGACGATCATCAACAGGTCGTTCATCAGCGAACCTCAATTCAGAGCTACCATGCGCCTTGTTTCTGGCCAAACCACCAGAGAAGGCCCAGCGTGGCCGTCGTTTGTTCTTTTTTAAATACGTTCGGAAGGTCTGCCAGGAAGAACGGCTGATTGGAGAAATCCCGACGCCACTCTGCCCTCGCCAAGAACCCGTCGGCAAATTTGTATTCGTAAGTGATGGTCGCTTCCTTCAGCGCCTGTGTGACACCGGTGAATAAGCCTCCTCGATCCGACATGTACTCGGCGCGGCTGGCTACCGCGACTTTTGGCGTTACCTGATAACGAACGTAGGCCGCACCACCAGAAACTCGCTGTGGAGGAGAATTGCTGAACACGCGACTGATAACGTAGTCGCCTTCGGCCGCCAAAGTCCAATCCGGCGTTGCCTTCCAGATCACATAGCTGTCGAAGATATGTTCACGTCCGGCAGGGACAGGGTTGATATTGCTGATGGGCAAGCCGGGATGGGTCGCTTCCGCCGGCAACCCCGGATTCAGGAGTGCAACTACGTCCCGCTGCTCCTGCCCGAAGTAGTAATTGACGTTCCACGTCAGCGTCTTTTGTGGTTTGAGAACGAACGCAAACTGCTGCGACTTGAAGCCATTAAAATCTTCGGTTTGTTGTGCCCCATTGCTGAGCATGTACGTGAAATTGATTTCGGGATTGAGATCATAGCTGGCCCGAAAGCCCATGTGATAAAAGGGCAGGAAATCAAAATAAAGAGAGCGGGAATAATTGATCTGGTCTTTGTTGTAATTTCCTTCCGGTCCCAGCGAACTGGCCCATTTTCCAAAATCAACCGTTAACCCTTTCCCGACGGGGAAAACGTAAGTTCCGTATGCCTGCCAGATTGGGCGGTAGACCTGAGGCCGAAGTTCGTTGGCCGCACTGCCCTGAACTGTTTCCGTGGCCTGCCCGTATTGGAAATCCACGCGCACGCCGAAACGCTGGTCCAGGTCGACGTTGGGGGCATGTTCAAGAATGAGATTTGCCTGGCTCAGGCTGAAGCTGTTGCTGCTGACATCGTAGGCGCGCAGCAGGTTCACCCGTCCGATTGGCTGATTAAAGTTGTAGCCGTAGTAGCCGTCGAGAGCGCCATTGAGGGTGGTGCCTTTGAGGAAGTTGATAGACGATCTGTCTTCCTGACCGATGGTTCCGGCTTGGGCTGCACTAGGTTCTGCGCTGGATGTAGACGTTGCCGTCGGAGAAACAGATCCGCTTGCGCTCCTGCCGCTCACAGTTGATTCCGCGTCAAGCCGCGCTTCCAATTGCTGTATTCGGGCGCGCAATTGCTCGAGTTCCTGAGCAAGCTCCGCACTGGAACGGTCGCCCCCGAGCGCGCGGTCGGACTTCCCTGAATCATCGGCACATTGGGATTGTGCGTAAGTTTTTCCGCAAAATTGGAAACAGAGGAGGACCACCAAACCCGGCAACATAAGGTTTCTGAGCAGGAGTCTCGATGTGATGCTGATATCCATCTCCATGAACGATCCTCTTCCGATCTTCTTTTTTCCGGCCAGTTCATTGCAGCTTTGTTTGTCTAAGCCGCGTCTCGGAGAAGTTCTCCTCCGTTGTCGCCTGCTCTGGCGTGGCTTTAACGCTTACTCGATCGTCATCTCTGTCGATTGTGGTTTGAAAATCTGGAATTCGAGCGTACAGGTCAGCATTTTTGGGGTCTTGCCGCAATGCTCTGGTAAAACCGATCAAACAGAACACAAGAGCAGCCAACGAAAACCCCAGAATCACGTAAAGTACGATATTCGCCATTCGGCCCTGCATTACGCGTTCCGGCAGCCCCATCCCGAACGATCCCAAGTAAACAAGCCCAGCAATAAAAGTGGCCTAAAGGATTCCTCAAATTTCCCTAAAGAAGGTGAGGGCCGTTGGCGCCGCCGCACCAGGCAATTCCGGAGGCAGTTCTAGCTGGAGGCGAAGTTCAGGGCAAAATGCACAGGCAATGGCAAAGATAAAACCTTGGCGCTTTGACATTGAGCGCTGGGAGGTTGGGAAGGTGCAAGGCTCAGATGTCAGTCGTTGCTAGGTTGAAAGCGATAGCCGACCCTGGGCTCGGTCAGGATGTAACGCGGCGTGCTACCGGGCTCGATTTTTTTACGCAGGAGATTCATAAAAACCCAGAGATATTCCGCTGACTGGGAGTTCTGCCCACCCCAAACCGCGGTCAGCAGCCTCCGATGGGTCAGTACCTTTCCCGGATGGCGGGCCATGTATAGCAGGAGATCGAATTCCTTTGGAGTAAGGTGGACGTCGCGGCCTCGAACTAACACGACGCGCGCCTGCACGTCGATATGAAAATCGCCAGCATCAATCGGCTCGGCGTCCTCATCTTCTTTGCCAATATTAGGGCGGCGCAAATTTGCTCGAATGCGGGCAAGCAACTCGTTAATACTGAATGGCTTTGTGACGTAATCGTCTGCCCCCCTATCCAACGCCTCCACTTTGCTTTGGTCCTCTCCTTTGACGGAAAGCACAATGATGGGAACTTGTGAGCGGTCGCGCAGGCTCTCGCATAGTTCGACCCCTGTCATTTTGGGCATCGACAAATCGGTGATTACGAGGTGCGGCTTCCAACTTGCGAAGGCTTCTAAACCAGCCTCCCCATTATTTGCAACCTCAACTTCATACCCATGCATGCACAAACTGGCCTTTAGAGTGCGAGTAATCTGGGGTTCGTCATCGACTACCAAAATTCTGGGCCGCTCGGACATTCTTCCGCCTCACACGCGCTGTGACCATTGAACAGCAATTTGCCTAAAAAACAAATAAAGGACTCGTGCAATGTTGCAATCTCTGCCAGCCTGCGGTCCGCTGCCTTGGGCAGCAGGTCCGGGGCAATCATCGGCACAGCTCTGAAACGATCAGCTACAATTCATTTTCGTGAAACTGTCTCGTGTCACTGCTTTCAGGTTTGCCACCGCTCTGCTCACCGTTGTTATCATCGTCGTCTTTTATTTCAAATTTGTACACCTGAACCCGACGACCGTCGCTCTGAGCCTGCTAGTCGCGATCTTGGTTGTATCAGCGGCTTGGGGATTGCGATACGCAATTGCCATGTCGATTCTGGCAACCCTCTGTTTCAATTTCTTTTTCCTGCCTCCCATCGGCACGCTGACCATCGCCGATCCGCAAAACTGGGTTGCATTGATGGCGTTCCTGTTTACAGGACTTGTTGCCAGTCACCTCTCCGAGCGCGTTCGACGGGAGGCCCGCGACTCACAAAGACGGCGCATTGAAGTTGAAAAACTCTACGCATTCTGCCAGAGGCTGCTTCTTAGCGACAATACGCATGAGCTGCTGAAGTCGATTCCTTTTCATGTGGTCGAAGTCTTCGGCATGGCAGAGGCTGCCGTTCACATTTCGGCAAAGGACGAGATTTATCGATTCGGCGGAGAGGGCGAGCAATTACCCGCCGCACTTCTCAAACATGGTTCCCTTCAGGGAGAACTCGTCCTGGAAATTGACAAAGGGCTTTCCGTGACGCCTCTCCATATGGGAGTAAAGATAGTAGGCAGTCTCGCTATGCGGGGCGAAATGCTTTCCCGTGAAACGCTAGAAGCAGTTGGGGGATTGATCGCGATAGCCATCGAACGGGCCGAAGCCCTCGAAAAACTCATGCGAAATGAAGCGTTGCGCGAGAGTGAGCGGCTGCGATCCGCTCTCCTTGATTCCATTACGCATGCATTTCGCACCCCGCTAACTTCCATCAAGGCATCCGCCACTAGCTTGAAATCCGAGGCCATTGCAAATGATGAACAGCGGCGCGACTTTGTTGAGATCATCGACCAAGAGAGCGACCGGCTGAATCGTCTGATCGGTGAGGCAGTGGAAATGGCCCGTCTCGATGCCCACGAAGTGAAGCTGCAATTGGAGCCACACCAGATTCTTGAACCAATCCAGGCTGCGCTCGGCGAATCTAAGAACGTGATTGCCGCTAACCCCATTGACATCCGCGTGCCTCCGGACCTGCCTCCTGCCTTAATGGATCTCGACTGGATTACAAAGGTCATACAACATTTGGTCGAGAACGCGGTCAAATACTCCGAGCCGGGCCAGCCGATCTGTATCAGCAGTGAACTTCGGAACGGCAACTTAATCACAAGCGTTGTGGACCGAGGGGTAGGAATCAATGAGGCGGAGCGGGCATTAATTTTTGACAAATTTTACCGGGCTCAGAGCGAGCGCTATAGAGTGCAAGGCACCGGCATGGGACTGGCGATTGCAAAAGCGATTGTGGAAGCCCATGGTGGTCAGATCGAAGTCACCAGCCAGTTGGGGCGCGGATCGGTGTTCTCATTTGCCCTTCCCGTGGCCTGAATGGCCTAACCTTTGGCCGTGATCGAAACGATTCATCGTTTCGATCCCCCCAATGCCCCTTGCGCTATAGAAAACCAAGGGGCTTTTGTTGGTTGCGAATCAAAGAGCTTCGGCGCGGACGGGATGCTGAACCGCCAAAGTTCTAAGATCGTCACCTAGGGCGCGCCAGACCTTTTAGCACATTTCGCCTCATGGTCTTCCTTGTATGTGCTCCAGAGCAAAACTCATGGACGCCTTTACGCCGGCCAAACCGACGACATTGGGCGACGACTTTAATGCACAAAATGGGATTGACCCGGTCAACGAAAGAACTTCTAAACTACGCATCCCCTAGTATTCCTGAACCATTCTGTTGACAAACGTCGCCGGTAGGCATATGCTCTGGCATATGCTCAAGAGAATTCGTAGAGCCAGAGAACAACGGGTAAAGCTTTTTCGGAACGGACGAAATCAGGCTGTGCGCATTCCCCGCGAGTTTGAACTTCCGGGAAAAGACGCGATTTTGCGGAAAGAAGGTGCGCGTTTGATCCTTGAGCCGGTTCCACCCAAATCGCTTCTAGCCTTGCTCGATACTCTGGAGCCAATCAAGGAAGAGTTTCCACCGATAGCTGAACTGCCCATTGACCCGGTCAATTTCTAGTGCGTTATCTCCTGGACACGAACATCATTTCTGACTTAATACGCAATCCTCACGGACAGGTGGCGCGACACATCCGAGAAGTTGGCGAGACGCAGGTCTGTACCAGCATTATCGTTGCGGCAGAATTGCGTTACGGCGGCATCAAGAAAGGATCGCAACGGCTCTCTGCCCAGCTTGACGCGGTCCTCAGCGCTCTTGAGGTGCTGCCTTTGGAAGCGCCTGCTGACGAAATCTATAGCCTAGTCCGATCTCGTCTCGAACGAAGCGGAAAGCCGGTCGGCGGAAATGATTTGCTTATTGCTTCGCAAGCGATTGCGCTGAACTGCGTCCTCGTAACCGATAACGCACGCGAATTCTCCAGGGTCAACAATCTCAGAAGCGAGAATTGGCTTCGATTAATTTAAACGGCTCTTGAATCGGCTCCGCCCCGCTCGCGCCGGCAACCACTAATTTTTCATGTGCCTTGGCCATGCCCCTTGCTCTTGAACATCCGAGTGTCATAGCTCAACGCCGTCACATCTTCGATCGCGAGTTTCCTGAAATCAGAATGAGCAGGATTGATCAGGCAGTTGTGCTCCTCCGGCGCCAGCACTGAAGGAACGAAGAGCAAGCAATGCTTGCCTCGTTGAGCAAAGTCATCGCCGATTCGGGCGAGTTGCGGAGGCGCAGCGGGATCGCGCCAGTTTGGCGGGAGCCTCGCAATTTCAATTCGTTCCGATTGCAGGTCTGCAGGAATCTGCGCGACGGCAAGTACCAGGTCCTCCGGCGGATCGTCCTTATCGAGGTGAACGAAGTATTCAAGCTGTGCCAGCGACTGGTGCTCTGATGCGTAGCTCAGGCGAACTCCAGGACTCGACCAGCGCCCGCCGTAGAGATAAGCGCCTTCACCGTCGAAGGGATTGCGGGCAATTTTTTTTCGCAGCACCCGGTAAAGCCGGATCAACTGATCCCGCCGTAGGCGATCCGGCCAAGAACGTTTTCGACCTGGCGCGCGCCTAACTCGGTATCGAGCACTGCGACGGGCGAAATGCCGCCAAGGGCGCGGTTGGGACGCTTCAGCCAATGAAGGGCGCGTTCATGGCCGCCAAGAAATTCGTTGGCAAGGGCTACGATGCGCGCGAGCCGGTAAAGCCGATCAGACTCGTAGCGGGCCAGCCTGCCGGTTCGACGGCGGCGCTGCAAGCTGCGAGGCGAAAGATCGAGCGCGGTTGCCAGTTCCTTCAATGTGAGTCCTGAAGCCCGCATCAGTTCTCCCACAACGCGAGGCGGAAAGCCCTCTTTGATCGCTTCACGCATGTCGCGCTCGCTGGAGAGGGCACGCCCAAGAACTCCTTTACCGCCAAGTCCCTGCACGACGGCTTGCAACTCATTGGTCATTATGTCGCTTATCATAGCGACAAATGGCGGGTTACGTCAAATCAGCGACACCTCCCTATCTTGCGGTTCTATCGTGGTCTGCTGGCCATCAGCAGCAACGCCCCAATCCGTTTGAAGTCGCGCAGCTCTTCGGCGTTCTTGAACCACTTGCCGGAATAGGTCTCGGGCGTGGGGCTGCGGTCAGGAATGCGGCGCGCTTCAACATCAACGAAGCCATGCTTCTGCAGGAGAGTGATGTATTCAGCTTCTGAAAGCGCCTGTACCGGAACCTTGAGCTCTCCGACCCAGCGCAGCGAGTAGTGATTGTCTCTATATAAGTTAATAAGGATAAACAGGCGGCCACCCGGCGCCATCACGCGGCGAAGCTCGTCCAGTGCCGCTCCCTGATCGGCGTAGTAGTAAAAGGACTCGACGGACAATACCTTACTGAAAGTGTTATCAGCCAGGGAAAGACTCTCGGCCGAGCCCCAGAGATAGCGCACGTTGCCGATTCCCGTTGAAGCCGTTTCTGCCCGGCGCAGCATCTCGTCCGCCACATCCACCCCGACCACTTCTCCGCCCGTTACGACTCGCGCCATACGTCGCGAGGCCCATCCGGTGCCGCAGCCCAGATCGAGCACGCGATCGTTCGGCTTCAGGTTCATCAGGGCAAGCGTCTGATCTGTGATGTCGGAATGATGGCCCTCCATCTCATCGCCACGGCCGGCCGCGGCCCATTGATTGAACTCCTGTTGCAGGTTTTTGTCGGCTTCGCTCTGGATCGGTTCGGTTCGAATGTTCATGGGTCTATGCTACAGTGAAAACTTTCGCGGACTCAATCCACGCTGCAATGACTCAACCTGCCAATCCGCAACAATCCCCGGAGCCGCTCTACTGCCCGAACTGTGCACGGGCGGTAAAGGATCCTCTTACGTGTGGCGACTGCTCGGCTGTGATCTGCCGCGTCTGCGGCACGCCCCTTGAAGCGCCCGAGGACCTGGGAATCGGATGAACCAGATTGCCGGAATTGCCAAAATTGCCAAAGGTTGAAAATTGAAAGAGCACGATCACCCGCCGCGAGAGTATCACCAAGAATTACCAGATCAGCTTAGATCGGCGTCGCCGTCTTTCTCGCCGGATTGAAGAACGGCAGCTTCACCACTTTTGCTGTCACTTTCTCTCGCACCGCTTCGATTGTGATTTCCATCTGCAGCCTGGTTCCAGGTTTTGCATGAACAGTGTCAATGCTGGCCAGAGCGATCATCTTCTTAAGCAGCGGTGACCAGGTGGTTGAGGTCGCTTTACCTGCCTGCTTTCCTCCCATATAGACGGGCACGTGCATGCGGGAAGCCTGCGCCGGCGCGGCCGGCGTGAGACCAAACCGCTCGTAGCGCTCTTCGATCTCAACCCAATCCATCTCCAACCCGACGAGCTGTCGTGGCACTCCCTTCTTTTGCTGGTCGGACAGAGCCGCTTTGCCGACGAAGTTCTCTTTGTCCAGATGCACCATCCGTCCGAAGCCCAACTCATAAGGCGAGTAAGCCTGCGAAGAAATCAGGGCCTTTTTGCTGCTGATGTAGTCCACTTCAATGAGCAACAGGCCGGCCTCAATGCGCGCAACATCCAAGGCGAGCATTCCGGCGGGATGAATATCGAAACGGCGGCCGGCTAACATGAGCGCATCCCAAACTTTCAAGGCATTGTTCTCGTCTCGTAATGGAATCCATATCTCATAGCCGAGGTCGCCGGTGTATCCCGTGCGCGAAATGTCCACGGGAACGCCCGCAATTTTGCCGCTGGTCACGCGAAAGTACTTCAGGTTTGCAATATCGGCTTCCGCGACGGACTTGAGCAGCTTGCCGGAAGTGGGACCTTGCAAGGCGAGCGCGGCCACCTGCTCGGAGATGTCCGCAATCTGCACGTCCATACTCAGGCCGTTCTGGCGGAACCAGCGCAGGCTGGGATCAGCGGCGGTCCAGCGGTACTTGTTCTCATCAAGGCGGCTGATGGTGCCATCGTCAATCACCTTGCCCTGCTCATCGCACCAGCAGCAATAGATGACCTGCCCTGGCTTTACCTTGTTGATGTCGCGCGAGATGATCCGGTTGACCAGCTTCGTGGCGTCGCGGCCTTCAACCATGTACTTGTAGAGCGGGCTAACGTCAATCAGCGCGGCCGCATTGCGGATCGCGTTGTACTCGTGCTCATGGTGCGCCTCGTAGCTGCTGACCGTGTAATAACCCGACCACTCCCGGTAGTTCAGGCTCTGGCAGAGAGCGAAGGTGCGATCGTGAAATGCAGTGCCAACCGGCAAGAGAAGACCTCAGTAAAGAAAATTCACGCTCGATTATACGAAAGCAGGCCGCGCCGGCATGAATAGACCGGCCATGCGTGTGCAGTCGCCTAGGAGAAATTGCAATTCGTTCCTTCAGCGGAATAACTCCTCTCCTCACGCCGGCTGCAACACGCGATTGATAGCAGCGGTGACCCGCTGGAACTGCGAAACTTCGACTTCAAGTTGCCTGCGCCCGGCCGCAGTAAGGTGGTAGTAGCGGGCGCGGCGGTTCCCTGCCGTTTGTCCCCACTGCGCGGTCACCCATCCTTTAATGAGGATGCGCTGCAACGCGGGATACAGGGAGCCTTCTTCCACCTGCAGCACGTCGTCCGATAGCTGCTCGATGGATTTGGCAATTTCGAATCCGTGCAGTTCGCGATTGTTCGAGAGGACCCGCAGGATCAGCATCTCCAGCGTGCCTGGAGGAATTTCATCTCGCCGCATGCTTCAACTCCGTTGCATAGATATTCTATGCCACAACATAGATAGACTATGCCAGCTAGAAGAAGTTAGCAAGAGTTGCTCTGCAAGCTTTGGAATGGGAGATGTTGGGTTTCGAGAGGAATACAGCTGCGGAAAATACTGCGGAGCGCAATTCTGAGGCGCGGCCTGCCCGGCAGTGCTAAACACTTTCTCGCAGCGTTTCTGGTGAGTAGTGGGTTTATGCCCTTCCCACGCCCAGGTATTCGAATCCAAGAGCTTTCATGCGCGCGCCATCGAGCATGTTTTTGGTGTCCACAACCAGCGGGCGGCGAATGATGCGGCGAATACGGTCGTAGTCGAGCGTGCGGAACTCCGGCCAGCCGGTGCCCAGCACCAGAGCATCGGCGCCTTCAGCAACGGCATAGGCGGAATCGCAGTAGCGAACGTTGCCGGTTAGTTCCTGCTGAGCATCGGGCATTGCGATCGGATCATAAGCTTTAACGTGGGCGCCGCCTTCCATGAGAGCGCGCGCCAGGTGAATGGAACCCGAACTGGCTACCGAATTGGTGTTGGGCTTAAAGGCGAGACCCAGCAGGCCAACCTGCTTTCCTTGCACAGTCTGGAGCACTCCGTTGATCTTCCGCATAATGCGGCCGCAGAACTCGCGATTCACCTCACGTGCCGCCGTTAGAATCTTGAGCGACACTCCAGAGCCGGCCGCCAGGTTGGCCAGCGAGTCCATATCGGACTCAGTGAACGTCCCGCCCAGCGACCCTGGTTGCAGGCAGCGGGGCGCAATGCGCTTGTCCAAGCCGAGCGCCAGGGCAAGATCCACTGCGTCGGCGCTGATGCGTTCGCACAGGCTGGAAAGCTCATTAATGAAAGAGACTTTTGTCGCCAGAAATGCCGTTGAGGCTTCGCGCACCAGTTCGGCCGTTTCGTGAGTGGTCACGATCACCGGCACGCCGCGCATCACCAGCGGACGATAAAGCGCTTTCAACGCCGTCACTGCGGCATTCGAATTGGTGCCGAGCACAATGCGGTCCGGCCAGTTGAAGTCTTCTACCGCGCAACCTTCGGAGAGAAACACCGGATGCGAAACCACAGTGACCTTCCGTCCGGCGGCATTAATGCGCGCTTCAATGCGCCTCGCCGTTCCCACCGGGACCGGCGTGATCAGCACCAGGATCTGTCCGTGGTCGCAGTAAGAAGCAATCTCCATGGAGATGGATTCAATGTCGGCGTTGGCATCTTCGGCCAGGTAGATGATTTCCGCCCGCTGCACCATGGACTGCAGATGCGTCGAGTACATCAGCCGGCTGGCGCGCACGCCGCGGCGCACAATGTCGCTCAGGTTCTTTTCATGGAACGGCAGGATGCCGCTGGCGAGAAGAGTTGTGTTGACGGAATCACTGCCGTAGGCGGTTACCGGCACTCCGAAATCTGCCAGGCACGCAGCGACAACAGTCCCCAGATAACCACAGCCGTACACACCGATTTGCATGATGGATCTCCCTGGTCTCAAGCACACAAGGCCAGCCCGGCGGTTTCGGGGGAGTGAGGGATCTCACCTAGAGCTGCTTGTTTTTGTTCTACTTAGGCTTTGTGATTAAAAGCTTTTGCTTAGTACATGCGCAACTGGGAATTAGTACATGTACCAGGAAGGAGGTACATTGTCCTGCTGGACATGTACCGAGGGATCATCCAGGATACGGAGCATCTGGATCAATCGCGCGGTTCACCATTGCGATGAGTTCCCGCATTCGCAGGCCCGAAAGCATTCGCGGAAGCCGCTCAATGAGCACCGACTTTTCTACCGTGGTTATGAAATGAGCTTTCAGAAATGAGGGCTCTCTCAGCCCGGTTTCTCCCGGTTCCATCCGGAGGGTGGTCGGACCTTCGACACCATAGCTTCCAAATGGAACCGCCAGAATCGAACTCACTCGCTCGCTGGCATTACGTTGGTCGAGGGAAACAACTACCATCGCATGCCGCTTGCCGCCGGTATTGGCGTACCAGATTTCGCCGCGCCGAGCCGCGTTAGATTTCATGGTCGAAATCAATCGAACTCGCCGAGGCAAGGTCACGCGACAGGGCGTTCTCTTCAAGAGCAGCTTGCGGGTCAAGCTGCTCAAAGTATCGAGAGGTGGCGAGAGCAAGGCGACGCCGGTTCTCCACTTTGCGAATTCTCGAGACTACAGCGTCGAGAGCATCCGCAATGGATGCTGCCTGGCCACGCTTGACCATCTCCTGCAGGAAATCATGCGTTTCCCGAGCAATCGTAGTTGAGAGCTTCTGCCGAGTCTGTCGCGAAGAAGAAGTATGGTTCAGTCGCTTCACAGAAGACATTTTAGCAGATATACCAGGCGATAAACCAGAAGATAGCTCATCCGATCACCGTACGCTCGGATTACTTCTGCACGCCGATCTGCGATTCTTCCGTGCTTTTCCCATGCCATTCCTGGAGCGAACGTACGTTGATCTCACCGCGTTGTAGCGCGGCGATGCCTTCAGCCGCTGCGAGGGCGGCAGCGATGGTCGTGATAGTCGGAGTGCGATTGGTAATCGCGGCGCGGCGGATGGCCTTTTCGTCGAACCAGGGGTCCTGGCCCTGCGGCGTGTTGATGATGAGCTGCACACGATCGCCTTTAATCAGATCCACCACATTGGGCCGGCCTTCTTTCACCTTGTAAACGCGGTCTACCGGAAGGCCTGCTTTCTCCAGGCAGTCGGCTGTACCATGCGTCGCCACCAGGCTGAAGCCCAGATCAATGAAGCGGCGTGCCAACTCCACCGATTTTGTTTTGTCGCGGTCCGTAACGCTGATGAAGACCGTGCCACGCGTGGGCAGCGTTTGTCCGGCGGAGACTTGAGCTTTGGCAAAGGCTTCGCCGAAGGTTTCGGCCGATCCCATCACCTCGCCAGTGGACTTCATCTCCGGGCCCAGCACAGTATCCACGCCGGGAAATTTTGACCATGGAAAAACCGGCGATTTCACAAAGTATCCTGCGCCGGTTTCAAGGTCTTTGCCCAGCGCAACATGATCGGGAAGAAACTCGTGCAGCTTGCGCCCGGTCATCAGGCGCGCGGCAATCTTGGCCAGCGGAACGCCGGTGGCTTTCGAGACGTAAGGGACAGTGCGCGACGCGCGCGGATTGACCTCGATCACGAAAACCTTGTCGTGCTGCACCGCGTATTGGACGTTCATCAGTCCGATGACTTTGAGCGCACGCGCCAATTTGAAGGTATATTCCCGAATCGTGCTCAGCACGGGGACCGGCAGATCCACCGCGGGCAGCACACAGGAAGAGTCGCCGGAGTGGATCCCCGCTTCTTCAATGTGCTGCATGATGCCGGCAATCACCACGTCTTCGCCGTCAGAGAGCGCGTCCACGTCAACTTCAATCGCGTCTTCCAGGAAATGGTCCACCAGCACGGGGCGTTCCTGGGAATATTCAACCGCCTCTTTCATGTAGCGGACCACGCTGTCATCGTCGTAGGCGATCACCATGGCGCGGCCGCCCAGCACGTAAGAGGGCCGTACCAGCACGGGATATTTCACCCGTCGCGCGCCGTCCACGGCTTCTTCCACACTGGTGGCGATGGCTCCGGGCGGCTGCGGAATTTCCAGTTCCTCCAGCAGCTTGCCAAACCGCTTGCGGTCCTCTGCCAGATCAATGGATTCAGGTGATGTCCCGATAATAGGCACGCCTGCGGCTTTCAACGGCAGAGCGAGATTGAGCGGCGTTTGTCCACCGAACTGCACGATCATCCCGATGGCCGCGCCGCTCGGCGCTTCGTGCTCGTAAATTGCCAGCACGTCTTCGAACGTCAGCGGTTCAAAGTAGAGGCGGTCGCTGGTGTCGTAGTCAGTGGAAACCGTCTCAGGATTGCAGTTGACCATGATGGTTTCATAGCCATCATCGCGCAGCGCGAAGGCAGCATGGCAGCAGCAATAGTCGAACTCAATGCCCTGGCCGATGCGGTTGGGTCCGCTGCCCAGAATGATGATCTTCTTCTTGGTGGTTGGCGGCGCCTCGTCTTCTTCTTCGTAAGTGGAATAAAGATAGGGCGTGTAGCTTTCGAACTCGGCGGCGCAGGTGTCCACCAGCTTGTACACGGGGCGAATTCCGTGCTCAACGCGCTTGCGCCGGATGGTTTGAGGATTTGTCTTAAGCGTAAGAGCAAGCCGCTCATCTGAAGATCCCATACGTTTGGCTTCGCGCAAGAGCGCTGGAGGAAGTGTTTCCAAGTTGTGCTGCGCGACGTCCGCTTCCATCTCGGCGATGGACTTCATCTGAAAGAGGAACCAGGGATCAATACCGGTCATTTTGTGCAGCTCTTTCACCGTCATGCCCTGGTGCAATGCGTAGCGAAGATACGTGAGGCGCTCGGGATGCGGCGTGACCAGCCGATGCGTGAGGATGCGCGGTTCGATGCGCTCTGCGCCGAGCTTTTTGCCGGTTTCGAGCGAGCGGATGCCTTTCATCAGCGCTTCTTTGAATGTGCGGCCAATGGCCATGGCTTCGCCGACGGATTTCATCTGCGGGCCGAGCGATTCGTCTGTCCCAGGAAATTTCTCGAACTGCCACTTGGGAATCTTGCAGACGACGTAATCTATCGTCGGCTCAAAGCAGGCCGGAGTCTTCAGCGTGATGTCGTTGGGAATTTCGTCGAGCGTGTAACCGACAGCGAGCCGTGCAGCGATCTTCGCGATGGGGAAGCCGGTGGCCTTGGACGCGAGCGCGGAAGAGCGCGAGACGCGCGGGTTCATCTCGATGACCACCATGCGCCCGTTGGCCGGGTTTATGGCAAATTGAATATTCGATCCGCCCGTCTCGACCCCGATCTCGCGGATCACGCGGATAGCGGCGTCGCGCATGTGCTGGTACTCGCGATCAGTAAGCGTCTGCGCCGGCGCGACGGTGATGGAGTCGCCGGTGTGAACGCCCATCGGATCGAAGTTTTCAATCGAGCAGATGATAATGACGTTGTCGGCGGTGTCGCGCATCACCTCAAGCTCATACTCTTTCCAGCCGAGCACCGATTCTTCAATCAGGACCTCGTGCACGGGCGAGAGGCTGATGCCGCGGTTCAGCAGCTCAAGAAATTCCTCGCGGTTATAGGCGATGCCGCCGCCGCTGCCGCCCAGCGTGAATGAAGGCCGGATTATCAGAGGGAAGCCGACCTTTTCGGCGAAGTCCATGGCGAATTGCAGGTCTTGCGCGCGGGTGTTGGCTGCGCCTTCCTGGATTGAGCCTGCTCCGGTAGGCGCCTGCAGCTTGCCCGAGATCAGCGCCGACCGCGGCACCTCGAGACCGATGCGGTTCATGGCATCTTTGAACAGTAGCCGGTCTTCGGCTTTCTTGATGGCCTTGAGCTGCGCGCCGATCAGCTCGACGTTGTACTTCTCCAGCACTCCGGAGTCAGCGAGTTCCACGGCAAGGTTGAGCGCGGTTTGGCCGCCGACGGTGGGAAGCAGGGCGAATTTACCTGAGCGTCCTTCCATCATCTCCGATTCGATCCGAATGATCTCTTCCAAATAAGTCTTCGTGAGGGGCTCAATGTAGGTGCGGTCGGCCATCTCCGGATCGGTCATGATGGTGGCCGGGTTGGAGTTGGCGAGGACGACTTCGTAGCCTTCGGCCTTTAGGGCTTTACATGCCTGAGTGCCGGAGTAATCGAACTCCGCCGACTGTCCAATCACAATCGGCCCGGAGCCGATGATCAGGATCTTCGATATGTCATTGCGACGCGGCATGCTAGGCAGCCTCAAATTCAGCGCCGGAGGCGCGGCAGGAGTTAGCCCAGGGCGTGAGCCCTGGGTAGACGGTCGGAAAAGAGGGAAGCCCCAGCGGGGCGACAGAAGCGAGGCGCGCTGAGTTGGACGCTTTTGATACGGCGCTCATTTTAATTGTGCCGCCCCTCCGGGGCTCCGAATCGTTATTGCACGTTTTCCCAGCGCTTCCGCGCTGGGCTAACTCCTGCCGCGCCTACGGCGCTGTTCTCGAATTGCACCGAAGCGATGCAATCGAATTCATTTAGCCGATTCCCCCAAAAGATCATCTCCCCGTCCACTCCTCCATCATCTTCACGAAATCTCCAAACAGATAATGCGAGTCGTGCGGGCCGGGCGAGGCTTCAGGGTGATACTGCACGCTGAACAACGGCAGCGTGCGGTGACGCAAACCCTCCAGAGTGTTGTCGTTTAGGTCAATATGCGTTTTGATGATCTCGGATTCCTTGAGCGAGTCCGGATCCACGGCAAAGTTGTGGTTGTGGGCTGTGATTTCGATCTTGCCGGTCTCCAGCTGCTTTACCGGATGATTGCCGCCGTGATGCCCGAATTTCAATTTATAGGTGCGGCCGTGCAGCGCCAGCCCGATCAACTGATGGCCCAGACAGATGCCGAAGATGGGAGTTTTGCACATCAGCCGCCGGATGTTTTCCTGAGCGTAGCTACACGGTTCGGGGTCGCCCGGTCCATTAGAAAGAAAAACGCCGTCAGGATTCAGCGCCAGCACATCTTCCGCTGAGGTCACGGCCGGAACAACCGTTACGCGGCAGCCTTGGTCCACGAGCATGCGCAGAATGTTCTGCTTGATGCCGTAATCGTAGGCAACCACGTGTTTGCTTGGCGGCTGGTCTTTCACGCCCACAACTTCTGTTGGCTCGTGCGAGCGCGTTCCCATTTCCCACTGATAGCGCTGCTTGGTGGTGACCACTCGCGCCAAGTCGGTGCCGTCCATTTTGCGGATGCCGCGCGCTTTGGCCACCAGCTTTTCCGGATCGCTCTCGATGGAGGAGATCACACCGCGCATAACGCCGTGCGTGCGCAGATGGCGGACCAGGGCACGGCTGTCAATATCGGCGATGACAGGAATTTTGAATTTTTCCAGGTACTCGTCCGTCACCTGCTGCGAGCGCCAATTGGAGCTGATGGGAGAGAACTCACGCACCACGAGACCTTCAATAAAAGGATGTGTGGCTTCGTTATCGTCAGGATTGGTGCCGTAGTTGCCGATCTCAGGGTTGGTGAGGACTACGATCTGGCCGGCATACGAAGGGTCCGTGAAAATTTCCTGGTAGCCGGTGAGCGAGGTATTAAAAACAACTTCCCCGTAACATTCGCCTTTCGCGCCGTGGCCTCTGCCGCTGAAGATCCTGCCATCTTCCAGCGCAAGGATTGCCTGCATTGCATCTCCGGGGACTGATTTTATTAATTTTAGCAGAGCTATGGCTTTTCAGAGTGCGCATAGCTGTGGATAAGCGGGCAGAAACTCACATTTCTTCGGCGCTTCAGTCTCCCGCGTGCGCGCTGCTCTCTTTGTAAAAGCCTTCGCTGCCGAAGCCGAACACCCGGTTCGAGCGAGCCCGATAGTTTTCCCAGGCAATCGCCGCGCCGAGTTCAACAAGCTGGGGCGTGGAGAAGCGCTGCTGCAAACGCTGCCGGAGCTCAGCACTCACATTGGCAGGAGTGGAGCTAAGCGCGTCCGACAGTTCGAGCACCAGCTTCTGGTCAGAGTCGAAGAGATTACTTTCCCGGAACCAATTCAGATTACGGAGTTGATCGTCGCTGAGGCCTGCCGCCTTACCTGCGGCAGAGTTGATGTCAATTCAAAACGGACATTCCACCAGCTTGGCTGCGCGGATTTGCGCCAGCACTTTCAGCTTGTGCGCGACGAGATTGGTCTTCTCCAGCGCCTGACCGAATTTTGCATAAGGAATGAGCACGCCAGGATGAGTGGCCACGGTCTGAAGCGGCGCAATGTCCCTGCCCAGACGCTTGTGGGCGAACTTAAAGATGAGAGCGACCTTGAAGGCTTCAAACATTGAAAGACCTCCTGCGTGAAAGATTCAAATCGTTTCAACAGCGCTTCAGAAATTTTTGAGAAAATTAACGCAGTATGCCCAGTTTATCCACGGGCCAGTAACCAAAAACCGCTTTGCCGTAAATGTAGCTGCGGTTGACCGGGCCGAAATCGCGACTGTCGTTCGACATGGAGCGATGGTCTCCCAGCACGAAGTAGGTGTTTGCTGGAATGTAGGTCTCCGGATAAGAGCGCAAGTCTTCGTATTCAGGAGGGACATAAGCCTCGACGATCAGCTTGCCATTCACGTAAACGCGGCCACGGCTGATGCGCACATCATCCCCGGGAAGACCGATCACACGCTTGATAAAGCTCTTGCGGGTGTCGCGCGGATAACGGAACACGATGATGTCGCCGCGCTCGATGCTCTCCCAGTGATACACCATCTTGTTGATGAAAATGCGTTCCTGATCTTCCAGACCGGGCTCCATGCTGCCGCCTTCCACTTTCACCGGCTGGTAAACGAACAGGATTATGAAGAAGGAAACGACGATGGAGAAAAAGAAGTCGCGCACCCAGGAATGAAGCACGCGCAGACCGCTGGGCGGCGCCACGGCAGGCTGGCTCGGTTGTTCGGACTGCTCCACTGGCTTGATGGTCCTCGTTAGCAGTAGTTTGCCGCATTCAACCCGGTTCAAGCAAGCGGCAATTCTGGGTTAAAATACCTGCTATGAAATACCTTTCCGGCCTTATAGTTCTCGCCTGCGCGCTCTCTTTGACTCATGGACAGCTACGAGCGCAGTCGAATATTCCGGCATACCACAATGCTCCGCCCGCCAAGGGAGAGAAGCTGCCTGCAGTGCTCACGCAGCAGCAGTTGCATGAATCGGGCATGACTGAGCCCGCGCAAAGAGAAGCTTACAAGGCAGCAGCCAAGATTCCGAACGTCCTTTATCAGCTACCCTGCTTCTGCTATTGCGACCGTCATGCCGGGCACAAGAGCCTGCACAGTTGCTTTGAAGGAACTCACGGCGCGAACTGCGGAACCTGCATGGCGGAGGCCCTTTATGCCTACCAGATGAAGAAGAAAGGCTGGACGGTCAGTCAGATACGCGACGGCATCATGCGTCATGACTACCAGCAGATTGACCTTCAGAATCCAGCGCCAGTGTTATAGCTGCTGCACACTTTACGGTGCAGTTGACGTGGTAGTAAGATTCTGCGTATAAAGGCTGCATCCGGGCAAATCCGCATCCATGCGGAGAGCCGTGTTTTTAAGATTTCCACAGCCTTGGTTTGCCGCTGTCTCCGATGTGCGCCGCAAGGACACAATAGAATGAAAAAGAAAGTGGCAGCAAGCATTAAACATCCAACCGCTAAACCACAGAAAACACAAGCTAGTAGAGATAGAACGAAGATGTCCCCAAAGAGAATTGCTGCCCCTCCCCCAAAGTCAGGGTTCGCCCAAGATCCGAGTTTTGCACAGGCTGTGCAAAACTACGAGGCTGGTCTCAAGGCCATGCAGGAGCGTAAGTTTGACCGGGCGAAGGGCTATCTGGAAAAGGTGTTGGCCAACGGTCCTAAAGAGCTGGCCGACCGCACGCGCGTCCACCTGAGCACATGCAATCAGCAGCTTAACGATGTCTCAGCCAGCTTTAAGACTCCGGAAGAGCACTTTGATTACGCCGTTTCGCTCATCAACCGGGCACAATACGACCAGGCACGCCAGCATCTGGATAAGATCCTGAAACAAAACGCCAAAGTAGACTTCGGGTTTTACGGTCTTGCGGTTGTTGACTGCCTTACCGGCCAAGTCGAAAGTTCTCTTAAGAACTTGAGTGAGGCCATCCGCCTGAACCCGCAGAACCGATTCCAGGCGCGCAATGACTCAGATTTCCAGAACATGGCCGACGATCCCCGCTTTACCGAACTGCTCTATCCTGAGCCGAACGAGCAGTCACCAGCCTCCGGCCAGAAAAGGTACTGAATCTGAAAGTTCGTCCGCACTCCGAACCGCTTCATGCGCGCCCCGGGCGGGGCATTCGTGTGGTTGCGATCGGCGGAGGCACGGGGCTTTCCACCTTGCTGCGCGGGCTCAAACGCTACACCGTCGCTCCAGGGGACGCGCAGCCTGTCGGCAACTACATTTCTGAGCTGACCGCCGTGGTTACGGTGAGCGACGACGGCGGTTCGAGCGGCCGGCTTCGCCGCGAACTGGGCATGCTGCCTCCCGGAGACGTCCGCAACTGCCTGGTCGCGCTTTCCGCAGACGCGAACCTGCTCTCCAAACTTTTCCAGCACCGTTTTTCCAGTTCCGGCGATCTGGAAGGTCACAGTTTCGGCAACTTGTTTCTCGCGGCGCTTACCGCAATGACCGGCGACTTCGCCGTAGCGGTCAAAAAAGCTTCAGAGATCCTCGCTACCCGCGGACACATACTTCCAGCCACCGCAGCCAACGTTGAATTGGAAGCGGCGATGGACGATGGCTCGCATGTGCGCGGCGAAACCAACATCAGCGCCAGCGAGAAGAGGATTGTGGAGCTCACGATCGTTCCTGCTCATCCGGAGCCGCTGCCGGAAACTCTTGACGCCATTGCGCGTGCCGACGTGATCACCATCGGTCCCGGATCGCTCTTCACCAGCTTGATTCCCAACCTGCTGGTGCGGGGAATTCCTGAAGCGATCAGAAAATCTCCGGCGCTGAAGATCTTCATCTGCAATCTGATGACGGAGGCCAATGAAAGCCTGCATTTGAGCGCCTCCCAGCACATTGCAGCAATTCATACTCATGCCGGAAACGGTATTTTCAATTACGCGCTGGTGAATTCTTCCGCCGTTTCAGAAGCCATGCAACAACGCTATGCCGCTGAACGAGCCGAGCCAGTGGTTTGCGATGCGGCAGCCGTTGAAGCCCTGGGTGTGCGATGCATCGCAGGAAATTTCCTCGAAGAGCACGAGATGGTTCGCCACGATACTGACCGGCTTTGCCGTGAGTTGTTTCGCCTGGTGCACACCTCCACGCAGGAACTGCAAGTTGCCGGAGGCCGCTGATGGCGCGCGGAAACACTCAAGCCGCAGGCAAACTTGCCATTGTCATCATGGCGGCCGGCAAAGGAACACGGTTCAAGTCCGCCCGCGCCAAGGTGCTGCATCAAATCGGCGGCAAGCCGCTGCTGGCCCATGTGATCGCCGCCGCTCAGCAGGTGGTTCCCGCCCACCACATTCACGTCATCATTGGGCATCAGGCTGAGCAGGTCCGCGCGGCGGTGGCGCACACTGGCGTGCAGTTTGTCATGCAACCGGAACAGCGCGGCACTGGGCACGCAATTATGTGCGCGCGCGAGCAGGTGCAGGGCTATGACAATCTCCTGGTGCTTTCCGGCGATGTTCCGCTGATCCGGCCGGAAACCATCACCCGGGTGCGCGATTTCCATTTCAACCGGAAAGCGGCAATGACCATCCTGACGGCCGAACCGCCCGAGCCGTTCGGCTACGGCCGCGTGATTCGCGCTACCTCGCGCAGCGATCAGGTCAAAGCCATCGTCGAACAGAAGGCGCTCAGCAAATCGCAGCAAAAGACGCGCGAGATCAACTCCGGAATCTACGCGTTCGCCGCCAAGCCGCTGTTTGCGAACATTGACCGCCTGACCACAGACAATGCTCACCGCGAGTTTTATCTCACCGATATGGCTGCTCTGCTGGTGAAATCCAGGGCCAAGGTGGTTGCACTGAAAGCAGACGATCCGGCTGAGGTGCTGGGCGCCAACACACTGGCCGAACTTGCCGCGCTTGATAGCGAACTGCGAGCGCGCAAGTGCCGGCAGCTTATGGCGGAAGGAGTGAGCATCTATGGGCCTGAAACCTGCGTGATTGATTCTGACGTGCAGGTTGGGCCGGACACTGTGATCGAGCCTTTTGTTCAGCTTCTGGGCAGAACGAAGATCGGCTCAGAATGCCGCATCCGATCTTTCAGCGTGATCAGCGATTCCGAGCTTGGCGACAAAGTCCTGGTCCGCCCAGGCTGCATCATTGATCAGTCCAGAATTCTTGCCGGCGCTCTTCTCGGTCCCTACTCGCACCTTCGGCCGGAGAGCGAGGTCGGCGAAGGAGCGCACGTGGGCAACTTCGTCGAGACCAAGAAAGCGCGTCTCGGCCGGGGATCAAAAGCCAACCATCTCACCTATCTTGGGGACGCCGACATAGGCGAAGGCGTGAACGTGGGCGCCGGCACCATCACCTGCAATTACGACGGGAAAGCAAAACATCGTACCACGATTGAAAACGGCGCTTTCATCGGCAGCGACTCTACTCTGGTTGCGCCGGTGCGCATTGGCCGCGATGCCTATGTCGCCGCCGGTTCCACCATCACTGAGGACGTTCCTGAGAACGCGCTCGCCCTGGGCCGTTCGCGCCAGACCACGAAAGAAGGCTGGGCCAAAGCCCGCCGCGAAAACAAGCGCTGACTTTTTTGCGAATGCGCTCTCGATTTCACGCCATCCGGCTCTGAATCAATGTCATCCTAGCAATCAGGGAAACGAAAATGGCGCAGAAGAAATCTGATCAACCCGAAGCTCTTGCCGAATCAAGTCCAAACCCTCATTCTGAGCAGCACCCGGCAGACGATGTTGTAAAAACCGACCACTCGGACGCGACCGGAGCACGAAACGTCGCGCAAACGCCCAGCACCAAAGAAGGCCGCCTGCATCCCTCGGTTAGCCAGGAAGTCGAAGGCGCGGCGTTCGATGATGACAGCATGTTCAACAGTGCGGATCCGCAGATCAGGCCTGGCTCCAGCAAACGCTCACCTCCTGACTCCGAACACAAGAACAAAGTCGCCTGATTCAGGCGGAGCGTTGTTCTTTTTTATCGTGTTCGTTCATGCAGCCTCACGCCAGAGCTTTCTGAGTTGGGGGCTCTTCAGAAGCTTGCAAATCAGTTATTCATAAATCCAACAATTATGAAAAAGGAGAAGACCATGGCAAACATTACGCGTTGGGACCCATTTGCCGACCTGGCATCGGTGGACCCGTTCAGTGATTTTTTCAATCAATCATCCAATCCCTATGGCCTCGTGCGAAATCGCGAGCAGTCGCTTACTTCACCCAGTTTCCTGCCCCCAGTTGATGTGTATGAAGACGAGCACCACATCACTTTGCAGGCTGAATTGCCCGGCATTGACGAAAAGGACGTTGACGTCCGGGTAGAGAACAACGTGCTTACGATAAGCGGCGAGCGCAAGCTGGAGAACGAAGAGAAGAAAGAAAACTACCATCGCCGCGAGCGGAGCTACGGACGCTTTACCCGCTCCTTCACGCTACCCTCCACCGTGGATGCGGAAAACATCAACGCGGAATTCAACAATGGCCTGCTGAGGATCACGCTGAACAAGCGTGCTGAGGCAAAACCAAAGCAGATCAAGATCGGCGTGAACAAGGGGCCGGTAAGAGGGAAAGCGGCGTAAAGATCTGCGAAAACTTACAGGGAGGAGAAGTGTCAGGGCATGACTTCAGTCGTGCCGCAACTCGTCCCGTGGCCGTGGGCTTTAGCCCCTGGATGAATGCCCTTCTCACCGAAAACGGTTTCCGCAGTTCGTGTAGCCGACAGGGAGGAGAAGTGTCAGGGCATGACTTCAGTCGTGCCGCAACTCTTCCCGTAGCCGTGGGCTTTAGCCCCTGGATGAATGCCCTTCTCACCGAAAACGGTTTCCGCAGTTCGTGTAGCCGAATGCCTGGCTGGTCGGGGGCTGCACCGGCCAGCTTTCTATCTACTTGTTTGGCGAGGCCGTCGGACTCGGAGCGCTCTTCTGCTGGCCAACTTCAATGGAAGCAAGCTGTTTCAGGATGTTCTGTTCCTGAGGAGAGAAGGTGCTGCGGAAACGGTCTGATTCAAGCGTCTGCTGGCGCTCCTGAGGGCTCATCTGCCGCAGGTGCCGCACGGCGGCGTGCACCATCACGCGGCGCTCCGGCGGAAGCGTTTGGAGCTGCTGGTTGGCATCCCGAATTTCTTTTCGCTGCTCCGGGCTCAATGATGACATGAACTGCATGCGTTGCAGGGCACGGTCCTGTTGCTGCGGCGGGAGGCCGGCAAACTTGCGCAGTCTCTCCTTCAACGCATCCTGGCGATTTTTGGGAAGCCGTCGGAAGTTGGGATCGCTTTCCAGAATCTTTTCCTGCTGGTCAACAGGGAGGCTTCTGTGCTCACGCAGCCAGTCGCCCATTTTGCGCGACTGCTGGGCGTCATGGCCGCTACCTTTATTCTGGTTCGGACTTTTCTGTGGCCCAGGAGATTGCAGCAAGAATCGTGTTTGTGGAACTGAAGAAACGGGCGTGGCAAAGGCAGCAAGTCCCAGCGCACAAGCTGAGACTGCTGTTCCCATCGCTCTCATTGTTATCACCGGAAATTCTCCCCCGAGAAGTTTACGGCTCGGCAACATCATCTGACGGAGCGCCGCTGAGCTCGTCAATTAAATCTGTATTGACCAGTACGTCCGCGTTTTTATCGAGTTGTTCGATGTCGGCCACGGCAGTTCCGGTCTGGGGCGTTGCCGGCGCTTCAGTCTGAAAGACGCTCAGGCGCAAAACCACTCCGCCCGCTGCCAGCACTGCGGCAAATGTGGCGGCCAGCACCGGCCTGCGGAACCATGCCAGAGGACCCGCGTGTACCGGCGCCTTCTGCTGCGCTTCTCTAGCATGCGCTTTTACCCGGGTCAAAAAATAAGGAGAAGGCTCCGGGACCTCCCACTCGTCGAGCAGGCTCATGGTTTTGCGCAGCCCATCAAGCTCGGCGGAACATGTTCCGCACTGGCGGAGGTGGGCCAGCACCTCCGGTGAGGTCTGCTCTTCGGCCAGAGCATCCATCAGGTTTTCACGTACATTCTTGCAGGTAATCATACAAATTCCTTCAACCGCTCCCGCAGCGCTTCGTAAGCGCGAAAGAGCAGAGACTTAGTGGCGGATTCGCTTAACTTCAGGACGCTGGCAATCTCGCTGTAATTCATGCCCTGATATTTGTGCATCAGCACGGCGGCGCGCTGTTTTTCCGGCAACGCCAGCACGTGTTTCTTGATAGCGGCCAGCCGCTCCTGGCGCAGGAGGTGCTGTTCCACGTTCATCGTCGGGTCGGCGACGTCCAGCGTCGTCCCGGTTTCTTCGTCCGGCTCGTCCAGGCTCACGACCTTGCCCGGCGTCGCTTCCGTCTTATGGTCGCGGGCGTAGTTGACGGCCAAATTGGTTGCTATGCGATAGAGCCAGGTGGAAAACTTGGCTTCCGCCGCATAGCTCTGGCGCGACCGGTAGACGCGCAGAAACGTTTCCTGGGCCAGCTCTTCCGCCGTCGCCTGATTGCGCGTCATGCGGTACATGAACGCGATAATCGGACGATGAAATTTCTGGACCAGATACTCATAAGCCGCAGTATCGTCCTGGGCTCCTACGCGGAGCATGACTTCTGCGTCTGTGAGCGAATCGTAAGGCACCTGGCCTGCTGCCATTGCTGCAACACCCCGCGCCCTGGTATCAATCGCCGTGGGCATCAACCATCCCGATTTTAGGGCTACGCTGCTCACACCCGCTTTAACCCTTCCTGCCACAAAAAGTTGCAGCCGGCCGGGTTACGGCAGCTCGCCCGAAAGTAGTCTATTGTATTCCGGAGCCACGGTCACGGCGACCCGTTCTGTCTGTCTTGACCGTTTGTCCCATGCTCGGAACGGATCCGGCGGGAGCTCAATTTTCAATCTTGGCAATTTCGGCGATTCTGGCAATTGGTGTGATCGCCCGATTCTCCTGCTGTCTGTTAAAATATTCTTTACCCACTGTAGGTAAGAACGGGCCGGCAGTGGGCGCTTAACTCAGCGGTAGAGTGCCATCTTCACACGGTGGAAGTCATAGGTTCGAATCCTATAGCGCCCACCATTTCTCCAAATTCCACATTCCCTTCCCCGAATTGGCCGGGATTGCGGATTTTTGAGCATGGAACGTCCCGTTCGTGATAACATCGCGAAGTCTTCAAATTGCCGCCCATTCCGATGCGGCTGGCTCGCGCCAAGGCGCTGATAATACAGAAGATTTCACTGATTGAACTCAGCCGGAGCTGATCTCGCCCTATCCAGGCGAACTCATTTCCACAGTAGGACTTCCGGCAAGACTGACCAGAACTCAAGGTAATAACAGCATGAATGAAGCACCTCAGCAGCCGCACAACCCGGGGAACCGGCAGAAGCGGCGTCGTAAACGCAGTTTCGGCGGACATTCTCAGAACAATCCCAATCAGCCTCAAGGCCAGGGCCAAAGTCAAGGCCAAGGTCAGCGTCGGCATGGCGGCGGAGACGGCCAGAACCGCTCCAACCGGCAGAATCGCGGCCGGGGGCAGCGGCGCGGCTCCAGCGCTTTCGTCGGCCCCATGGACCATAGCTACCGCAACCAGAACGGCGCCGGCACTCAGGGTGATCGTTTCCGCAACGGCGCTGCTCCGGTGCCCAACATGGAGCCGGTGCACCAGCGCGAAGACGCGCCCACCCGCATCTACGCCTTTATTGACGACCTCTTTTTCCTGGCCAAGATCCAGGAAGTTTCACGCAAGCTCAATGTAAAGGTTGAGTTCGTGAAATCGGAAAAAGAGATCGCGGAAAAGACCGGCGAGAACCCTGAAGAAAAGCCCTCGCTGATTGTGGTTGACCTGAACAGCAACAGCATCAAGCCGCTTTCCATCATCGCCAAGATGCGCTCCAAGTTTAAGAAGCCTACTTCGATCGTCGGCTTCGTCTCGCACGTGCAGGGCGACTTGAAGATGAAGGCCCAGGAAGCCGGTTGCGACGTGGTGATGCCGCGTTCCGCGTTTTCCCAGAATTTGCCCAACATCCTGCGACGGCACGCTGCGGAAGACGAAACCGACCAGAGCAACTTCAACCGCGCGTAGGCGAAGCAAAACCTGCCCGCTGATCGCGCTGATACCACTGATTTCCGCAGATTCCGATTCTGATTAGGAGTAACTGAACTTCCTATTTATCTGCGAATATCAGAGTGCTCAGCGTTGTCAGCGATCAGATTCTCTGCTGCCAGGACAAAACCTGCCCGCTGATCGCGCTGACACCACTGATTTCCGCAGATTCCGATTGAGAGCAACTGAACTTCCTCTTTAGTTGCGAATATCAGCGTGCTCAGCGTTGTCAGCGATCAGATTCTCTGCTCTTCAGATGACCCGATTCTTCACCACCTGCCTCAGCTCCAGCACCTCCAGCGGACATTCCGGCCAATTGTGTTCCCAGCACACAATCAGGTCGCATCCCTTCGGATCGTGCCGATGCTTCACGAAATTGAAGCTCTGATATTCAATCTCAATTCTCAGCCGCTCCCACCAGCCATTTACCCAGCGCAGGGCTTCACAATCCGGAAAGGCCGTTTGCATGGACTGGATTACAAATCCCAACTC
Source organism: Terriglobales bacterium (assembly GCA_025934025.1). GTDB lineage: Bacteria > Acidobacteriota > Terriglobia > Terriglobales > Acidobacteriaceae > Angelobacter. Next base: position 38,697 of record JAICYU010000005.1, read on the forward strand.
CTTCGCCAGCATGCCGAAGGCGAACACCACCCCGGTTTCGTTCGTTGGCGCGTGCGCCATCGGAAACGGGTTCAACGACTCTCCATACGGCAACCGGTTCAGCTCCGCGGTTGAGCCGGCGGTTAATCCAGAGGTAAATTCAGCGGTGCAAGCTGCGGTTCCTGCTGGTCCACTTTGCTGACTATTTTCCGCGCTGATCCTCAGCTCGCTCTCCCGGCCATTTTCTTTGGCATACTTGAGCAACGCATCGTTCGCCGCATTCCAGCCTCCAAACCGCCGCATCAGCGGACGCACGCTGAACCGGCTGCGCAGGGAATACTCCAAAACCTTCGGCGCTCGGCCCAGTTCACGCGTGACCCTGGCCCAATCTTCGAATAACGTCTCCGTGGGCTGCTTCACGCCTGCTCCCACAAGTTCAAACCCGCATTCCCTCATCGCCTGCGCGTAAGTCACAAAATACTTCTGGACCATGTAGCGCGTGATCCCAGTCATTTTGCCCAGCTCGAATTGCGTCGGGGCCCTTCCCAACTTCTCCGCGCACTCCCGGATCACGGCAATCACACGCTGCTTTTCCGCGTTCCATGCCGGACTCTTCACCTCCAGGCGAACCCACTTCCCGCCTGTATCCGGGATCTTTGCTTCCGGCATGTGGAGCTTTGCAGGTTGCGCCTGCCCCTCAGGAACCTGGCAGGCGTCTTCAGCCAAGTCTTCCGGGCAGACTGGCGGCAGGCCCGCCTGGAACGGTTCATGAGCGGCTTGGTTGGTGGTTAGCATCGTGGGCTGGCCGGCAGAATTAATGCGCTCGACAGCGGAAGTAATAGCGTGATTCGTGGGCTCGATCGTGGAATTATCAGTGGAAGTGATCATGTTCGTGGGTCCTCATTCAGGAAGGTGATTTGTGGCTTGCGATTTTTTGCGGCGCTGAGGCTTGGGGCCTCAGTATTAGCTCGTTAGTGTTTTCTATTCGGCTGGCGCCATCATTTCTTTTGTTTCTCGAATTCTCCTTTCTTAGCTACCGTCAAATATCCTATTCCGTAATTCTGTCCCGTGTCAACAAAAATATCACTCTTGGGAGCATTTTTATTTGTAGTCTTTTCAGCTACTTACGATTGCGATGCGTTTTTCCGGGTGCTCTGTTAGCCCAGTCCGTTCCCGAGTCGCGCACAGCGCCTTCCGATCACCCGATGACCCGATTCTTCCAGGTGTTCCCACCTATCGTCCTGCGAGCCTGCGCGTCCCGCTGTGCTAAACTTCGCTCAACCTACGCCGCATGCAACTGAACCTGAAACCCACCAGCGCCAAAGTGCGCGATTACTACGCCGCTCTCAACCAGTTTGGCCAGCTCAACATCAGCCACGAGATGGCGGTGCGCGCGGCCTTTGCCTCACTGCTCGATAGCTGCGCCAGGCCGCTCGGCTGGAAGCTGGTTCCCGAATACCGCATTGCGCTGCCCCGGAGCAAATCGGTCATCGTGGATGGCGCTGTCCTAGACACGTTCACTCTCAAGCACGGCTACTGGGAAGCCAAGGATCTGAAAGATGATCTCGAAAAGGAGATCAAGAAGAAGCTGGAACTGGGCTATCCCCGCAACAACATCATTTTTCAGAGCCCCGAGCGCGCCATCCTTTACCAGAAGGGCATCCGCCAGATGAGATTTCCCTGCGGGTTCGCATGACCTTGCTGATCGGTTATCCGAAAAGAGAAATTCGCCTTCCATTCACCTGTGCTATATTCAACGGGATGTCAGATTTGCGGCAGGAAACCACATGACCATTTACCACCGAGCGAAACAAGGTCAAATCGTCTTGGGTGACTCGCTGGAATACATGCGCGATCTTAAGAGCGAGTCGGTCGATCTCGTTGTTACCAGTCC
>JAICYU010000066.1 GCA_025934025.1 Terriglobales bacterium
GCCCACCAAGATTTTTCGCGTAGCCCAAGTTGCCGGCCAGCCAGACGGCGAAGTTGCTGATTAGGAAAAATGAAACGGCGCTGCCCACCGCGGCGCCGGCAACATACAACGGCTTCACGCGCCCGCGCAGCAGCATTCCGATGCCGCAGGCTCCGGCGTACCACGCCCAGGTAACAACCTGGTCCCAGGTGAGCGGGAAAGCGTAAACCTTGTAATTCAGATAAAGGTCAGAAGCGATCAAAAGCGCCACCGGCGCCCAGAGGTGCTTGCGCGGCATCCGCGATCCGAAAAACAGGAGCGACGCTCCGACAGGAGTAAAGCCCAGAGTGGCAAACGTTCCGGTTCCGGCAAGAACACGCACGGCCACAGCAATCAGCACGAACAGGTAAGCCAGCATACGCACCTCAGAAACAAGTATTGTGAGGGCTGAGAAGCATTAGCGTCAACTGTCATTGGAAGCGGACAGTGGGCAGGGCTCGCTCACCTGATCTCTGGCTGAGCTGGAATCGTTCCCCAGTGCTGAACAACGGTTCCCGAAGCGAGAGCGTTCATTTTGTAGCTGGACCGATCATACGACCAGAGCCCCTTCTGTTCGTTACAGGCAGGACTGAGTGGATGACCTTCTTCGTCATAATCCTGTTTTGCCGTAATCTCCAAGATCGGTTGATCGTTCGGAGAAAATCCCAAAGGATTGACCGTTACCAGGCAGCTCTCGCCGAAATGTCCGATGAAATCGTCGAGTCCAAGCCGCGAGAATACGCCGTCCCGGCTGTCGTAAATCAGAATGTTCTTCTGGGACCCCGCATCAGAGCCGTATTGCCAGAGAATTACTTCAAACAGCAAGCTTCGGCCGTCGCTCGACCAATCCACCATTCGGATTCCGTTGCCTCGTTGCATCTCGGTTGGTTCCTGAAGAAAGACGAGATTGTAGTCTTTGCCGCTTGATGGTGACTGAACAAACAATCGTGAGCTGTTCGCGCAGTTTCCGGCGCTCGCCGTCACTGAGACTTCAGAATAGGCGCGGCTCTCATTCCGAGGTGAGACCAGCGTAGAACTCTTGACGTCCTTCGCGGCGAATTTGTCGCCACAGCTTACATTCAGCGTCTTGCCGAGATCTTGTGCAGGCCCTTCGTAAGAAAGCAATACGGCTATCACCACACTGCACAAAAAGAAGGCGGAAGCTCTCAAGATGCGTACGGCCAATACCAGCGTCCGGTTGCACGCCGGCAAGCCGGCATCTGCAGATTTCGAACGGGCGGGGCTAATCATCTCTGTTACTCAACCCAGGTGTGAGCAGGATTCCGGTGGCGGCCAGACTCGAAGACACGGTTCTATTCTTAAATCTTAATTACGATACCAGGAACTTTGCCCTTCATGGCTATAATAGCCATCAGGAGATAACCATGGTAAGCGTCAATGTGGCCGAACTTAAGAACCGGCTGAGCAAATATCTCACATTCGTCAAAGGAGGCGAGGAGATCGTCATTCGCGACCGAAACCTCCCGGTGGCCAAACTGGTTCCGTTCGCAGCAGACGAAAGCAGTGAGGGAGAACTGCTGTTGGTCGCCTCCGGCAAGATGCGGCTTCCCAAAGCTCCGTTGAAAGTAGCTGACTTGCTCAAAATTCGGACTGGCAGGGTCGCGGGCAATGATGGCGTAGAAGCCCTCCTCGATGAACGCGAAGAGTCGCCGTGAACAAGATACTTGCTCTTGGGAGGCTGGCTCCGTTCTGTACGCAGGTTGGAATGGTCCGCGGGAGGGGGCGCACGCTGCTGGGCACTACGTGGATTTTGGCAGTTTAATAGGTAAGCAGCAGTCGGTCGGCTACCACTTCTTCCTCAAGCGAACGGCCATTCATTTGAAACCGCTTCAACATTGAGCGGCCACAGTTCACGAATATTTCTCGTTCGAATAGTCCATCTGGAATTGGAAGCGGGCAGGGCCTAGTCCCAGATTTCTTTGTTCCGTCAATGCTGAGCGCGACAAATACACCCTGGTCTTTACAGGAGCGGATCACACGCATCAAATTCCCCAAATCGAAGGCTTGCGCGCCATAAAGAATGCTTTGAGTATGGGTATATGGCGGATCGCAATAAATGAGGTCTCCCTCGGAGGCCATTTCCATCGCATCCTGATAATGAATGTTTAGAAACTCGGTACTAGCGGTTCTCCTGTGCCATTCATCGACGCGCGTGGCGAACGAATCGGGCGAAATCGGTTCATGTATGCCGCAAGGAGTCGACATGAATCCATCCGTTTGCCTGAATCTGACTACACCACCGTAACAACTCCGGCACAGGAATAAGAGATCTGCTCCATTGGGGCTGCTGTTATAGGCCTGTTTAATCCGCTCGTATCCTGCCACTTTGTTCGGAGCTTGCTTGAACAACTGCCACCGCGACGTGTACCAACCCTTGAGCATTTCCGGTTCGTTTCGCAACATTTGCCAAATCTCAATCAACGGACGGAAGGTATCGGAAGCAATGGCGTCATTTGGGACCAAAGTTGCCAGTACCGCGCCGCTGCCGACAAACGGCTCAAAGTAGCGTTCAAATTTGTTGGGGAAGTACGAGACGATCTCATGGGCAAAACGTTGCTTGTTGCCGATCCATTTCAGCAACTGACAGGAAAATGGGGCGACTTCTCGCGGCGCGGAGCACTCATCGAAGAGAATAAACTGCATGGATTCGCCTAGCATTCGCGCCGATAATATCCTGTTTTGGGATAGACGTCAAGCGCACCTATGATCCTAGCAAATCGGTATGAAAAAACGACAGGTTGAGCGGGACCGTCTGCTCGAATTATTGCGTCAAATTCGTCAGGAAGCCGGCCTGAAGCAAACCGAACTCGCTAAAAAGCTTCGCGAACCCCAATCGTTTGTGAGCAAGTATGAGTCCGGGGAGCGCCGTCTTGATCTCCTTGAGCTGCAACAGCTCTGCATGGCTCTGAATCTTTCATTGACCGAATTTGTCCGCCGATTTGAAGGCCTCCGGTGACTCCTGATTCTCGGTTTCTGCGCCTTCCAAAGCATTTCTGGGCCAACGTGCGTTCTTTGAGTCAGGAACTTGGCTATACGGACAAATCCCAACAGGTGAAAGTTCCCACGATTCAGGAGCTTCAGAAGGCATTTACATTTCTGAGCCTTTCCTCGGACCATGTGATCCAGGGAAATGCACCAACGCCTTTTGGGATAACTCTTCTTGAGTATTTTCAATATCGCGCGCGAGTTCTGAACAATGTCGTTCGGCCGCAGTTAATGGATAGCTTGCGGGCCAAAGCGGAATTCGAAGCTTTTCGGCGCAAAAGCGTTACAAAACGCCCGGTTCCGATGAACAAACAAAAGGGAGAAAAGCGAGCGCCAGCCTATCTGACCGGAATAGCAAATATGATTGTCGAAGGTGGAATCGGAGGTCGCGAGTGCGATTTTGACCCACGGAGATTAACGACCGTAACAAGAGCTGGAGTTCCGCTACGGACTTTGGCGCGGAGAGTGGACGGCGCATTCCCGAGCAGCATCAATCCAATAGCGGTTTGGGAGATCAAGGAGTACTACTACACGACGACATTTGGCAGCCGGGTGGCTGACGGCGTTTACGAAACGCTTTTGGACGGAATGGAGTTGGAAGAGCTACTGGAACATGAAAAAGTGGATGTGAAGCACTACTTGATGGTGGACGGATTCTTCACCTGGTGGACGTGTGGAAAGTCGTATCTTTGCAGGATTATTGACATGCTGCACATGGGATACGTTGACGAAGTTCTCTTCGGACATGAAGTGGTTGAGCGGCTTCCCACACTGGTGGCAGAATGGGTTACTGCATTTGAGTTGAGAAGTCCGTCTCCAAAGTTCGGGCCATCCTTCCTGCCGGAATAGAATTCGTACGTGTCCTTCTCCTTCCGCATTGACGCCCAGACTGGTTCGGCCCGGTTGGGGCGCATGCACACCCCGCACGGTGAAATTGAAACGCCGGCCTTTATGCCTGTCGGGACCGCCGGATCAGTCAAGGCCGTCCCGCAGGACACGCTGGAGGACCTGGACGCGCAGATCATCCTGGGCAATACCTATCATCTTTATCTTCGGCCAGGGCATGAACTGATTCGCAGTGTTGGCGGGCTACATCGGTTCATGAGCTGGGAGCGCGCGATTCTTACCGATTCCGGCGGTTTTCAGGTGTTCAGCTTGAGCGATCTGCGCAAACTGACAGAAGAAGGAGTCACGTTCCGCTCGCATCTGGATGGATCGTCGCACCTGTTTACTCCCGAGCGCTCCATGGAAATCCAGATCGCGCTCGGCGCTGACATCATTATGGCCTTCGACGAGTGCACGGAGTATCCGGCGGAAGAAAGCCGGCTGCGCGAATCGCTGGAGATGACGCTGCGCTGGGCGCGACGGAGCCACGAATATTTCGAAGCACACAAACATGAAGTTCCGTGGAGCGGAGAGCAGGCGGGCAAGACGCAGGCGCTGTTTGGAATTGTGCAGGGAGGAATGAATGCCCGGCTGCGGCGCGAGTCGGCGGAGCGAACCGTGGAACTCGATTTTCCCGGCTATGCCATCGGCGGGCTAAGCGTGGGCGAGCCGCGCGAGAAGACTCTGGAGATGATCGCCGCGGCGCTCGAAGTCCTGCCCAAAGACAAGCCGCGCTACGTGATGGGCGTCGGTTATCCGGAAGAAATTGTTCGTTATGCCGCGATGGGAGTGGACATGATGGATTGCGTCCTGCCGACGCGGGCGGCGCGGCATGGGCTGCTGTTTACCTCAGAGGGGCGGCTTAATATCAAGAACCTGCGCTTTGCTCAGGACCAGGGGCCGCTCGATCCGCAATGCGGTTGCAAGGTTTGCGCGCGCTACAGCCGGGCTTATCTCAGGCATTTGTTCGTCGCCGGAGAGCCGCTGGCTGCGGTGCTCAACACGGTGCACAATCTGGCCTTCTATCTTGACACCATGCGAAGGGTACGTCATGCTATAGCACTCGGGGACCTCTCAGGAATTGTCTCTGGAAATGTGTCCATGGCCTGAGTTCCCCGGATTCAGGCGCCAGAAAACCTCCGAATTACTCCGGCACGTGCAGGTCAGGTGCGGGAAGGCCCGGGCGGGATTCATCAGCGGTACAAAGCAGTGCCAGTGTGTGTTGGGCTGCGCGGCGTAACTCTGCGAACGATGGCAAACTACATCTCAGCAATCTTTCTCTTTCAGTCCGGCGGCGGATCATTGAGCACAGTGATGTGGCTGCCGCTGCTGTTCATCTTCGCCATCTTTTATCTGCTGCTCATTCTCCCCCAGCAAAAGCGGCAGAAGCGCTGGCAGCAGATGGTCAATGATCTGAAGAACGGAGACCGCGTGACCACCAACGGCGGCATCCGCGGAGTTATCATTGCAGTAAAGGAAGACGCATTACACCTTCGGGTACCGCCCGACAATTTGCGCCTGGAAATTTCAAAATCGTCCGTGGCTTCCGTGGCCCGCGACGACGAAAGCAAAAAATCCTGAACAAGTGAAGTCCTAATGCAGAAGAACTTACTTAGCAAAACAGCCCTCATTATTGCAATCCTGCTCGTGTTTGTTTACGGCATTTTTGGCATTCCCGGCAGCCTGAGCGGCGACGGCCTGAAGCAGGCGGTGCTGAACCGCATCCATCTGGGCCTGGACCTGAAGGGCGGCACCCACCTCATCCTTGAGGTGATGGTGAATGAAGCCGTGAGCGCGGAGACTGACCATGCCGTGGAGTTGCTGAAAGACGGCTTGCAGAAGGCGAAGGTCACCTTCAGCGACGTCAGCAAGCCCGACCCGCAGAACCAGCCGGAAAGAATTGAGATCAAAGGGCTCTCGATTGATGCGGCTTCCACCTTGCGCGGCATCGTGAGTGACCAATTGCGGGATTACGACTTGATCAGCGGCGCCGGAAATTCCTGGACGCTCACAATGAAGCCCGCCGCGGTCAATGATCTGAAGACGCGCACGGTGGACCAATCTATTGAGGCCATCCGCAACCGCGTGGACAGCCTGGGCGTGAGCGAGCCGGTGATCCAGCGCAACGGCATGGGGAATAACGAAATTCTGGTGCAGTTGCCCGGTGTAGATGACCCCGGCCGCGTGAAAGATATTATTCAGTCCACGGCGCGCCTTGAGTTGCGGCAGGGCTTTGACAACCAGAGCGGGTACGACAGCGAACAGGCAGCCTTGCAGGCGCACGGCGGCGTGCTGCCCCCCGGAACCGTGCTAATGCACGGCGCCGCAGGCGGAGCGGGAACTTCCGACCGCGTTTTCATCGTAGGCAGAATTCCGGTGGTCGGCGGCACTGATATCCGCGATGCCCGCGTAGGCACCGACAGCACGGGACGTCCGAATGTGGACTTCAACCTGACAGCAGCAGCGGGCAACAAGTTCGGCGCGTTTACCTCCGCCCACAACGAGACTGGCCCTGACCCAAACCACTATTTGGCCGTTGTGCTGGACAATAAGGTCCGCGAGTTTGCTTCTATCCGCAGCGAAATTCGCGATACCGGTGAGATCGAAGGCGGCTTTACTGACCAGAGCGCCAAGGACTTGGCGATGCTGCTGCGCTCCGGCGCCCTTCCCGCCAGTCTGCATTACCTCACCGAGCGTACCGTTGGGCCATCGCTGGGAGCAGATTCCATCCGCGCCGGCGTAAGAGCGGCCGTGGCCGGAATGTTGGCTGTGCTCATCTTCATGCTGGTTTACTATCGCGGCGCGGGAATTAACGCTGATGTGGCGCTGATTCTGAACCTGGTAATCCTGCTGGGCTTTATGGGCTTTACCAGTTCGGTGCTGACGCTGCCGGGAATTGCCGGCGTGATCCTCACGGTTGGTATGGGCGTAGACTCCAACGTGCTGATTTTCGAGCGCATTCGCGAGGAGTTGCGCCACGGCAAGGCGTCGGCTGCCGCTGTGGACCAGGGCTTCGACCGTGCCTGGACAACGATTCTGGACACGCACGTGACCACGATTGTTTCCGCGATCATTCTGTTTTTCGTCGGCTCCGGTCCGGTGCGGGGATTCGCCGTGACGCTCACCTTCGGTCTGCTGGCGAACCTGTTTACCGCAGTGTTCGTTTCCCGCGTGATTTTTGATGCAATCCTCAACCGCAAGCAGCGCGGCGAGGCCCTGAGTATCTAGTTCAAAGGTTGATAAAGTGGAATTTTTTCACAATCCAAATTTCGATTTCCTGGGCAAGAAGTGGTACTTCCTGACCTTCTCGTTGATCTTCAGCGTGGCCGGCATCATGTCCATGATTTTCTGGCACGGCATTCCGCTGGGCGTGGACTTTCGCGGCGGCACGCTGGTGTATGTGAAGTTCGCGCAGGCGCCCAACGATAACCAGATCCGCGGCGACCTGGATAAGGCAGGATTGCACAACGCGCGCATTCAACGCTTTGGCGATCCCGCCAACAATGAAGTGGTGGTTGCGCTGGATGAAAAGGAAACCAGCGAAGCCAATCTTTCTCGTGGCAAAGAACAGATCATTGCCGCACTGGAAACGACCACCCAGGCTGGCAAGCAGGACCTGAACAACAGCGACAAGATCGGTTTCGCCGCCATTCGCGACGCACTGGCTACTCGCGACGCATTACATGCCGATCCCGCTGAGTACGACCGGATCGCGCGCGAGGTGATGAACCAGCGCGACAAGGTGCATGGCGGCGTGCTATCGAGCCTCGACCAACTCAAGGGAGCGATTCCGGATGCGGCTGTCGAGTCCTTGAAGCAGGACTTCTACACCAGCGACTTTGGGATTAAAGGCGCCGACATCGTCGGCCCGCAGGTGGGCGGCCAACTGAAACAGCAGGCATGGCTGGCAGTAGGATTTTCGCTGCTCGGAATGCTGGTGTACCTGTGGTTCCGCTTTGAGTTGATCTACGGTGTGGCCGCAGTGGTGGCGGTTTTTCACGACACTCTGATCACGGTGGGGGCGTTCTCCTTGACGAACAAAGAGATATCCCTTACTGTTATCGCCGCGATTCTGACCCTGGTCGGCTACTCCATGAATGACACCATCGTGGTGTTCGACCGTATCAGGGAAAACGTGAAGCTGATGCGGCGGGAGAGTCTCTCGGAGATTGTGAACCGCAGCATCAACCAGACTCTGAGCCGGACGATTTTGACTTCCGGACTCACGTTTTTGACGGTCCTGTCCCTGTATTTATTTGGGGGAGAAGTGCTTAAGGGCTTTTCCTTCGCCTTGGTGATCGGCATCTTAATAGGGACATACTCGTCCATCGCAGTCGCTGCTCCCATGCTGGTGGCTTATCAGGATTGGCGGCTCCGGCGTTCAGTGCCCCTGAATGTGCCGGTTCCCGCGACGGCTGGGAAGAACAAGGGGAGAGCCAAAGCATAAGCTGAAGACTTTTCCCTGGTTGGGAACAATACAGGCAGTCCCGGTGTCCAATAATTTGAGTGCTCCCCAGGATTGGAGAACAGGGATGTTTGAAGACAGCTTAATGGAGTCCGGGGGAAAGATCCGGACTAATCAGAAATACACAACGACGATTTCCTTCATCATTGAAGCAGTCATTGTTGGGTTTCTAATTTTGCTGCCTCTATTGATTACAGAGGCTTTACCACTGCACCAACTCAATTCATTCCTGGTGGCGCCACCCCCGCCTCCACCTCCACCTCCGCCTCCCGCCGCGCAACCTGTGCCCAAAGTACAAAAGATCAGCGAGGTGGTGAACGGCGAACTGCGGGCGCCCAGCAAGATCCCTAAAGACATCAAGATGATTAAAGAAGAGGAAACCCCTCCCGCTACCGGAGTCATGGGCGGAGTGGTGGGCGGTGTTCCCGGCGGCCAGGTGGGCGGCGTGATCGGAAGCATCGTAGGCTCCACGGCGGCTCCTCCCAAGATGGCGACACCGCAAAAACTGAGGGTCTCGTCCGGCGTGGCGGAAGGCAATCTCTTGCGCAAGATCGAGCCGCAATATCCGCCAATGGCGAAGGTCGCGCACATCCAGGGCGACGTGCTTTTGGCCGCCACCATCAGCAAGTCTGGAGTTATCGAAAACCTTCATGTGGTCAGCGGGCATCCTATTCTGGCGCAGGCTGCTATGGACGCGGTGAAGCAATGGAAGTACAAACCCTACCTGCTGAACGGCGAGCCGGTGGAAGTGGAGACAACGGTAAAAGTCACGTTCCACATGTAGTAGCCGGATGTTGAGTGCGATTTTCAGGTCCGGATTCCCAAGGTGGTCACAAACAAGTTCAAGATCGCGCAGGCTGGCACTGTTTTGTTTGCCAGAGTTCCAGAAGGGAACTTTTTCACAAACGTAAGTTTTTAATGTTCTGAGGAGGAAATGTAAACTCATGCTCGTGGCAAATATTGCAACTCTCATGCTGGCCAAGGCTCAGATCGCCGCGTTCTGGCTTTTCCAGGGCGGCGAGGAAAGCGGTGTGCACTGGGACCCGATCTCGCTGTGGAACCAGATGGGCTGGATCGCCCGCATCGTCGTCGTCATTCTGCTGATTATGTCGGCTTGGTCCATTGGAGTGATGATTGACCGCTGGATCGCGTTCAGCGCGGCACGGAAACAGTCGCGGCAATTCGCACCCGCTGTCGCCGGCGCCTTGCGCGAAGGCAAGCTGGATGAGGCAATCCGCGTAGCAGAGCGCAACAAGAAAAGCCATTTGGCCAAAGTGGTGACGGCCGGATTGCAGGAGTTCAAGGCCCATGGCGATTCCAGCGAAATTCCCGGCGAGCAGATTGAAGCCAGCAAACGTGCGTTGGAGCGCGCTGAAGCCATCGTGCATGCCGAATTGAAGCGCGGTCTCGGCGGCCTGGCAACCATTGGTTCCACTTCTCCCTTCGTGGGCCTGTTCGGAACCGTCATCGGCATTCTCGACGCTTTCCGCAAGATATCCGAGCAGAAAGCCACCGGTCTGGGAGCGGTCGCCGGCGGTATTTCTGAAGCCCTGGTCACCACCGCGCTTGGCCTATTCGTGGCCATCCCGGCGGTCATGATGTTCAACTACTTCACCGGCAAAGTTGAAGCCTTTGACGTGGAAATGGATAACTCGTCCAGCGAACTGGTGGACTACTTCCTCAAGCGCAGCAGCAGCGTCGTTCGCCGGTAAGGCAGGAGCAAAGAGATGGCAATTGTCGTCCGGAACGAAGGTTCCAAGGTAAACTCCAACATCAACGTCACCCCCATGGTGGACGTAATGTTGGTACTTCTCATCATTTTTATGGTCATCACGCCCATGCTGCAAAAAGGCGTGCAGGTGCAACTCGCCAAGACCGACAACCCCATGCAGATGCCGGACGCTGAAAAAGAAAATGCTCTCGTGGTCGCCGTGCAGCGCGACGGCAGCATTTTCTTTGACACACAGAAGGTCGGCCCGGAAGAACTGACGGACAAAGTGAAAGACCGTCTCGCCAGCCGCGCCGACAAGCGCGTGTACGTGCGGGCTGATGCTCGCGCCAAATATAAGGCAGTGGTGGAAGTGGTGGACAACGTCCGCTCTGCCGGCGTGGACCAGCTTGGGTTGCTTACGGAACAGCGCCACAACCAGTAAGGCCAGATGCAGAAGCGAGGAAACTGATTTATGGCAATGTCAATGGGAGGCCCGGGAAAAGGGCAAACAGCGGACATCAACGTTACGCCGCTGATTGACGTTCTTCTGGTACTCTTGATTATTTTCATGGTAATTACACCGCTGACCCCCAAGGGTCTGGACGCGCTGGTACCGCAGCCTCCGCCGCCGAACCAACCGCCCACCCCCACCGATCGCACTGTCGTGGTCCAGGTGCTTCAGCCTCCGAATGGAGGCAAACCTACATTGAAGATCAACCAGGAAGATGTGACCTGGGACAATCTGGGCAACCGCCTCACCGACATTTTCAAGACTCGCGCCGAGCGTGTCCTGTTTGTAAAGGGCGATCCCGACGTTGAGTTCCAGAATGTGGCTTCGGTGATTGACATCGCCCACGGTACGCAGGTGGTGGACAAAATCGGGCTGATTACGGCGAAAGTTGAAGCCGGCCAGTAGACGATGCGACTCCTCAGGGTGCCTCGTTCCACAAAATCCCGAACTCTGGTAAGGAGCCAGAAGAAATGAAACCATGCGCACGACTCGGGGCGGTCCTGGCCGTCCTGGCCGCATTGTTGATCTCAACCGGTTGCAACAAACTGAAAGCCCGCGACCAACTCAACAAAGGCGTGCAAGCCTATAAAGGCGCGAACTACGAAGAAGCGATTGAGCGTTTCAAGAACGCGGTGAATCTCGATCCTGACTTGAAAGTCGCCAAGCTCTATCTCGCCACAGCCTACGCCCAGCAATACGTTCCTGGCGTGGACGCTCCGGATAACGTGAAGATGGCGAAGCAGGCCATTGATGAGTATCAGAAGGTGCTCGAAAGCGATCCTTCAAGCGTCAACAGCCTCAAAGGGATCGCATTCCTTTACATGCAGATGAAGGACTTCGACAATGCTCGCGAGTACTACAAGAAAGCCATTGCCATTGATCCTAATGATCCTGAAATCTATTACTCCGTGGGCGTGATTGACTGGTCGCAATCCTACAAAGACGCTGCCGATCTCAAATCCAAGAACGACATGAAGGTGGATGACGAGCTGAAAGGTAAAGCCGGACAGAAGCTCTGCCAGCAGCTTTCAGAAAAAGACGGCGGGAACATTGATGAAGGCCTCAAGATGCTGCAACAGGCCATTGACAAGCGCCAGGATTATGACGATGCCATGGCGTACATGAACCTGCTGTACCGCCGCAAGGCCAACGATATGACTTGCGATGATGCCCAGCAGCGCGCTGAACTCAAAAAGACCGCTGATGAGTGGAGTGACAAAGCGATGGCAGCGCGCAAGAAGAAGGCCGAAGCCGCGGCCAAAAAGAACACCGGCGGCATCATTCTGGAGCAGACGCCATCTCCGACTCCAACGCCAGCCCAGAAATAATCGTTCCTGCTTTCAGCAAAAGCCCTTCCTTCGGGGAGGGCTTTTCCTTGCTGTCTCGCAGGTTTGCCGGCCGATTCACCCGTTATAATCGGAATCATCCATGAAAGCTTACGTCACCGTCATGCTGAAGACCACAGTGCTCGATCCTCAGGGCAAGACCATCCATGGAGCGCTCAACAAAATGGGGTACAAGGGCGTCGGTTCCGTGCGCCAGGGAAAGTTCTTTGAGCTGACGCTGGATGGCGCTCTCGACAACAACGCGGCTCGTGCTGAAGTCGAACGCATTGCTAAAGAAGTGCTGACCAATCCGGTGATTGAAGAATTCAGCTATCGTCTGGAGGGATGAGGTCCCTTCCGTCGCCACAACCCCTCCGATGTGAATCTTCAGCTTCTGAGCGATGCCAGATCAATCACGAATCGGTATTTCACGTCGCTTCGCAACATCCGCTCGTAAGCTTTATTAATCTGCTGGATGGGAATGATCTCAATGTCAGATACGATCCCGTGCTGCGCGCAGAAGTCGAGCATCTCCTGAGTTTCCGCGATTCCTCCAATCAACGAGCCGGCGAACTGGCGGCGCTTGAAGATTAAGCTGAAGGCTGAGACAGGAAGCGGTTTCTCCGGCGCGCCCACAAGTGTAAGCGTTCCATCGCGCTTCAGCAGCTCGAGATAGGCGTTCACATCGTGCTGGGCCGAAACCGTGTCCAGAATGAAATCAAAGCTGCCGGCGTGTTTTGCCATCTGCTGCGGATCTTTGGAAATTACAACTTCGCTTGCGCCCAGCCGCGCTGCATCCTCTTTCTTCCCCGGTGAGGTGGTGAAAAGAACAACATGCGCGCCCATGGCATGGGCCAGCTTCACTCCCATGTGCCCCAATCCGCCCAGCCCAACGATTCCTACCTTCTGCCCTTTGCCGACCTTCCAATGCCGCAGCGGAGAATAAGTCGTGATCCCGGCACACAGGAGCGGAGCCACGCCGGGCAAATCTAGATTTTTTGGAATGCGCAAGACGAAGTGCTCGTCCACTATGATTTTTTCTGAGTAGCCGCCGTAGGTGACGCCCCCCAGATGCTTGTCTTCACCGTTGTACGTACCGATGAAACCAGAATCGCAAAATTGTTCCAGTCCCGCGCGGCAATTGGGGCAGGTCCGGTCAGAATCCACAATACATCCCACTCCGGCCAGATCGCCTGGCTTGAAGCGCTTCACTTTATCGCCCACGGCAGTTACACGCCCGACGATCTCATGACCGGGGACTACCGGGTAGATCGTGTTCTGCCACTCATTGCGGACCGTATGCAGGTCAGAGTGACAGACTCCGCAAAAGAGAATTTCAATCTGGACATCGTTGGGCAGGGGCTCGCGCCGTGCAAAGGAAAACGGAGCCACAGCGGAAGTGGGAGATGTTGCCCCATATCCGCGGATGGTTGTAGTCGCGTTGGCCTGTTCTGCGAGGACAGAGGGATTGCTCATTGAATCGGTCCTTTCCAGTTAAAGACCTTTGGATGTCAGCAGGTAAGTCTGGGATTCGATGATTACCCTTGCTGCTCCAACTTCCAGAGAACTTTTCGCAGCATGCCCAGCAGCAGCTCTGCATCGATTGCCTGAAGATTGAAGCGGCGGAGCAGTCTTCGGACGTTGCCTTGAGTCGCTGCTTCAGCACCCTGTTTGACATAGCCGCTTGCCTGGAGCGATTGCACCAGGATTTGGTTGAGCCGCTCCAGATCGGCCGATGAGGCAAGCCGCGCCTCTTCTCCTAACTCGGGCCGAATCTTCACTTCCTCGCGAGTGCGCGCCAGCTCATAGAGACAAACCGCCACGGCTTGCCCCAGATTCATCGAGCTGTGTTGTTCGCGGGTGGGAATGCGGAGAATCCAGTGACAATGGCTCAAGTCTTCCTTTGAGAGTCCTGTTTTTTCGGAGCCGAAGACCAGAGCAACGCGTCCAGTGTTGAGCTCTGTGCGAATCAGTTGTGCGGCTTTCTCCAGCCGGTGTACCGGATGACGTAACTCGCGATGCTGCAATGCTGAAGTGCCGACCACGAGCGAGCAATCGGCGACGGCATCGTCCAAGGTCGCACACTCCTCGGCCTGCTTCAACAGCTCCGCAGCGCCCACGGCTGAGCGCGCTTCACGAAATGGAAGACTGTAAGGATTCACAACGCGCAGACGAGAGAAACCGAAGTTGCTCATGGCCCGCGCGGCCGCGCCAATATTCAGCGGATTGCGGGCCGCAGCCAGCACCACGCAAAGATGATCGCGATTGAACGACTCTGCCAAGCACGCTCATTGTAGAGGAGGTACAAGCACGTGGACCGGTCGCGTGTTGAAGTTGGAGCGCAGCACTCTTGCCCTGCGCAATGGGTTATCCCGCGCTGGCAGCCAGCAGCGCTCGCTTCGCATACACCTTGATAATCTCGCGGCGGTATTCCGGCGTAAGCGCCGAAGTGGTCAGAGGCTTGCCCGTCTTGGCCGCCAATTCTCCTACTGCCGCCGCCGAGTTCTCATCCACACGCTTTCCCGCAAGTGCCTGTTCTATGCCGGGCACCAACAACGGCGCAGGGTTCACGGCGGTAATCGCCATGCGTGCAGCCTGTACCGGACCGCCATTCTGCCGCAGCGCCACGGCGACGCCAGCCAGAGGATAATCAATGGAGCCGCGGATGCGCAGCTTCATGTAACTGCCCTTCCAGCCGGCACTCGATTCAGGCAAGAACACGCGCGTAATCATCTCGTGCGGCTCCAGCCGCATGCGCGCGTCGCCTACGTTGGTATAGAAATCTTTGATCGCCATGCGCCGCGTCCCCACCGGGCCTACGATCTCCAGTTCCGCCCCCAGACAGAGCAGCGCCGGCGGCGTGTCGGCGGAGAATGCTGCCCAGCATTTCTTGCCGCCCGGAGCCACATGGCAGAGATCACCATCTTTCTTGATGCAGAACCCGCAGGAGCGCCGCCATTGCAGCGACTGGTTATACCAGACGCAGCGCGTGTCCAGGCAGATGTTGCCGCCCAGCGTTCCCATATTGCGCAGGATGGGAGAAGCTACGGTCTTCATTGCCTCATGCAGTACGCGATACTTGCGGAAGATGAACTCCGAATCTTCGATCACAGAAAGCGGTGTAAGCGCGCCAATCTCGACTCCCACTCCCGGCCGCACCTGGATGCCGTGCATCTCTTCAATGCCGCGCAGATCCATTACGTAGGCAGGCGTGAAGAGCCGCTGCTTCATCGAAGGCAGCAGGTCGGTGCCGCCGGCAAGAAGCTGCAGGTCTTTGCTGTGCTCCAGCAGGTGTTGGACCGCTTCTTCCATCCTGCGTGGGCGGAGAAGTTTGAATGAGGGAAGACTCATGAAGGATTTGGTAATTTGGTAATTTGGTAATTGAGTAATATTGGCCGACTAAAGTGAACACCGTTGATGCGATTCAATTTGCACACTTACTGAACTACGCAATTACCAAATTTCTAGTCGAGAACAACATCCTTTCTCCTTGCGGGATCTTCCTCATGCCTATTCGGTCCACGGCCTTTGTACCAGGTTGCTCCGCCGTGCTCACGAAATGTCTTCGGCGCGGTGGGATCGGCGCCGCGAGTAATTTCCAGCGCTTTGGCATCGGCCTTTTTCAGGCGCAGCGAGGCCAGGACGCGCTCGGGCGTGAACGGCGCTTCCCGCAAACGAATGCCGACAGCGTCGTAGATTGCATTCGCGATTGCGGGAATTGTCGCGGCCAGTGAGCCTTCACTCGCTTCTTTCGCTCCAAACGGCCCTTCCGGATCTACCGATTCCACGATGATGCACTCGACATCGGGCGATTCCACGGCCGACGGCGATTTATATTCGAGCATTCCCGGATTCATCAGCAAGCCGTCTTTCCACACCATTTCTTCCTGGAGCGCCTGGCCGAGTCCCATCCACACCGA
>JAICYU010000311.1 GCA_025934025.1 Terriglobales bacterium
ATCCGGCTGATTTCGCTGGATACAGGCAGGCGGGAAGAGTTCGCGAATTTTGCAGAACTATGTGCGGCCCCGCGCTTCGTGCATCCGCTGGCCGGTTATCTCGCGCGGTTCTTCGCTCCGCAAGGCGGGTTTGAGATCGAGACCAGTTCGGAGTCTCCGGCCGGCGCGGGCATTTCCGGATCGTCGGCGTTGATGGTCGCTGCCACAGCGACCCTGGCCCACTTCACCGGAAGGAAGCTCGAGCTGGAGAAGATCCGCGAGATCGCGCAGAACATTGAGGCACAACTGATCCGTGTCCCTACAGGGTGCCAGGATTACTATCCTGCTTTGTACGGAGGCATCAGCGCGATTCATCTGGAGCCGGACGGCATTCATCATCAGCCGATTCGGGTGGCTGCGGAAGAACTTGATCGCCGGTTCGTTCTGGCCTATACCGGAGCGCCGCGCCAATCGGGAATCAATAATTGGGAGGTATTCAAAGCGCACATTAACGGCAACAAGAAGATCTTCCGCAACTTTGAGCGAATTGCTGAGATCGCTCGCGCCATGCACGACGCGCTTGCGCTGGCTGACTGGAAGAACGTTGCGCATCTGCTGCGCGACGAATGGAAGCTGCGCAAAACCAACGCTCCCCGGATTACCACGCCGGTGATTGAGAAGCTGGTGAAAGCAGCGTTCAACAGCGGCGCTCAGGCAGCAAAAGTCTGCGGCGCCGGCGGTGGAGGATGCGTGGTGTTTCTCGCCGAGCCGGAAGCGCGCGACCGTGTCGCGGAAGCCATTCGGACGAGCGGCGGGCAGGTGCTGGCTGCGCGCGTCGCGCGGTACGGGCTGAGCGTAAGCGGAGAAGCATAGATGCAGGCCAGAAACCACCAGAGATCAAGCACGAATGCTGCTCGACACATACGGTTCAGGCATCTAACCGGAATGGCTGCTAATTCGCTTGAAATACGCATGTTTGAGAAGGACAATAATGAAGTTAGCAGCCCAAGGTGGTCTCCGATGTTTCGCCGCGCATTCTTCTTCTCTGCCGTGGCTTTTTTCTCCTGCTCCCTGTGTTCTGCGCAGCAACAGACAGGGCCGGTTGAGCCTGCGCCGGGACAGCCCGATGTAGTCATTTTGAAACCGGCGGCGTTGCCGCCCACAATCACCCAGCCGCAGTTCACGCCGGAACTCAAGTCATCGCAGTTGGACAACCGTCCTAAGCTCTCATCGCAAACTAGGATGCGACTCATTCAACTGCTCGATGCCGAGTTCGTACATGTCCGCAAGTACCTGCCGTTGGGCGAGAAGGACATGGTCATCACGCCCGATGGCAAGGTGAAACCGGGCGACGCCGAGCTTTACCACGCGATGCAGGCGTCCGGAGTCGCGGCCAAAATCGGAGACAAGGTCCAAATTACCGACATCAAGTTTCACGACAAGTCCATCACCTTTCTGATCAACGGCGGGCCGAAGAAGAAAGAAAAATGGTACCAGCACATCAGCGTCGGCATGTCTGGAGGCACGGCGGCGCCCGCGGATTCCGGGCAGAGCCACCCCACCGGCGCCTCCATGACGCTTGAGTTCAACAAGCATGTGCCGGAAATGACGGGGGATGAGCTGAAGAAACTGATCAGCCCGGTGCTGGATTTTTCCGTGAAGTCCGCGGCTCAGGTTTACGCTGAGACGCTGCCGCCGAAGATCCGCAATGCCATCAAGAACCACGAAGTGCTCGTGGGTATGAACCACGACATGGTGGTGATGGCCAAAGATCGCCCGTCGCAAAAAATCCGCGAGAAGGACGTCGCCGGAAAGGAATATGAAGATTGGATCTACGGCACGCCCCCGCAGGACGTTGTGTTCGTGCGCTTCATCGGCGATGAAGTGACGCAGGTAAAGATCGCGAAGGTCGGCGGAGAGATGATTGTCAAAAACCAGAAGGAAGTGGATGTGAAGGATGGCGTGCCCACGCTGGCATCGCTGCAATCGAGTGACGCGCCGCAGGACGTGAAGCATCAACAAGGACCGGTTCCGCAGCAGCCTTCCCACCGTCCGACTCTGAAACGCGAAGGCGAGCAGGACGATGTGAGTTCAAAGCAGACGAACTCCGGCGCAACCACGCACGAACCGGAGCCGGAGTGGGGAGAGAAAAAGCCGAACGATACCCCGCCGGCAGCTCCGCCGGCACAACCGCCAATCTGACCCTCGCTGGCAGTTGCTGACGAAGGCCTCAGCCGCGGTTTAAACTGAGTAGGTGAAGATTGGTCTCGGGCAAATCAACCCCACCATAGGGGATTTCAGCGGCAATTCCGCGAAAATTATTGAATTTGCCCGTCGCGCTCACTCCTCCGGCGCCGGCATGGTGCTCTTTCCCGAGCTTGCCGTGTGCGGCTATCCTCCGCGCGATCTGCTGGAAAAACCGGCGTTTGTCGCCCGCAGCCAGGAAACGGTGTGCCGGATCGCCAGAGAAGTCCCGGAGCTCACCATCATCTGCGGCTTCGTTTCACCGGCAGCGGCTGAAACCGGCAAGTCCGTGATGAACTCCGCTGCAGTGCTCCGCGATGGCAAGGTACAGTTTGTGCAGTCGAAAATGCTGCTGCCGACTTACGACGTTTTTGATGAAATGCGTTATTTTGATCCGGCATCGTCGCAGCAGGTGCTCCCATGCGGAGACGAGAAGCTGGCGCTCACGATTTGCGAAGACGCGTGGAACGACAAGCATTTCTGGCGCCGCCGGCTCTACAGCGTTGATCCCGTAGATGAACTGTTGCGCGCGGGCGCCAACATTGTGCTGAACATTTCGGCCTCGCCCTTTCACATTGGCAAGCGCGAACTTCGGCGCAAGATGCTGGAGAGAATCGCACGCGACAATCAGGTTCCCGTGGTCTTCGTGAATCAGGTTGGCGGAAATGACAGCCTGGTGTTTGACGGTTCAAGCTTTGTGCTCGCACCCGACGGTCGCACCGTGGCGCAAGCAAAGTCGTTCGAGGAAGATCTGGTGTTGTTTGACTCTGAGATCCTTCAAGGAGACATTCATCCGCAGATCGAAGGCGAAGAAGCCAGCGCGTACGCCGCGCTGGTGCTCGGGACGCGCGACTATGTGACAAAATGCGGGTTCAAGAACGCGCTCATCGGCTTGAGCGGAGGCATTGATTCCGC
>JAICYU010000169.1 GCA_025934025.1 Terriglobales bacterium
CAGCGAAAATCCGTGTCATCACTGTGATCAGCGGTAAGATTTTGTCCTTCCTCCTTTGCGCCCGTTGCGTCCTTTGCGGTAAAACTCCGGTTAGTTTCCGGTTTGTTTCTCCTCCGTCACCTTCTTCACATCCGCCGAGCTGCCCTTGAGCAGATCGCGCAGGATGCTGACCTCTGTTGCAATTCCCGTATGCAACGCCGGCTGGTACACCGGCGCAAACAGCGGAGAATGGTTTGACGGCAATTCTTTATGGCTGGCGTGTGCAGCAGCCAGCTTCTGCGGATCAGCCACCCCCAGCGTGTAATAAAACCCGGGGATACCCTGTTCCACGTACACCGCCCAGTCTTCTGAAGTCATCAGCGGCGGCTCGTGCACCACATTATTTTTCCCCACCACACTCGCCAGCACCGCTTCTTCATGCTGCGTCAGCTTCGTATCGTTGTAGACCGCTCCGGTTGATTCGTAGTGTTCAACTGTCGGCATTTTGTCTGCGCCGCTGGCCATGGCTTCCGCTTTGGCCACGCGCTCAATCGCCGCCAGCAGATGCTGCCGCACTTCCGGCGTGTAAGACCGCACCGTCAGCCCCATCTCCGCGTGGTCGGGAATGATGTTGTTCTTCGTCCCTGCCTGGATGTATCCCACCGTAATCACCGCCGCGTCCCCCGGATGGATCTCCCGCGAGATGATTGATTGCAGCCGAACCACAATGCTGGCCGCCATCACCACCGGATCAATCGTCGACTCCGGCCGCGCTCCGTGCCCGCCCTTGCCGTACACCGTAATGCGCAGCGAATCCGCCGCGGCTTTTGAATATCCCGGCGTCACTCCCACCTGGCCCACGGCAATGCCGTTTTCGTCATGCAGCGCCACGCCCACATCCGGACGCGGAAACTTTGTAAACAGCCCGTCATCCACCATCGCCTTCGCGCCCCGTATCACCTCTTCCGCCGGCTGGCCCACCAGCATCAGCGTGCCGTGCCACGTGTCTTTGGTCTTCGCCATGACCGCCGCTGTGCCAAACAGCGTCGCCATGTGGACGTCGTGTCCGCATGCATGCATCACGCCCACGCTCCTCCCGCTGTCGTCCTTCGCCGTGACTTTGCTGGCGTAGGGAAGCCCGGTCTCTTCCGTTACCGGCAGGGCGTCCAGCTCTGTGCGCAGCATCACCACCGGCCCGGCGCCATTTTTCAGGATCGCCACCACTCCGGTCCCGCCCACATGCTCCGTCACCTCATAGCCCAGCGCGCGCAGCTTCCCGGCCATGATTTCCGCCGTCCGCGTCTCATGCCCGCTCAGTTCCGGATGCTCATGCAAATCCAGGTACAGCATCTGCGCCTCGGGATAAATGGCCTCCACCTGCTGCGCCAGCGCCGCGTTTTGCGCAGAGCTTTGTGCTGAACTTTGCGCTGAACTTTGCCCGCGCGCAGCAGCGCCACTGAACACAGTCGCCACCATCAACGCCATAAAGAACAGAACCTGCGTGACAGAAATCCCGCAAAAGTATCCAGAACATTGAACTTGTGTTTTCATGCGCGAAATCATAATCCATCCCGCCCGCTTTCCCTCTGCTTACTCCGTTTACTCTGTGTTTCAAAGGTGTTGCTTTTGCCTTTCCGATAACGGCGATGTCGTGCAATCACGGCGATCTCGGCGATCCCCCCCCACCCTCCCCCGTCAACCCCGAATTTAAAGGACTTAGCCGATTCAACCCCGGCGTTAACCCCCTGTGCCGTTTCGTGTTCGTTCACGTTGATTGGCGGCTAACCTTCTTCCGTCCTCTGCTTCCTCCATTCCTCCGTGTTTCCAGGTTTTGGGTTTGCTCTTCCGGCCCACAGGGGTTTCCGACGATCATGGGTACTCTCCGGCCCACCCCCAAAACAAAAGACTTATCGTTCGTCACCCCGGCGTTATTCGTGTTCATTCGCGTTAATTCGCGGCCACCTTTCTTCCGTCCTCTGCTCCCTCCATTCCTCCGTGTTTCAAAGATTTGGGTTTGCTTCTCTGTGTTCCTCAGTGGCCTCTGTGGTGAATGGTTCTGGGCTTTCTGGAAATGGAGAGGAAAAGAGCTGCGCAACTCTGGATCATGTCATGAGACTGGAAGCGAAGCAACAACGAAGACGGTCATTTTTCCAGGAAAAAAGCCCACTTCCACCCGGCCAATCAGGGACACTTGACAGCCAGGAGTAGCAAATTAGTAAACCCGGGTTCGCGCGGTTCCGGCGATCGGTCCGATGGTTTTAGCAACGCATATGCTTTTACAACCACCGTACCGCAGGTTTCCCATCACGCCGATTTCCTGTATAGAATCGCGCATTATCGGTGAGAATCGAGGACATGAAACAGCGCTGCTCCATATCGTGCATCACGTGGCGGTCCATTTTCAGCTTCGCCTTCCTCCTGGTCCTGGGATGTATCGGCTGCGGCAAGCCGCCAATGTTCCACGTGGTGGCCCGCAATGAACGGGCGGTTGAAGGCGAACGGTTCAAGATCTTTCTCAAAGGACGTGAACTGGGAACGGTCACCGGCAGTGGCACGCTCGCATTCGATGCCGAGGGCCGGAAGGGCGACACTGTCCAGGAGATGGAGCCCCGGGACATCGAGGTCAGAATACCCTGGGTTTGCGGATGGGTAAAAACAGATTTCTCTTTGTACCTGGCCGGTCCGGACGAAATAGAACGCGCCCGAGCCGAACACCGCCCTGTTCAGGCGAGCATGAGTCTCTCCTACATGCCGCCCGCATTCGATTGGGTCACGATTTTTGTGGACAACCGTGGCGGGCCGCCCCAGACGGTTTCAATTGGCGAATTGCAGGAACAGGTGCCGGCGGGAGCGGCGCAACGCATTCTGTTGCCGCATTCCGACGGTTGCGACAAGGCTAACGATGTGCGCCTCAATGGAGCGGCCGTGGCGCCGGTCAACACTCGCCAAACCCTGCTGATCGACATCTCGCATTCGCATTGCTACCGTGTTGAATGGGCGGGCTACGGCTTTGATGACTCGGGCCACGGCAAAACAATCTACCAGCCACGCCCCTTCCAGTTCCTGGACAGCAACCCGGACTTTTTTATGGAACCTCTGCCAGGATCGGTGGTAACAGAAGGGACAGGCACCGTGCGGAGCAAGCTTAAGGACGTAGCCTGCCCTAAGCGTGTTCGTTAGGCGCAATCGCTCGCCTGCCCGGGAAGCACAGCGACTGAAAAGGGAAGTCGAACGGGTCCCGAGGTGCTTCTTCCGCCATGCTGATGCAGAAAGTTCTCTCCGAGGTCTAGCCCAATCTCCTGCTATCTTTCTATCCCATGTCCCTGCCCGTCTCTTACGAATACCTGGCGCTCGCCTTCGCGAACGGACGCAAAGTCCCCAATGGCGACCTCGGAGAACTCACGCTTTTCCAGCATCCAATCGGCGAGCTGATCCTGCGCACTGGCCGGCTTGTCGCCTGCGATCCGTTTGTGAACCCCGACTCTGTACCGTTCGGCCTCACCGTGCCCACGGGAAGCTTCCCGGTGGTGTTGAGCATCGCCGATTTCGGCCAAGGCCAAGATCAGCGCGTCGCTTTCGCTAGCATCCGTTTTCAGGAGGCGCTGCCGGTGCAATGGAAGATGATGACCGCCGGCAGCAAAGATCCTGCCACGCTTGAGCCGGGCCACCACTTCGGCTACCCGGTGGATTCAGGTACCGGCTGTTTCATGGACCACACCGCCGCGCAGGCGCTCTCGCAAAAGATGAACGCTGATCCTGAGTATTTCAAATTCATGATGGCGGAAATGGAGAAGACCTACCGCGATACCTGGGCCTGGCTCAACCTCCCCATGGGCGAAGCCAATATCATCGCCTTCCACTCCGGCCTCGGCGATGGCCTTTACGCCACCTACGCGGGCCTTAACCCCGCCGAGCAGCTCGTAGCCGTGGTGACGGAATTTGCAGTGGTGCCGGAGTAAAGGTCGGTTCGCTTCAGCAGGTGCGGTGTTCGTGCGATGTCGGCAATCACGCGCGATCTCGGCGATTGCCCGGTCTCGTCTGAACACTGCACCCCGATGATTTCTCCGTAAATAGGGCGCCGGAGCACAGGATAAAATTGAGATGTCCTGTGACTTTCATTTTCCACATCACGCACCTGAAGAACTTGCAACGCATCATTGCAGAAGGGGGGTTGCATTGCGACCGGGATGCTCAGAAGGTAAAAAACGTGAATATCGGTCACATGCATATCAAAGAGCGACGACTTAATAGAGCGGTTCCGGCCGGCCCAGGTGGCACGGTGGGTGACTATGTGCCTTTCTATTTCGCTCCCCGTTCCCCGATGCTGTACGCAATCAGTAGGGGAGCTGTGGAGGGCTACACGGAAGGACAAACGCCAGTCGTTTATCTTCGGTCCACGGTGGAAGCGGTAGTCAAGGCTGGCCTGCGCTGGGTGTTTACTGAAGGGCATGCCGATATGCGGTTCACAGATTTTTTCGATGACCTGAAAGACCTTGAAAAGGTAGACTGGCCTTTAATGCGGGCTACATACTGGAATGATACTGATCAAGATCCTGATCGAAAGCGGAGAAGGCAGGCCGAATTCCTGGTGCAGAATTTTTTCCCCTGGGAGTTAGTGTCGTATATCGGAGTATATGAGCGCTCCATTGCCGAAAAGGTCGGCGAAATCATAAAGGGAGGCAGCCCTGAGGTCGGAGTTCAACGGGGCTGGTATTACTGAGTGATTTACAAAGCAGAAGGCGATCTTCTTAGCGCCGATGTGGAGGCGCTTGTCAATACCGTCAACACCGTCGGAGTCATGGGCAAGGGCATTGCTCTGCAATTCAAACAAGCTTTCCCGGATAATTATTCAGCATATGAGGCCGCTTGCAGGCGAGGCGAAGTCCAACTCGGAAAGATGTTTGTATATCACCGCAACACCTTCAGCAATCCGAGGGTAATCATCAACTTTCCGACAAAACGACATTGGCGCGGGAAATCAGAGATCAAGGACATCGAGTCAGGTTTGCGGGCGCTGATCGATGTGGTGAAAACAGAGAAGATTCGCTCAATCGCCGTCCCGCCACTCGGATGCGGCAACGGCGGATTGGATTGGTCCGACGTTCGTCCAAGGATCGAGAAAGCTTTTTCCGCGCTGCCTGATGTCGCTGTTCAACTATTTTCTCCTGAGGGAGCGCCCAAAGCGGAAGAAATGAAAATTGCAACCAAGCGGCCCGCGATGACCGCTGGGCGAGCCGCGATTCTTGGGCTGCTGAGCCGATACGCATTGCCGGGATACCGGCTCACCCTGCTTGAAATTCAAAAACTCGCATATTTCCTCCAGGAGGCGGGGGAGCCGCTAAAGCTCGATTTTCAGAAACAGAAATACGGTCCGTACGCTGAGACTCTTCATTATGTCTTGCAACGAATGGAGGGTCATTTTGTGAGGGGATACGGAGACCGAAGTCGGGACGTCTCATTGCATCTTTTCCCCGATGCGGTACGCGAGGCTGAGGAATTCCTGGCGGTCGAAACCGACACGTTGACACGATTTGCTCGCGTTGCCAACCTGATTGATGGGTACGAAACACCCTACGGACTGGAACTGCTTTCCACTGTTCACTGGGTGGCAACCCGCGAAGTTCCTGACGCCAAAACCGATCCTGAACAGGCAATCGCGGGTGTCCACAGTTGGAATGATCATAAGCGGAAGACATTCACGCCTGAGCGGATTGCCGCAGCATGGGACCGGCTGAGCGACGAGAGATGGTTTGACCACTAGCTCCGCCCCGGTGTTGTACTTGAAGTGGACACCGATCCGACTGGGCTGCCAAGCTGAGATTTGCCTCAAATCTTCACACGTTTCTTATCCAGCACAGTCAGGAACATCACCCCGTATTCGATAACAACATTTCTAAGAAGCCTCGCGTATTCTCGTTCTGCGGTCAGCGGATGGACGCTTTCGTCGCTGAGGAGGGTGTACAGGGACGTTACGAAGTTTTCGTGCTGTTTGGAAAAAAATCCCTGCTGCCTCAAGTACAGCGTAGCATCACCCCAGCGGTCAATGATCGTTTGTCCAGATGCCTGCGCTACTGCTTTTGCACTCTCACGATGAAGGTGCTCGATGAAGCTCCTCAGATGTCCAAGGCAATTTTTTAACTCAAAGGCGGTTGCTGTCGATTTGTAATCGCTCTCCGCTGCATTAAGCGCCTTTATCATATCAGCGCTAAAACCTAAGTTGCTGAGAAAATCCTCGACTTTGACCCTATCAGACTCAATTTCTAGGTTCGGCAATTCTTGTAAGGCTCCTTTTAGATACCAAAACCGCGCTTTTCGACATTCCTCTGTAATGCCATCAATCGCATCCCTTATCTCATTCCCTTCATCAGAAAAGCCCTGCCTGTAATGCGGGTTCTGCGCCATCCGGCCGGCTGTGCCCCTCGCAGAATACGTTTGTCGATCAGCGACTTCTCTCAAGTGTCCCAGGGCTGCAGGTATTGCCGCAAGTTCAGCATCACTGAACAAGTTGAAATTGAGCGCGATCATTTCTTCAAGTTGCCTCAGCATGACAGCTAAGCCAACGCTCGGCGTCGTGGGCACCTCAGTTGCAGCCAACAGTTGTTTCAGATACCCAGTACGAACGCAGAATTCGGCGATAAGAGGGAGAGCTGAAGTGTATCCCTGAAAGGAAGGAAACGGTGTGGTACCTTTGTGCTTCTGCGCACCGGCTCCCTGGCGAACAAAGTGCAAGAGTCCCGAAACAAATGCGGCTCGCTCGACATCCGCAACTTGGCTGAAGATCTTTACGAGAAGGTTGAAGTTGACACTCTCGAACACATATAGCTTCGGGTCCTCATAGACCTGCCTGGGCCTCTGCTTTCGCTCGGTTGAGAGCCCAACTTGCGCAGCTTGGGACGGCCCGTATCCTGCCTGCTGCATAGCCTCACGGAGATGAGCCGAGTTGCTTGGCCAAG
>JAICYU010000266.1 GCA_025934025.1 Terriglobales bacterium
ATCGAGCGCTATCAGGGCGTGCTGATGGATGTGACGGAGATGAAGCGCGCTGAAGATGAGATACGGCGGCGCAATCGCGAGCTCTATGTCCTTAACAATATCGCGGTCACGTTCAATCAGTCTTTTGACCTGCAGGAGATTCTCCAGCTCAGCATGCTGCAGATTGTTGAACTGCTTTCCACAGACACGGCCTCTGTGTACCTGTTCGAGGAGAGCGGGAATCACTTGATGAAGCAGGCCGCGTATGGTCACCGCAGCGACTTCGTTACTGATAGCCCGTACTTTCCGCTGCCTGCGGATTTCGTGGAATCGCTTCGGGCCGGGCACGCTGAGATTCTTGACCATGAGAGCCAGACCAGGCTTCCGGAGATTGTTCAGAAGATTATTGCGGTGGAAGAACTCAAGGCATGGATGTGGGTGGTCTTATGGCGTAAGGAAAAAATGCTCGGGGTACTGGCCACCAGCAGCCGTTCCGCCAGGCAATTTACGCGCTCTGAAGAAGGCGTCATGATTGCCGTTGGCCGGCAGCTCGCCACCACCATCGAAAAGATTCAGCTCTACAATGAAACCAAGAAAGCCTATGAAGATCTCAGGCGCACCCAGGAACAGCTCCTTCAGAGCGAGAAGATGTCTGCGGTGGGTCAGTTGATCTCCGGAG
Organism: Terriglobales bacterium; assembly: GCA_025934025.1. Classification (GTDB taxonomy): domain Bacteria; phylum Acidobacteriota; class Terriglobia; order Terriglobales; family Acidobacteriaceae; genus Angelobacter. The sequence continues at coordinate 659 of JAICYU010000266.1, forward strand.
TGGCCCACGAGCTTAATAACCCGCTCACTGCTATTCTGGGATACGCTCAGCTTTTGGAAAGCGAAAAGCTTGAACCGCGGGTGGAAGAATTTATTACCAAGCTGCACAAGCAGGCGCAGCGCACCCAGCGCATCGTGCAGAACCTGCTTTCCTTTGCGCGCCAGCACAAGCCCAAGCGTATTCAAGTGGATCTCCGCAGTGTAATTGAAGACACCATTGCGCTACGCGATTACGATCTGAAAGTTAATAACATCATGGTCGAGCGCGACTTTGATCCGGTTCTGCCTTCTGTGGTAGCGGACCCGCACCAGCTTGAGCAGGTCTATCTCAATATCATTAATAACGCGGCAGACGCCATGCTTGAACGCTCCGGCGGCGGTGTGTTGCGTATTCACATCTTCAGCCAGAATGGCCATGTGGTGAGTGAGTTCCACGATTCCGGTCCCGGCATTTCCGATCCCAAGCATGTATTTGATCCGTTCTACACCACCAAAGGCGTGGGCAAGGGAACAGGCCTGGGCTTGAGCATCTGTTACGGCATTGTGAAGGAGCATGGCGGTGAGATCACCGCGCACAATCACTCGGCGGGCGGCGCCGTGCTGGAAGTCCGGCTGCCGGTTGCAGTGGGTGAGAAACCACTGACTGAGAGTGACCGCATTGTTGCCCGCCGCGAATCGCGCCTGGAAGGCACAGTGCTGCTGATTGACGATGAAGACGCTCTGCTCGATTTTGAACGCGAGGTTCTGACTGCCGCTGGTCTGAGGGTGGTCACCGCGAGCACCGGAGCCTCTGCCATTGATTTGCTTCAACAGCACGATTTTGATGCCGTCTTCCTCGATAGCAAGATTCCGGGCGCTTGGTCAAGCCAGGATGTTTACCGCCACATCGAGCAGCAGCAACCCCATCTGGTTTCCAAGACCGTGCTCGTTCTCTCCGATATCTCTGATCCCAACGTGAAAACGTTTGTGGAGGCCACGCAGATTTTCTGTCTGGTAAAACCTTTCGAAGTGGCTGACCTGTTAAGTGTGACGCGACGTGTGATGAAGCGTGCGCGCGCCGCAGCCCATTCTTAAATCAGAACATAGCTTGAAAACAGCAAAGATGGCGGTCTTGAATCGCGCGTCTATTCGCGGTAATCCGCGGTAAGCTTTGGCGCCTTTGCTCGTGTGCTTCGAACCAGCATTTGTCCAACGGCACGGCTGCCGGCAATTCCCATCACGCCGGAACGCAGCCATGCCGGTGCTGAAAGCAATCGCCGCAACCGCGCTGCATTACGCAAAGCAGGCGCGAGTTGCTTGCGATAGCGCGCGCCGTAGCGCTGCTGCACTTCTCGTAAGGAGCTCTTTCCGGCAAAAAATGGGAGCAGGGTCTCCGCCGCCAGCACTCCGCTGTGCAGTGCAAGGGAAATACCGTCGCCTACAAAGGGATCAATAAATCCGGCCGAATCGCCGGCCAGCAACATGCCGCGATCATCCGTTTGCGGCCCGCGGAAGTGAAGCGCTGACGTACTTACGGTGGCAAACTGCTGTTCCCAGTCGCGGCTGCGTCTCCAAAGAGCAGGATGCAGGGCAAACACATGCTGCAATGAGGTAGCGCAATCTGCGCGCACCATGGCACAGGCATTCACAGCATTATCACTCACCGGCTGCACACCGCAGTAGCCGCCCGGGAAAAAGTACAAGTCCACCGATGCAGGCGGCGCTGCCTCAACAAAATGTGCCTTCAGCCCAATCCATTTCCCCGTATCGGATGCTTTGAAGCGGGTAAGCTGCGACCATCGGCCGCTGGCATTGATTACGGCCTTCGCCTTCAAAGTTGTTGCTTCAACTGTGACGGTAAACAGCTTTCCGGGGAGCACCAGGCGAGCTGATGTGTCTTCACGCACCGTAGCGCCCGCCTTGGTGGCGGCGGCCAGCAGCGCCGAATCGAGATGGTACCGGGGAATACTTCGCGCCGGAGGTGAAACTGGAATCGCCAGTTCCTTTGTGTCAATAAAAATCCGCGCCGAAGTGATTTGAGGAAGCGCGGCGAATTGATCGCCTTCAAGAAGCGAGGCAAGCAACCGCAGCGACTCCGGTGAAACAAACTCACCGCAGACCTTGTGGCGGGGAAATTTGCCTTTTTCCAGCAGCAAGACGCGCGCGCCCTTTCGGGCTGCGGTGATTGCTGCTGCCGAGCCGGCGGGGCCGCCGCCGGCAATTACTAGATCGTAGTCCGCTTCCACGCAATGACTCCCATGCGGAAAAGAAAGTGGGTTTCAATCTCCACGGTTGCAGCGCCGCTCGATTGCAGCATGTCTCGCATTTCTTGCACCGTGTAGGCCCGCCGCACCGATGCCGGAGCATCATGGCGCGTAATCCGGCTGCGATACAGCGGAAATCCTGCGTATGCCAGCGCCAGGTGCAGAGGATGCCTTATCAGATCGTGAATGAAAAACGCGTGTCGCGCCACTCGGAGCCCTTCGCGTGCGAACGTCTTGATCTCTTCCCATTCCAGATGATGCGCGAACAACGAGCACCCTGCAACGTCAAAGCTGTTGTCGGCGAACGGCAGCATCATGGCGTCTCCGCAAACAGACATATGCGAACCGTTCATGTGGCTGGAAGAGCGGTCCAGAACCACCGTTTCAGAACCGATTCCATGAGCAGAAAGAGAACGACCTGTCAGGGAGGCGACGTCGCCCGTAGAACCGGCAACATCCAGCCAGAAGATGTTTTTGAGACCGTGATTTTGGGCAATCCTGCGCAGCACTTCGCTCGTGGTGTGAATGCCTCCGAACCGGCGATTGAACATTCGCAGATCGTTGAGTGACCCTTCAACTTCTTCCCGTGTGCCCAGATCGTTATCAAGAAGTTCGGGTACCACCACGCGTTTCACGCTAGACCCGCGCCAACTCTTCTTCAAGGAGTTGTTTGTTGTAGAGCTCGGTGTAATAGCCGTTGCGCTCCAGAAGCTGTTCGTGAGTGCCGAATTCCACAATCCGGCCGTGGTGCAGCACGGCAATGCGATCGGCATTGCGTACCGTGGAGACGCGGTGAGAAATGAAGATGGTGGTCCGGCCCTGCATGACTTCGCGCAGATGATTCAGGATCTTTTCTTCCGTATAAGTATCAACGCTGGCCAGGGCGTCATCCAGCACCAGGATGCGCGGATCGCGGATGATTGCGCGGGCAATCGCGCTGCGCTGCTTTTGTCCGCCGGAGAGCGTAATGCCGCGCTCCCCTACCATGGTCTGGTATCGCTCCGGAAATCCTTCAATATCGGTTCCGATGCTTGCCGCTTCTGCCGCGTCATGGATCTGCTCAATGCTAGCCGATTCCACGCCGAAGGCAATATTTTCACCCACAGTGTCACTGAACAGAAACGTTTCCTGGGGCACAAAACCAATGTTCCGTCGCAGCACTTCAAGCGGGAATTC
>JAICYU010000300.1 GCA_025934025.1 Terriglobales bacterium
AATGACGCCAAGCTGCTGGAAGAGCAGGCGCCACGGGTGGCGGACGCCATCGGAAAGATTCCCGGCGTAGTGGACTTGAAAAATGGAATCGAGAACACCATCAGCGGCCCGGCAACCATATTCAACGTGAACTCAAGCGTCGCAGCCAAGGCGGGCTTTACACCTGAGGAGGTCTCGACGGACGCGCAGGCGGTACTACAAGGCGTTCCTGCGACTGCACCGCTGCTGGAAAATGACCGGGCCTATACCATCCGCGTCCGTTTCCCTGACCAAAACCGCGGTTCGCTCGATGCCATGAGCAACACCCTGCTCACCAGCTCGACGGGTAAGACCGCCACCTTGGGAGCGTTGGCAACGATCGTGGAGATGCCGGGACAGACAGAAATCCGCCGCGAGAACCTGCAGCGCGACATTGAGGTCACGGCGCGACTTGAAGGCGTGAGCCTGGGCAGCGGCATCGCCAGAGTGAAGCGGGCTGTGGATGCACTGCATTTGCCCTCTTCCATTCGCGTGGAGTATGGCGGGACGTACCAGGAGCAGCAGAAGTCGTTTCGCGATTTGCTTATCGTGCTGGCCCTGGCGATCCTGCTGGTCTTTGCCGTACTGCTGATTGAGTTTCGCAGCTTCTCCGCGCCTGCGGCCATTCTGGCTTCGGCCTTGCTCTCCTCTGCCGGAGTTTTTCTGGCGTTGCTGATCACCGCTACTTCTTTCAACGTAGCTTCCTTCATGGGCGTCATCATGGTGGTGGGAATCGTCGCCAAGAACGGCATTCTGCTGCTGGATGCCGAGCAGAAGTTCAGCCACGCGGGATTCGAGCCGGAAGAAGCCATGATCCAGGCAGGCCGTCGGAGGCTGCGTCCGATTGTCATGACGGCGCTGGCCACCGTGGCTGGCATGCTCCCGCTGGCGTTTGCCATTGGCGCAGGCTCGCAGATGCTCCAGCCGCTGGCCATTGCCGTGATTGGCGGAATTCTGATTTCGATGGTGCTATCGCTGATCGTGACTCCGGCGGTGCAGTTCTACATGGGACGGAAGAAACTCGCAACCGCGGATCAACGCGGATGAGGTCACTTTCCTCCGCCAAACTGCTCCCCTTTAGCTTCTCGGCAGTAGCGAGTCTTCGCTTCGCTTCGGGATTTCTGAACATGCTTCTCTATAATCTCTCCTGATGGCAAACTTTCCACCTGTTGAAGAACAACTGGCGTACATCAAGAAAGGCGCAGCGGAGATCATCCGCGAGTCGGAGCTGCGCGAGCGCCTGCAAAACTCGATAAGAACAGGCACGCCACTGCGCGTGAAGGCCGGATTCGATCCCACCGCTCCGGACCTTCATTTGGGCCACACGGTGCTCATCCGCAAGCTCAAGCACTTTCAGGACCTCGGGCATACCGTCATCTTTCTGATTGGCGATTTCACGGGAATGATCGGCGATCCTACGGGGCGCTCGGCAACCCGCCCGCCCCTCTCTCGCGCGGACATTGAGCGCAACGCGGAAACCTACAAAGCTCAGGTGTTCAAAATTCTCGATCCGCACAAGACGGTGGTGGACTTTAACTCGCGCTGGTTTTCCAAAATGAGTGTGGAAGATTTTATTCGGCTGGTGGCCAAGTTCACTGTTTCCCAAATGCTCGAGCGTGAAGACTTTCACAAGCGCTTCCAGGAAGAAAAGCCGATACACATGCACGAGCTGCTCTATCCCGTGTGCCAGGGATACGACTCGGTGGCGCTCCAAGCTGATGTGGAATTGGGCGGGACTGACCAGAAGTTCAATCTCCTGATGGGCCGCGTGTTGCAAAAGGACTACGGGCAACCCTCCCAGATCGTGCTGACCACGCCCATCATCGAAGGCACCGACGGCGTGCAGAAGATGTCAAAGTCCTATGGGAACTACATCGGAATCAACGAGCCGCCGCAGGAGATCTACGGCAAGGTAATGTCAGTTTCCGATGAGCTGATGTGGCGTTACTACGAAGTGCTGACCGACGTGAGCCTCGATGACATCGGGCGCATGAAGCGGGACGAGCACCCAATGGAAGCCAAGAAGAGGCTGGCGCGAAAAATTGTCGAGGATTTTCATGGAGCGCAAGCTGCTGGGCAGGCGGCAGAGACTTGGGCACGGCAGTTTCAGAAGGACGAGGTGCCGGAGAATGTGGAGACGAAGACCATCCGGGCATCCGATGTGTATGTTAAGGACGTCGAATATCGCGCTGATCCAGCAGCTCCCTACTACACACTATTTGACATGTCGCAGGTGGAACCGGGCACATTCATCTCACTTTTCCGGCTTGACAAAATCATATCCGCGGTTAATTTGAGCGGCTCAAATAGCGAAGCGGTTCGGAAGCTCAAAGAGCGAGCAGTGCGTATTGATGGAAACGTTGTTGTAGTGAATCAACTGGCAACGCCTCTGCCGAGCAAGGAATTTGCCTTGAATGTGGGCCGCCGCTTGCGCAAGGTGCGGATTGTGAAATGATGTCGCTAAGGGGCAATCCACTTACATTGGAACGCGGGCACTCCTGCCCGCGAAGGGTTTCACTTTGTCGCGGGCAGGAGTGCCCGCGTTCCAATGGCTTGATCTGAACCCCGCGACGGACTTTCTTATGATGAAAGGGACGACAGCGTGAGAGCTTTCTACCGCCGCAACCTGCCGCACATTCAGAATTACGATGTAGCTTATTTCGTCACGTTCAGGACAACGGGTGATGTGCTTCTTCCGCCAGTCGCGGACCATCGCCTTGCGGCACTGCCTAACCGAACATGGCAGCTGACTCGAAAGTTACGCGGGAGTTATCATGCCGACTCACGTTCACCTGCTGTTCAAGCCGCTCGAGAACAGCGAAGGAGAACCTTTCTCATTGCCGGAGATCATGAAGGGAATCAAAGGTTCATCGGCATATAACATCAAACGGCTCCTAGGGAGAAAGGGTACGCTGTGGCAGCCGGAATCATTTGACAGAATTCTGCGGCGCGGCGAGTTTGAAAAGAAGCTGAACTACATTCTGGCTAATCCCATTGACGCCGGTTTGGCTTCGCGTCCGGACGAGTATCCCTGGGGATGGCGGCAGGTTTCTGAGCCGGCAGCACTGCATTCCAATGAACCTGGTCAACTGCTGATTGCAGGTAAGAAATGGATTCAAGAAGACGGAATGAGGTCGGCTGTAGTGCAACCGATGGTTTAGTAAGCCGGCGAATGAAGCGCATCAAGCTGAGCTGACTCTCTCGCAAACCATTGATTTCAGGCGAAAAACTCGCTTGACGCCAACTTCTATTTGGGATGGAATAAGGCCTATGACCAAAGCCGATTTGATTGAAGAAGTCTCGCGACTCACCGAGCTTACCCGCAAAGACAGCGAGATTATTG
>JAICYU010000113.1 GCA_025934025.1 Terriglobales bacterium
CATCCTTACCATCAACATCGGCCTGCGCCGCCAGATGCATCTGCTCAACTACTACACCGAAGGCAACGTCCCGGAAGCGCTGGTGCAGACGCCTAAAGAATGGTCCGCCGACCAGATCAGCGAATTTCAGGAATGGTTCGATAGCGCGCTGGCCGGCAATTCGCGCCGCCGCCGTCGCATTACGTTCGTTCCGGAGTGCGGCGCCATCCAGTTCACCCGCGATCCCAAACTGAAAGACGAGCTGGACGATTGGATTACTCGTATCGTCTGCTACGCCTTCAGCCTCTCGCCACAGCAGTTCCTGCCGCAGATGAACCGCGCCACCGCAGAAACCAGCGTGGAGCAGGCCAACGCCGAAGGACTTGCGCCGCTGCTCTGCTACCTGGCCGACACCGTCAATCTGGTCGTGCAACGATATTTCTGTTATTCCGACCTCGAGTTCGTCTGGCAGCAGGACCGCTCGCTCGACCCGCTGGCCCAGGCCCAGGTGGACGAAATCTACCTGCGCTCCGGCGTGCTGACGGTGGACGAAGTGAGGGAGCAGTTAGGCAAACCAGCGATGAAATCGGAATTGCCAAAATCGCCGTAATCGCCGGAATTGAAAAACCAAAACCTCACCGCTGATGACACAGATAAACGCAGATCAGAGCACTATTCCTAGCGGCGGTCCCCCTTGAGCAACACGCTCGATCACTGTTCATCTGTGAGCAAGCCTCTTCATCGTTGTCATTCTGAACGAAGACCGAGGGAGGAACGACTGAGGCCGAGTCGAAGGATCCCACGAATTTATTCTCGCCAATGCCGCATCAGGGAGTTTCAAAGAAGATGCCGGCATAACGCTCTCTAATCGCAAGTACGTGTTCTTGGTTGAAACTCCCTGAAGCAGGATCGCAAGGAAAGACCTGTGGGATCCTTCGACTGCGCCCTTACTCGCAAGCTCGCGCGGGCTTCGCTCAGGATGACAGCTCTTTTAGAGGTGTTCATCACTCGCATCAGCGCCATCAGCGATAAGGCTTTTTAGCTTTCAATTCCCGATTACCCGATTACCCGATTACTCAATTTTCAATCTCCCCGGAGTTCCCATGCACCTATTCGCCCAACTCTCCAAAGTTGATCTCGCTCGCCATGAAGTCTGGGGCGTTGCCACCGCTGAAGTGGTGGACAAAGAAGGCGAGATCTTTGATTACCAATCCTCGAAACCTTATTTCCAATCGTGGTCTGACGAGATCGCCAAAGCCACTGACGGCCGGTCGCTCGGCAACGTGCGAGAGATGCACGCGCCCAGCGCGGTAGGAAAACTTGTCGCGCTGGAATTTGACGACCAGCTCAAACAGATTCGCGTGGGCGCCAAAATCGTTGACGATACCGCCTGGCAGAAATGCACTCTCGGCGTTTACACCGGATTCAGTATCGGCGGCGCTTACGTCAAAACCTGGACCGACGGTGATTTCACCCGCTTCACTGCGCGCCCGGTGGAGATCAGCGTGGTGGACAACCCGTGCGTCCCCGGCGCCCACTTCACCGCCATCAAGACCGACGGCTCGGCGGAGGTGCGCAAATTTCAGAGTGGAGTTCATGGACGTGATGGACTGAATGGACCCAATGGACTGAATGGACCTGCGATAGCTGTTACAGCGTATGCCAGCCCAGCGCCAGCAACTACTATGCCGGCCAGCACAGCCCAAGCCAAGACCATGTTTCCACCAAAATCTGTCTTGTCCAGTCCGTCCACTTCGTCCATTCCGTCCACTCCGTCCATTGCGTCCACAGCAAGTCCACAAACTCCAACAGCCAACCCTGATCAGAACAATCAGCGTTCATCAGCGGTAAGGTTTTCTTCTTCCACAACTCAACTTCTCCCCGGAGCTAACTCTATGCCCGAACCCACCGTCTCCGCCTTGCAGCAAGACCTCACTGCACTGCGCGCGGAAATTGCCGCCAATAACCAGGAACTGGAAAAGTCCCTGGCCAACCTGCTTTCGCTGATCGAAAAATTGGTCAGCCCCAACCCGCCCAGCACGCGGCTCGCCCGCACTGCGGTGCCCAGCGTTACGGTGCGCAAAGAAGATGACTCCGCCGCGCCCGACAAACCTGAAACTCCGCCCAGCGTCCACGAGCTGCTCAAGCTGGCGCTCCAGAACCCGCAGCGAGCCGCGAACTATCTGCGATAGATTGCCAAAATTGACGTAATTGCCGTAATTGCCAAAATCGCCGCAATTGCCAAAATTGAAAGCAAAATCTTGCCGCTGAACAACGCGGATAAACGCAGATTGGATGACTGCCAAGTCCATTCAGTCCATTGCGTCCATTCCGTCCATTTCGTCCAGCGCGTACCAATCACCAACTCTCTCACCCAAAGGACTTTCCCATGCTCTCTGACCTCTCCCAGCAGACGCTCGATCTGCTGAACAAGGTGGACGTCTCCACCTTGAACAAGACCACGCTCTCGCAGGCCACCAGCCTGAATGCTTTTGATCTGCGCGGGCCGGCGTTGCAGCTCTATCCCGTGCTCACGCCGTTGCGCAACAAGCTGCCGCGCGAAGTCTCCGACCGCGGCGATCTGGCCACTCGATGGAAAGCCGTCACCGGCGTGAACGTCACCAACATCGATATGGGAGTTTCGCCCGGAAAGCGCTCCGGAGAAATTCAGATCACCGAACAGGATTTCGTCGCTTCTTACGCCGGCATCGGTCTCGAATCATCGATTGATTGGGAAGCCATCTGGGCCGGCGGCCAGGAGTTTGACAACAAGGCCACGGTCGTTCAGTCGCTGCTGCGCGCTGTCATGATCGGCGAAGAAAATCTGCTGCTCAACGGCAACGCTTCGCTCGCGCTCGGCACTCCCGCTGCTCCGGTCGCGACTCTTGCGACTGGAGGCTCGATCACCGCGCAGGCCGGCAACGTTGTCTTCGCCGTGGCTGTCACCGCGCGCGGCTTTGCCAATTCCACTATCGCCGGCGGCGTGCCCGGATCTGTTACTCGCAACAATATCGACGGCAGCACCACCGTCTTCGGAGGCGGCAGCTCCAACCTCAGTCCTGCATCGAACGCCATCACCACCACCTCCGGCAATCAGACCATCAACGCGACTGTCACGGCTGTGCCCGGAGCGGTCGGCTACGCCTGGTATCTCGGAACTTCGTCCGCCAACGCCAAGCTCGCCGCCATCACCACCATCAATTCAGTTTCGCTCGCGGCCAACGGCGCAGGCACGCAGAACGCCAACGCCATCACCGCCGATAACTCCACCAACAGCCTGGTCTTCGATGGCTTCATCACCCAGGCATTCAAGTCCGGCTCCGGCGCTTACATTCAGTCGCTGAACGGCGCCACGCTGACTTCCGATGGCGCCAACGGCATCGTTGAAATTGATGCCGCTCTGCAATCCTTCTGGGACTCGAAGCGCCTCAGCCCCAATGAAATCTGGGTAAACTCGCAGGAAGCGCGCAACATTAATAAGAAGATCGTGAACGCCGGCGGCGTGCCGCTCTTCCGCTTCACCGTGCCCAACGGTCCTGAAGGTCCCACGCCCGCCATCATGGGCGGAACTTCGGTGGCGAAGTACTGGAACAAGTTCACGCAGCAGTTCCTCGACCTCATCATCCATCCCAACCTGCAAGCTGGAATGATCTTCTTGAAGACCAATGAAATTCCTTACCCGCTCTCCGGAGTGGGCGAGGTGAACACCGTGCGCTGCCGCCGCGACTACTACCAGATCGAGTGGCCTTTCGTCTCGCGCCAGTACGTTTACGGCGTCTACGCCGACGAGGTCCTCGTCTGCCGCGCTCCGTTCTCGCTGGGAATCATCTCGAACGTGGGAAATGGATAAACCCAACTCCTCCACGACGTGTCATCCCGAGGCCGAGCCAACGACATCCCTCAGGCTTTCGAGAAACGCGCGAGGCCGAGGGATCTGCTCCGCTGCCGCTCGGGTCTGGCAAACCTCATTCAAGAAATGCCCAGTCCTAAGCATCAGCAGGAGCCGATCCCTCACTCTGCTCAGGCTCATCCCGCGTTGCGGGACTCGGCTTCGCGGTTCGGGATGACACGCTGGGGAACGTCCACTTCGTCCACTGTGTCCACTTCGTCCATTCAGTCCATTCAGTCCACGCAAGGGCCGGATTCTTCCCAATCCGCGTCCATCCGCGTTGATCCGCGGTAAGGGTTTCGTTTTCCAATTACCAACTCACCAACTTACCCAATTACCAAATTTCGCAACGGCCCCCGTCCTCCGTTGCGTTGCTCCGGCGTGGCGTTTCCTCCTTGCCGCCGTGCCGGAACAGGGGAAGGCACGCTTTCCTCTCGAGCCGTCCCAGGCTCCCTGAAGCTGCCTTCCCCAAATTGTCCCCTTATGGTATGCTCCTTATATGGCACGCGCTCATACTAAGGCTCATACCACCCGCCGGGACCGAACGCGGCGCAAGCTCCGCAAGACTTACACGCTTTCCCGCGAGGCGGTGTCCATCCTGGAAGCTGAAAGGAAAGCACGCAAGGCTGTTTCTTCATCTTCCGCTCTGGATGAGCTGCTGCGCGAACGCCAACACCAGAGTGAAATGCAGCAGATTGCCGCCTCAGTTACCGGCTACTACGACTCTTTGACTGAGCAGGATCTCCAGGAGCAGAACCTCTGGGGAGAGTTCTCGCGCAGCCAATTTCCGCCCGAATAAGTGCCTGTGGCCAAACGTTCACCTCGACGCGGCGAGATCTGGTGGGTGCAACTTGCCACCGATCCGCCTGACAAAGGCCGCCGGCCAGTCGTGATCGTATCCATGGACGAGAGAAATACCCACGAGAAGGCCCTCACGGTTCTAGTGGTTCCCCTCACAACCACCATTCACAAGCCCGCCAGAACTCATATCCAGCTCTCTCCTGGCGAAACCGGACTGGAACTCTCCTGCATTCGCGCGGAAGACATTACTGTAGTAAGAAAATCCGATCTGATTGAGTCTCGCGAACGCCTTCGCATCCTCAGCAATTCCAGAATCTGCCAAATCGCCGAGGCCGTAACCATTGCGATGGGCTGCCCGCCACAGAAGTAGAACGCTCCTCAAGCTCCACCGCTGATCAACGCTGATGAAAGGTGATCAACTCTAAACTGCTGTCATTCTGAGCGGAGTGCCCTCGTTGGCACGCTCTTGCTGGAAATCGCGCGGAGCAGCCACAGGAGGAGCACAAAAACGGCGGTAGCGAGGAGGCCCCACCAGGTGAAGAAAAGCATGATGGACATGCTGGGGAACAGCAGCAACCAAGCCACGCTGCCTGGCATGAACAAGCTCCCTACAACCAAAACGAGCAATGCCAATGTTGCGGGATAGCGCCTCTGCTCGCGTCGTACAAACGATCCAAAAGCCGCCACAATTGCGAAGTCATATGTCAAAAAACTTGCAAGGCTGACAATATCGCCGTCGGACGCAGGCGGGCGGATTTCCATTCGAGTAACTGCCAGAACCGTAAAGAGCGCGAACAACAGAGAGAGCCATCCCCATGAGGATTTCAACCACATTGCACTGTCCTTCTCCATACCCAGCTTCATATCTTGTACGGTTGTGAGCAGCCTGGCCTGCTGTTGGGGATTTGAAGCCTCACGGCCTTTCTGTCGATATCTAAGTCTATCGAATCGACCCAACCAGCCGCATAACGCCTCGTCGACGTAATCAGGCGATTACACTCGCTACAGGGTGCAAAGTCACATCAACTCTCAACTGCTGTCATCCTGAGCGGGGCGGGAGTGAGGAACGAGTGACGGCGTAGTCGAAGGATCCCGAGGATATTTCCCGTACAATCCCGCTTCAGGGAGTTTCAACGAGGATCCCGTCCATGATTGCTAGATTTCTCAAAGATGTACCAGAGGAAGCCCCACGGCACGAAGAAGAGCCACATCCAGCGCTGCCATTCTAACTTCTTTCCTCGCTTCACGAACCAATCGGCCAACATCCAGAACGGCGCGATGCACGCTATCGAATGAATTGTTATCGTCATCCAGAATTGCACGGCACCAGCATTTGGCAGGTGGAGGAAGAGCCAAAGATGCAGGACGTTCAAAGCGGCAATCACGGCCACCCAGAACTTCAGGCTGTGGACGCTGCCCTTATGTTTCAGGGTCATGCTCGCGGATTGTACGCGATGATTCCGTAATCAGGCGATTGCGCTCAGAACAGGGTGCAAAGTCGCCCAACTCCCAAATTCTTCCTGATCCGCGATCACCTGTCCCGGCTTGCCGTGGATCCGCGTTAATCCGCGGTAGGGTTTGCCGTTCCATTCTTCGAAATCACCGTCATCAGCGTCATCAGCGGTAAGGTTTTCCAACTCACAAATCACAATTCACCAATCAGAAAGGAGGCCCATGCCCGCCCCCGACGATCTCTGCACTCTTTCCGATCTCAAATCCTGGCTGCCCAACCAGGGCAACAATGACGACTCCACTCTCCAGGCGCTCATCACCAACGGCAGCCTGCAGATCCTGCAATACATCAACCGCCCGCACATCCTGGCTTCCGTGCTCGGCACGCTGAACGAAACCTACGACGGCAACGATTCCGATCGCCTGCTGCCGCGCAATTTTCCCGTGCTCTCCGTCTCCAGCGTTACCGTGAACGGCAGCGCCGTTCCGCTGGCGCCGGCGCCCTGGGGCTCTGGTTTTCTCTGGGACGGGCGCCGCATTCTTCTGCGCGGCGGTTTCACCTTCACCTGCGGCGTGCAGAACGTCCAGGTCTCTTACACCGCCGGATATTCCGCCGTTCCGCTCGATCTCAAGCAGGCTGCGATCGAGACCTTCGCGCTCACCTACCGCCAGCGCGCGCACATCGGAGAAAAATCCAGTTCGCTCGGCGGCAAGACCACGCTCACCTTTGACCTATGCGACGTTCCGCCGCGCGCTCTCACCACCTTCAATCAATATCGGAGACTCGCCTTATGATTCGCTTTGAACTCGATACCAGCGGCATGGCCGACCTGGAACAGCGCCTGGCCGCGCTCGGCCCGCGTGCGACCGTCCAAGTCGCTCGCGCCTTGCAACCGTTGATCTATCGCTCCGTTCGCGCCAGCCTGCAAAAGCATTTCACCCAATCGAGCGGCAAGTCGCGCCGGCGCTTACAGGCACGCAGTGGCAATCTTTTCAACTCCGTTCTCGATTCGATCGAGGCCTCGATTGACGGCGGTGAAATCAAAATCTCACTCGGCTCCGACCTTCCTTATGCCGCCATCCACGAATACGGTGGCTACACCGGCCGTCGCGGTCCTTTCGTAAAGAAATACGGCCGCCGGACGTACATTCCTCCGCGGCCTTATCTCCGCCCCACGCTCAATGACCTGCAACAGGCACTGCCGGCGCTGCTGGAGAAAGCCACAAAAATTTCAAATTTCCAATTTTAAATTTCAAATTCTTATGACTCGTGAGCCCATCTATTCCGCTCTCTTCGCCACATTCCAAGCCGCGCTGCTTGCGCCCGCCGGTCCTTTCCAGACCGTCAGCCGCCGCTGGCAAGACCCGGCGCAGATCTCACCCGCTGACCGTCCTGCGCTCTTCCAGGTGCAGAAGGAAGAGCTGGCATCCACTTCCGTCAACGGTCTTCCACTCAACTGGAAGCTCTCGCTCGATCTTGTGCTCTACTCCGCTGGCGCAAGCGATTCTTCAACCGCGCCTTCAACCGAACTGAACTTGCTGCTCGACGCCGTGGAAGCGGCTGTGCGCTCCGCCACGCCTGGCCTGGCACAATCGCTCGGCGGGAGAGTTACCGACTGCCGCATTGAAGGCAAGATTGAGATCGTGGAAAACGTGCAGGGCGCGGTGGCGCTGGCGGTGGTGCCGGTGGAAATTCTTGCCGCAGAGTGATGAAACAAAACCTTACCGCTGATGAACGCTGATCAACAAGAAGTTTGTAATTGAGTAATTTGGTAATTGGGTAATTGAACTGCCGCAAGACTTAACTGCTCTGCACTTCGTCCATTTCGTCCACCAAGTCCATCTCGTCCATTCCGTCCACTTCGTCCACCACCTAGAACTCAAGCGCCGTCAGGCGCTGGAGCGCAGGCACTCCTGCCTGCGACTCAGCAGTAAATCTTTTCGCAGGCAAGAGTGCCTGCGTTCCACCAAAGGACTTCACCCATGTTCACATTCGGCTCTGGCGCGCTGTTTGCCTTTCCCTCCGGAGGCAACACCGCGCCCAATCCCACGCCCATGAAATTCGGCACGCTCCAGGACGTTTCCCTCGATGTCTCCGGCGAGCTCAAAGAACTTTACGGGCAGAAACAATTTCCTGAAGCCATCGCGCGCGGCAAGCACAAGCTCACCGGCAAAGCGAAGTTTGCTTCCATCAACGGCAAGCTGCTCAACGACATCTTCTTCGGCCTCACGCTCGGGGCGGGCATGATCAAGAACGCGCTCGACGAAGCGCAGACCGTTCCAGCCACGCCCTTCACCGTCACTGTCGCGAACGCGGCCACGTTCAAGCAGGATTGGGGTATTCGCTACGCTTCCGGACTGAACGCGGGCGTGCCGCTGATGCGCGTAACTGCTTCGCCCGCGACCGGACAATACAGCGTGAACTCCGCCACCGGCGTTTATACGTTTGCTGCCGGCGACCAGGGCGCGCAGATGCAGATCTCTTACACTTACACCGCCGGCGGCACCGGCACGCAGATCAACGTCACCAACCAACTCATGGGCTTTGCGCCCAATTTTCAGGTGCTGCTCGAGAATTCCTACAACACCGCACAATACGGTGTTCTGCTGTATGCGGCGGTGGCCTCTAAACTGAGCATCGCGACGAAGCAGGACGACTTCCTCATTCCCGAATTCGATTTCGAGGCCTTCGCCGCGCCGTCCGGCGTGGTGATGGACATGTACTCCACCGAATAGAATTCAAATTTGAAATTTCAAATTTGAAATTTAAAATTTCAAATCTATTCCCCTTACCAACTTACCAACTTACCCAATTACCAACTTCTTCTCCCATGCTCAAACAAAAATCTCTCTCCACCTCTCTCGGCGAGCTTACCGTTTCCTCACTCACGATCGGCGAGCTGCGGCAATTTGACTCTCTCTTCACCGAGCCGGCCACTGATGGCGGCGTCGCGCTTCTGCTGCGCTATCTGCCGGTGCTGCTGGTGTCGTTGCGTAAAGTTCATCCAACCATGCAGCTTGAGCAGCTTGAAAACGCGCTCACGCTCGACGATTTCCAGGCGCTCTTCCTGGCTACGCTTGAAGTCTCCGGCCTCGCGAAAGCAGGCGCCTCGGGGGAAGCCGCGCCGGTAGCGGGCTAGCCGATTGGCCATTTCTGTTTGGCCATGTCGCCACCACTACCGGCTGGACCCTTGATGAGATCGCGGGCCTCACGCTGTGGGAAGTCAATGATTTGTTTTCCTACTGGCGCGACCATCCGCCGCTGCACGAGCTGCTGGGCGCATGTTTGCTGAAGCCGGCATCGCGGCGTTCGTCCGCAGACGATCAAGTCGCCGCGCTGAAGCAAACCGTGGCCGCGATGGGAGGCAGCGTGGCAAAGAAACTTCCCAGCCAATACCGCAACCGCTAGCGCAAGTCGTGCTCTTACGTCCAAATCGTCCACTCCGTCCATATCGTCCATTCCGTCCACTGGTTGGCGGATCACCACTCACTCATAACAGACAGCACCGACCCTTATGCCCGATCCCCAGCTCACCATCAAACTCGTCGCCGACGACACCGGCCTGCGCTCCAAGCTGCTCGAAGTAAACAACACCATTCGCGCGCAGCAGGAAGAATACCGCCGTGCTTTCGTCAATATGGATTCCGTTTTCGGCGGTTTTCTGCGCAACCTGACCAGCGGAAGCAAAACTTTCGGCCAGGCTTGGGCCACGATGGTGGACGGCATGGCGGAAAAATTCCTGCAAGGTCTTGAGCGCCAGCTTGCTTCCTTCCTGGCGCACAAGCTCGCCGAACTGGCGGTCCACTCCGCCACCGAAGCCAGTAAAGACGCCATCAGTGAAGCCGGTCACGCGCGCGAGAGCTTGCGCACCGCTTACAGCGCGGCCAAGCACGCCTTCGACGCTACTGCTGATATTCCTATCGTCGGCCCGGCGCTTGCTCCCATCGCTGCCGCCGGAGCCTTTGCTGCGGTCACTGCGTTCGGCTCGGCCGAAGGCGGACAGTATCTGGTTCCTGCGCCGCAGTTGACCATGCTGCATCCGCAGGAGATGGTCCTGCCGGCGGCGATTGCTTCGCGCATGAGAGATGTTGTCGAAGGCCGCAGTCCGGGCCCGGCCTCACAGCAGCCGGTGACAGTTGTTGTTCAACATTCAGTGAACGCCGTTGATGCTGAGTCTTTTCAACAACACCTGCGCCGCCACGGTTCGATGATCGGCAATGAAGTGGCGCGCGTGCTGAGGAAAAAGGGACTGAAATTTTAAATTTCAAATTTCTTCGCTATGTCTAACCTTCTCTTTCCTAAAATTCGCGGCCTTGCCTGGAGCATCGTCAAGACGCCGACCTTCTCCACCGAGGTGCAGGAATCGCTTACCGGGCGTGAGGTCCGCGTGCAGAACTTTCAGAATCCCATCTGGGAGTTCACGCTCACCTATGAGTACCTGCTCAACGATCCGCGCTCGCGCGATGAAAACGAGCAGACGCCTCTGGAAACGCTGGTTGGTTTCTTTCTCGCGCGTGGCGGCCAGTTCGACGATTTTCTGTTGAATGAATCGGATCTCACCGGCCGGCTCGAAGATTCCGTGTACACTGGCCAGCCGATCGGCACTGGCGATGGCGTAACCAAATCGTTTCAGCTCGTGCGCAATATCGGCGGCTTTCTCGAGGCGGTACAGAATCCCATGAATCAGACCGCGAC
>JAICYU010000346.1 GCA_025934025.1 Terriglobales bacterium
ATGCGGGAGGAAGTCCGGCGGCGCAACGGATCAGGAACTTCCTGAACGGCACCTGGATGGGCGAGCCGCTGCACGTGGTGCTTACGGATGTACCGATCGGCGCATGGACGGTCGCGATGATTTTTGATGCGTTGAGCCTGAGCCGTTCCGGCCGTGAGTTCGCGCGGGCCGCCGACGCGTCTATCGCAATCGGGCTGGCCGGCGCTGTAGGCGCTGCTGCCGCCGGGGTGACGGACTGGTCAGATGTTGATCCTCCGGCGCGCCGCAGGGGATTGATTCACGGACTGCTGAATTTGGGCGCGACCGCGCTGTTTGCCACCTCCTTGATTCAGCGCCAGCGCAGCCGGAGCGGAAGCCAGAGTCAGAGCCGAAGTGAAGCATCGCGCACTGCCGGCCGGCTGAGCGCCACTCTCGGCTACGCGATTATGGGATATGCCTCCCACCTGGGCGGAAAGCTGGTTTATGAAAACCGCGTGGGGGTTGATCGCACCGCGGGCCAGCCGCTGCCGCAGGATTTTGTGGCCGTGCTGCCTGAATCAGTGCTCAAGGACAACAAACCAACCCGGGCCATGCACAACGGAGTACCCATTCTGCTGGTCCGTCGCGGGGACCGCGTGTTCGCCCTGGCGGAGACCTGCTCCCACTTCAGCGGCCCGCTTGCAGAAGGCAAACTGGAGGGCGACAGCATTGTGTGTCCGCTGCACAACTCCACGTTCGCTTTAGAAGACGGACGCGTGCTGAATGGCCCGGCGGTGCATCCGCAGCCGTGCCTGGAGGTGAGGGTGCGCAATGGACAGATTGAAGTGCGGGCGCGGAAGTGAGCGAGCGCTACTCCACTATCTCACTTATTGAAAACTCATGCCAGAACTTGCAGCGAGTCTCTGCTTCAATTTCGGGCCGCCGCGGCTGCATCTGTGAAACTCACCTAGAAAAACCGCCGGCACCTTATACCTATATCTCAAAGTTCTTCTCCATACCGGTTAACGCGCTGGAGCAAAGCTTGATGTGACGCAGAAAGATACGTCGTCAATTCGGAATCGGGATCGCGCTGTATGACGATGTCCTGATACATTGATTGTAGTTTTTTCAGCTGAAGATAAGCGAGTTTCTTTGCGTTATTGTCTGTGTTCGGTCGCTTTTCTACCGCGTTCCACCACTGCTGCAGTGCTTCAACACCAAGCTGCATTACACTGGCGTGTCTGACAAACGAGTCAAATGCTTCCGTTGCCGCCTTCCAGACCCCAATACGTTCGTCAGAATCTTTGATAAGAGCATTCACCGCTGCAACATAGTTTTCGTAAGCAAACCTTCGAATGTGATTAAGTTCAACTTCTCTGCCTCTTGCCCTGAACGTCTTGAATGCATCATTAGCCGCCCTGCCTGACGAGAGCCACCGCTCTGACGCTCGACGGAGATTGCCGCTCCTCAAATCCATGTTTCCAAGCTCAGCATACGATCTTGCGCGAAATACAATCATCTCTGCTGTTTCCGGAAAGAGCTGCGTAATTTCAATGGCGCCGATCCAGTCTTCGAGAAAAGATTTGGCCTTAAACCAAAGGTTGGGAAGCTCTGGCCTCTGGCAGTTCAAGTGGAATGCTGCACGGAATGCAATCTCTGCTTGCGCTGCATCTCCCACTTTCAAACATGCGCGTCCAAGCAGGCATTTTACATCCGGATTATTTGGGTAGTTCCGATCCGTAATGGTCGCGAGATCCACAGCCTCAGGATATTTTTTGTCAAGCAGCAGGGCCATAACACGTCTGATTGCGTCACCAACTTCCGAAATGAGTTGGGGAGTGGTTCGCGTGGCTTTCGAGCATTTGCCTTCCAATCTCTTTGGATCCCGTACTCGCTCACGAATGATATCGGTGACAAGTGTCAACGTGCTTGGCACCACAATTCGCGCTCCGCCAGGCAAATCTTCCCCGAATGCACATAGGTGATATTTTCGTAGCTGCCCAATATCATCCTGCAAAAGCCGATCGCTACTTTGCAGAATTTCCTTGAGCTCTAACGGCGCGGTATGGAGCAAGAGATACAGCCCTGGTTGGATGGCTATCGTTGGGAACACAACCATGTCCGCCCCCATGAAGCTTTGGGCATGAAAACACCGGCCAGCGTATGGCAGAAAAGCCAGCGTGTTTACGATCGCCA
>JAICYU010000284.1 GCA_025934025.1 Terriglobales bacterium
CTATGACGTTCTCTCACATCACTTCCGGCACTTCAATGCCCATGAGGCCCAGAGAATCAATCAATGACCGGCGCACCACCGCGGCCGTTGCCAGGAGAAAGCGCTTCTTGGCTTCGTCGCTTTCGGTCAGGATGTGGTGCTTGTGATAGAAGTTGTTGAACATCTGCGCTAATTGAAAAGCGTATTTCGCAGCATGCGAAGGCTCTTCCGTGGCAATGCATTGGCGCACCATGGCGGAGCGTTGCCCTGCCCGGAGCCAGAGTTCCCAGAACTCATCCTCATTTAGAAAGCTCAGTTCCACGCGCGACGCAAGAATCTCTTCGGCGCTCAGGCCGGCTTTACGAAAGATGTTTGACGCGCGCACGATGGCGTACTGCGCGTAAGGACCGGTTTCTCCTTCAAAGCTTAGCGCTTCGGCGAAATCGAAGGCGATCACCGAATTCTTGGTGAACTTGAGCATGAAATAGCGCAGCGCGCCCACCGCAATCTGCGTGGCAATCTTGCGGCGCTCGCCTTCGCTCATTTCGGGATGCCGTGTATCAACTTCTTTCTGAGCAGCGCTAATCAGAGCATCCATCAGGTCATCGGCCTTCACCCCAAAGCCTTTGCGGCCCGAAACTTCTATATAGGCCCGCTTGCGGTCTTCTTCCGAAATGTCGTATCCCAGTTCCGCAGCGCACCGGGGAGTGAGCGCCACCATCTCGTAAGAAAAATGATGGTAGTTCTCCGCCTGCTCGGTGTAGCCCAGGCCGCGTAAAGCTTCGATCACGTTGTTCTGCGGATCACTCTGGCGAGAGTCAATCACGTTGTAGATGGCATGAACGCCTCCAAAATGGGGATGATCGCGCTCGCCTGATTCGGCTGAAATCCAAACCTCGCGGCCGTCAGGGTAGCGGTAAAAACGGCAATAGCCAAAGTCCTTGCCGAGCAGGCCAAATTTCCAGAGATGATACGCAATGTCCTTGCCGACATACGTGACGGTGCCGTTGGAGCGCACGATCACCTTGGCCTCTTCGTCCGGACCAGATTTGGGTTCAGGATCTTCATTCTCTTCGGCTGCGGATTGCCGCTTAGCGGTTTGCGAAGAAGAAGCCCGTTTCATAACCCAGCATCCGTTGTTCTTGCCCTCATTCTCGAAATAGAGAACGCCTTTCTGTTTCAACTGCTCGAACGCCATGTCCCAGAAGTGCAGGTGCAGGATCTCGCTTTCCTGGGGCAGAAAATCGTACTCGATTCCCAGGCGCTGCATGGTCTCAAGGTGGCGGCGAATGATGGCGTTAGAAATCAGCTTGCCAATGGCGGACGGCTCATTGTCGCCGCGTTCGATGTCATGCAGCGTTTGCAGGCGCAGCTTCAGGTGCTCTTTATCTTCTTCATACCATTGCGAAACTCGCGCGTAGAGATCCCAGCAGTAGTAGTCGAATGGCTTGTGCTTCGTTGCCTGCTGAATGAGAGCCTCAACTTCAGGTTTCGACTTCTTCTCCAGATAGAGGAAGCCAACGACGACGTCCGCTACCTGAACTCCGGTGTTATCAATGTAGTTCTGGACGTCCACCTGCGCGCCCGAAGCTCGCAACAGCCGCACGAAGGTGTCACCAAGGATCGCGTTGCGCAAATGACCAATATGCGCGGCTTTGTTGGGATTGATGCTGGTGTGCTCAACCAGAATCTTCTCCGGGGCTGCTGGCTTCGCTTCCGGCGCCAACTTCGATTGCAGCAGGAACCGCGCGGCAGAGGCACGGTCGAGCTTCGCATTAATGTAGCCCGCGCCTGCGACTTCAAAAGCAGCGAAACCTGAAGCCTGTCCCAGCCCGGCCACAATCTCTTCCGCAATCTTGCGCGGCGGCTTGCGCAGTTTTTTTGCCAGCTCAAAACTTAAAGGCAGCGCGTATTCTCCCAATCCGACATTCGGCGGCTGGTCAATGACAACCCTGGGCAGGTCAAGGTCGTACTGCTGCCTGAGCAGGTCACGAATCCGCTGGCTGAGCTGCTGCTGAAATTCCAGATACAAAGCGCGGGAGCCTTCTGAATGAGAATCTATGGCCGTAAGTTGCTGATAGACAACAGATTATAACAAACCAAGTCCTGCCCGCCTGTTTGACGCCGCAAACCGGCTAAACCTATGATGGACACTTACGTCCTCATGAAGATTGCCTACCTTGAATGCTTCTCCGGGATCAGCGGCGACATGTTTCTAGGCGCCCTTGTTGACGCCGGAGTTCCGCCTGAGCTTTTCATCAGGACAGTGAAGGCGTTGGGCGTGGACGCGCGGCTCGAGATTTCCCGTGTGAACCGCAGCGGGATCAGCGCCACCAAGGTAGATGTGATCGCTGCCGGCGAGAAGGAACTTCCGCGAGAGGAGTTTTGGGAAAGCCAAAAGGCTCATCCGCACGAGCACTCTCATTTACACGAGCACGAACATGGCATATCCCACGAGCACCAACCGGCTCATCGGCACAAGCACCAGCATCCGCATCGCGGGCTGAAAGAGATACGGCAAATTATCGAAGCTGCTGCGATTCCCAAGCAGGTGAAAACGCAGGCGATCAAGACCTTCGAAGCGCTCGGGGCTGCCGAAGCAAAGGTCCATGATTCAAGTATTGACGACATCCATTTTCACGAAGTAGGCGCCATTGATGCGATTGTGGATATCGTTTGCACGGTGGCCGGCGCTCAGGAGCTTGGAGTTGACGAATGGGTCTGCTCGCCCTTGAACGTCGGCGGCGGAACAGTCAACTGCGCTCACGGCACATTTCCTGTTCCGGCTCCGGCCACGGTGGAGCTTTTGAAGAGCGCTCCGGTGTATTCCGGCGAAATTCAGAAGGAACTGGTTACTCCAACCGGCGCGGCGATCGTGAGCACACTGGCCACGCGGTTTGGCAGCTTTCCCGCGATGAAAGTGGAGAAGTCCGGGTATGGCGCTGGAACACGCGATTTCCACGGCTTTCCCAACGTGCTGCGACTCACTGTCGGAGAGACCGAAGCCGAGGCATCGCTCGCGCCGGTGGAAGAAATCAACATTCTGGAAGCCAACCTGGACGACATGAACCCCCAGGTCTTCGGCTACGTGATGGACCGAGCTCTGGAACTGGGCGCGCTCGATGTCTTCGGAACTCCCGTGCAGATGAAGAAGAACCGCCCTGGACTGTTGCTGAGTGTTCTCTGCCATCGCGAGAACAGCCAGCAGCTCACCAAAATGATTTTCGCTGAGACCACAACACTGGGCGTGCGCATACGGCGTGAGGCGCGAGCCACGCTGGCCCGCAGCCATGTGAGCGTCAACACGCGCTGGGGAGAGATCCGCATGAAGCTGGCCAACCTGAACGGCACAATCAGCAACTACGCTCCAGAGTACGAAGATTGCCGCCGGATTGCCCAGCAAGAGCGCGTGCCGCTCAAGACCGTGATGCAGGAAGCGATTAAGATTTACCTGGAAGAAAAGAATGGATAAGGGCCAGAAGTTTTACATAACAACGCCCATTTACTACGTAAACGCGCGCCCTCACATTGGGCACGCCTATACCACGCTGGTCTGCGACGCGATTGCGCGGCGCAAGCGCATGCTCGGCATTGACACGTTTTTTCTCACCGGCACTGACGAGCACGGTCAGAAGATCGAACGCTCCGCCATAGCAGCCGGCACCACCCCGCAGAAGTTTGCCAATGAAGTCTCCGGCGAGTTCCGCGC
>JAICYU010000179.1 GCA_025934025.1 Terriglobales bacterium
ACGTCCTGCTGCTCCGGAATTCGCAGCGCCGGCCGAAGAACCTGAGCAACCGGCGGAAGAGTCAGATCCGGAGAGCGAGGCTGCTCACCAGTCCTGGCGTGAGCAGCACGCGGGGGAAATTGCGGCCGAGGAAGGGACCGCGTTTGAATTCACCGACGAACAGGAACCAGAGGAACAGCAAGAGGAAGCGCCAATCAGCTCCGCGGAGGCGAATGCTTCACAGGAAGAAGATCTGAAGCCGCAAGAAGCTACTCAGCCTGGTACTACTTCGAGCGGCTCAGAGGCTTTCGCTGCCTCAGCCCTTGCTTTGCGTGCCAAGACTCCCGCGCAGGATGAGAAGAAGCTCACTCTGCTACAGCGGCTGGCCAGGATGAGCGTTGCCGAGCGCGTTAAGACCGCCTTCATAGGCGGACGGGAAGAGCGCGGCGTACTGATTCGCGATCCTGCCAAGATCGTCCAGAATGCCGTGCTGTCCTCGCCCAAGCTGACGGACCCTGAAGTGGAAACGTTTGCCGCGGCCAAGAACGTCCATGAGAACGTGTTGCGTGAGATTAGCCGCAATCGGAGGTTCATCAAGAACTACTCAGTACAGCGGAATCTGGTCACCAACCCAAAGACGCCCGTCGAGATCTCGTTGACCCTCATCCGCAACTTGATGGTTTACGACCTTAAGGCCTTGCAACGCAGCAGAAACGTTTCAGAGACCATCCGCAGCGTGGCGCAGAAACTCTATCGCGAGAAATCCACCAGCGGGGGCAAGCTCAAGAGTTGAAACCCGATTCGCGGATTTTCGGGATTAGGCTTCTGTGGTTTGTGAACGGCAACGCGATCATTAGTTGGCTAATTGTTCTGAGCCGCTCAACCATCCTGATTAATCCAACATCGTAGAGGTTATGGCGTTGAAGCGGCACAAACTGATTGCTGTCAAGGAAAGCCAGGCTGCGGGTGAAACGGCTGAGATCTACTCTGAGATCAAGCAGTCGCTTGGAATTCCTCACGTCAACATGGTGTTCCAGGTCTTTGCCGGGTTTCCCCGCTTTCTTCCGCTGTTCTGGAACGCGGCCCAGAGCATGCTCGGGACCCGCGAATTTTTCTCTGGAGCAGACCGTTTGGGCGCCGAGGCGTACACCCGCATGCACAACTACTTTGCCGTTCCGGATTTCCGCGGCCGGATTGAAGAGTTGCAGTTCAGCCCCGGCGCGGAACGTGAGCTGCGGGATGTTGTAGACCTTTATCATTACAACTATCCCATCCTGCTGCTGCTCTGCGCGGCGCAGATGCAGGCGTTTGAAAATCCGGAAACCAGCGTTCGCCCTGCGACGTCGCTTGAATATCAGCCGCCACAGCGCGATAACGTGATCCTGGTAGAGGAAGAGAATGCCCCTGCTCCCACACGCAGAATTTATGACGACATCAAGCACATCATGGACACTCCCTTCCTGAACACCTGCTACGTAAACTTCGGCCGCTGGCCGGATTTTCTGCGGGAGTACTGGGACAGACTCAAGCCCATTATGCTTACGGCGCAATACCGGCAGCACTGCGGCGCCATACGCGATTCTGCGCTGGCCCTCGCCGCCGATCTGCCGCAGCCATTGCAGCTCTCCATCTCAGACATGGAGCAGGCCGGTATCACCCGTGACGACCTAAACGCGATTGTTCAGACCACTGAATTTTTCGTTGACCTGGAAAGCAAGCAGACCCTGAATATGGCTTTCACCAAGATTGGATTGGAAGGCGGTGTCCGCTCACCGGTGGCGGCCTGAAGACGCTATGCGGTTATTCCTTCCGGTCTGAACTGCGGATGTGTTGCCGGCGCGTTAACCATCCGTTCGCGCACGAATTCTGAAATTTCCGGGGTAACGTAAGGCGGTGGTTGGATCGTGAAAACCGGCTTCCCTGCAATCCTCTCCAGCGAGACCATTTCCCAGGCCGGTGCAGCCTCAGTCTGGTGCAGAATCACGGCATCGGCTTTCTCCAGGAACTCGTTGGCCGAAACCTTGAAATCTTTATTCCCCGGCTCAAGCACGGTGAGGTAAACATTGGGCTTGAGGAACCGCATGATGCTGTTCGATTCCATGATCACATTCTCGGCGCCGGCGATCTTGCGCTCGATATCCTGGATGGCCTCATTCAGTCTTCCTTGCCGGGTGCGCACCCAGATGGAACGCGCTGCGCCCGCCACCAGGAACCGCGAAGTGTCGCTCTCACCTTCCAGGTTTCGTTCATCGCTCAAAGCGCGGAAATGATCATCGCCGGTGTCGCAATCGCAGGGCTTGCCGTCGGCTGAGCAGATGCCATGGCCAAACTGCGTGATCTTGAGCGCGGTCCAGTGAAACTCCGGCAGCGCGGAAATCAGCCCCGCGACCACGCTGGTCTTGCCCACGCTGCGTGAATGTCCGCCTACGACAACAATAGCCATGGTGAATATTGTCGCAGTTTTGGCGAGCTTTACAAGCGGTTTCACCACCGAGGGCACAGAGGAACACGGAGGTATTTCAATAATTAAGTGCGCTTCTGGAGGATTTGACAGTTGGAACGCAGGCACTCCTGCCTGCGGCCCTCCTGGTGCGAAAAGCAAGAGCGCAATGCAGTACCCAGGCTCCTCGGTGGTGTTCCTCGTGTCCTCTGTGGTAAGGCGAGTTACGTCTGCAGAACGCCCACCTTGAACTCCTTAATTTCGGGATTCAGCGAAGCAGCGTCGAGCGCCGTAATCAACGCGGAGCGGGTCTCCATGGGATCAATGATCTTGTCTATCCACAATCTGGCAGCGCCGTAACGAGGATCAGTCTGGTGGTCGTAGGTGGCCTTCGTTGCGTTGTAAAGCTCGCGTTTGTCCGCCTCGCTGAGATTCTTTCCGCTGCGCTCAAGCTGCCGCGCCTTGATTTCGGTCAATGTTCCTGCCGCGGACGCGCCGCTCATCACGGCGTAGCGCGCGGTTGGCCAGGCAAATACAAAGCGCGGATCATACGCCTTACCGCACATAGCATAGTGTCCTGCCCCAAACGAACCGCCGAGGATGACGGTAATCTTCGGCACAACCGAATTGGACACCGCATTCACCATCTTGGCGCCGGCCTTGATGATCCCGCTCCACTCCGCATCTCGGCCTACCATAAATCCGTTTACGTCATGCAGAAACACCAGCGGAACCAGGTTTTGGTTGCAATCCATGATAAAGCGCGCAGCCTTTTCGGCGCTCTCGGTGTAAATGACGCGCCCGAACTCAAGGCGCTTCTCTCCGGAATGTGGCTCGATCTGCTGCGCCGAGACGGCCTGGTTGGCAACGATTCCCACGGCGTAGCCGCCAATGCGCGCCAGCCCACAGACCACCGTCTTGCCGTACTCGGCTTTGTATTCATCGAACTTGCTGCCATCCACAATGCGCCCGATGATTTCTTTGATGTCATAGGGCCGTGCGCCATCGGCTTCGAAGATCCCATACAGCTCTTCGGCTGCATGCGCCGGCGGTTCTACTTTTGCTTTATTAAATGTTGCAGTTGGTTTCTGCCCCAGCTTGCTTACGACGGAACGGATGCGCTCCAGGCAGATGTGATCGTTGGCCTCGCGATAATCAATCGTCCCCGCGATTTGCGCGTGCATCTCCGCCCCGCCTAATTCTTCCGCCGAATATTTAGCTCCAATCGCCGCTTGCACCAGCGCCGGACCGGCCAGAAACAAACCGCTGCCTTCGGTCATCAGAATGGTGTCGCACATCACCGGAAGATACGCCCCCCCGGCAACGCACATGCCCATGATGGCTGTAATCTGCGGGATTCCCATGGCGGACATGACCGCGTTGTTGCGAAAGACCCGCCCGAAATCGTCAGTATCTGGGAACACATCTTCCTGGAGCGGAAGGAACACGCCGGCGGAATCCACCAGGTAGATCGTCGGAATATGAT
The DNA here is from genome assembly GCA_025934025.1 of Terriglobales bacterium. Lineage (GTDB taxonomy): Bacteria > Acidobacteriota > Terriglobia > Terriglobales > Acidobacteriaceae > Angelobacter. Next base: position 3,906 of record JAICYU010000179.1, read on the forward strand.
TTTCGATCGCGATATTCTGCGCGCGGATCACCTTCTTGGCCGTCATGGGAAAAAATGCGCCGGCTTTCACCGTCGCGTCGTTCACGATCAACATGAATAGCCGCCCGTGGATCCGGCCCAGGCCGGTTACCACTCCTGCCGAAGGAGCTCCTCCCCACTCTTCGTACATTTCGAACGCAGCATAAATTCCGAGCTCAAAGAACTCAGTGTCGCGGTCAAGCAGCAGATTGATCCTCTCGCGCGCGGTGAGCCGCTTCTTTGCGTGCTGCGATTCAATCGCCTTTTCGCCGCCTCCAAGCCGAATCTGCTCTTCTTCGGCGCGAACGGCGGAAACCATCTCCGCCATGGCGCGCATGTTCTTCTCGTAACGGGCTGAGGTGGGGTCGGTTTTGCTGATAAGCTTGTTGGAAAGATCGGCCATGAGGATGAGAACGAGACCAAGTAGGTTAAATGAGACGGAGAAAACGGCGCAAACCGAAATCATCTTTGCTCACCACGGAGGCACGGAGACACGGACGAACCGATTTGTGTTTTGATCCGCGAAGATCAGTGTAATCAGCGCAATCAGCGGCGAGGTTTTTGTTGAATGCTGAGCTGGCGGCAACGGGAGAACAGTTACTTACATCTCATCGGCAGCCGCCCTCATGGAGTTCGCGGCAGGGCACTTCAACCGTGAAGATCACCATCTTTGGCCTGACAATTTCTTCGTCGTGGGGCAATGGTCATGCTACCCCGTACCGCGCGATCCTCAAAGCGCTGCACCGGCAAGGGCATCAGATTCATTTCTTCGAGAAGGATGTGCCCTATTACCGCTCGCGTCGCGACTTTGATTCTGCCCCATACTGCCAGCTTCATCTTTATACTGAGTGGGCTGAAATCCGCAAAGTCGCCCTTAGTGAGGCAGATTCGTCGGATGTTGTGCTCACGGCCAGCTATCTTCCTGAAGGCCGCCGAATCAACGACGAAGTGCTGGATCTTGGTCACGCATTAAAGGTCTTCTACGATCTGGATACCCCGGTTACGCTGGCTGCGTTGAGCGCGGGCAACGCCGAATATCTTTCTTCCGAACAACTCTCTGAGTTCGACCTGGTTTTGTCATTCACCGGAGGCCCAATTCTTGCTGAGCTCGAGAATCGTTACGGTGTACGCATGGCGCGGCCACTGTACGGCTGTGTTGATCCAGACGATTATTACCGGGTCGAGCCCTCGCCTGACTTCCAATGCGATCTGAGTTACATGGGAACCTATGCGTCCGGCCGGCAGGAGAAAGTGGATTCTCTGTTCCTGGAGCCCGCTCGGCTGCATCCGGAGAAACAATTCGTGCTGGCGGGTTCGCTGTACCCCTACGGATGGCAATGGCCTGGAAATGTACGCCGAATCGAGCACGTCGCGCTTCGGGAGCACCCCCGTTTCTATTCCTCGAGCCGCATTACCCTGAACATCACCCGCACGGAGATGGCGAAGTGGGGATGGTGCCCTTCCGGACGGTTCTTTGAAGCCGCTGCCTGCGGTACGCCTGTGGTCACTGACTGGTGGGAAGGGCTGGATTGGTTCTTCGATGTCGCGGGCGATCTGCTTGTGGTGGACCGTCCGGAACACGTGGAGCAGGCCATGGCAATGTCCGACATTGATCTTTCTGCGCTTGCTCGCCAGGCGCGCCAACGCACTCTTGACGATCACACAGGCCAGGTCCGGGCGCGGCAACTATTGGAATATCTGGAAGAAGCCCGCTCTGGGGCCGAACTCAAAGCAAGCGAGGCCGCGCGATGATCGGGATTATTCCTGCTGCAGGAGCAGGGCAACGCATTCAACCGTTGGGCTGTTCCAAAGAGCTCTTGCCGGTTGGCTCGCACGTGATCAACGGAGTGGAGCGGCCGAAAGCGGTATCGGAATACCTGGTGGAGCGGATGATCGCAGCCGGCGCGGAGCAGATCTGCATGGTGATTTCAGCGGAGAAAGCGGACATCATCCGGTACTTTGCGGAGCAGAACTACGCCGCCGAAATCTTCTATGTGGTCCAGCGGAAACCGAAAGGACTGTGCGATGCGCTCTTCCGCGCCGAGCCTTTTGTCCGTTCGCATGAGCAAGTGCTGATCGGATTGCCGGACACCATCTGGTTTCCCGAAAATGCTTATCTTCCAGCGCTCGACCTGGAACAAACAGATGTGAACCTTGTTCTTTTCCCTGTCTCCAATCCCGCAGCTTTTGACGCAGTGGTCTGCGACGACCAGGGATATGTGCGTGAAGTCCAGGTGAAAACCAGCGCTGCAGCGTCGAACTGGATCTGGGGGGCGGTCACCGCAACCGGCGATTCATTTCACCGGCTGAAGCTTCTGTGGGAATCACGCCACCGGAATGACGAATATCTGGGAGACCTGCTGAACGCATTCATCGCCGCCGGGAACGTCGTGAGGGGGAGACATTGCGGCGAGGTTTATATGGATGTGGGGACGCTCGACGGTTACCGCAAAGCCCAGGATTATCTCCGGGCAAATCGCCCCGTTGTGCAGGCGGCCTAGGAGGCGCTGGCGCGCAGGATATCGCGAATCTCGCGGTTGATTCTGGCGCAGTCCCGGCCGGCTTTGTCAATCAATTCTGACCATTTGCGGGCGCTCTCGTCCAGCTTCATCTGCTCCAGCAGGTAAGA
>JAICYU010000192.1 GCA_025934025.1 Terriglobales bacterium
CTGGGATCTCAAGTTGCGGTACTGCGGCAACTACGCAAACGCGTGCTCCTTGAGGCAGCGGTCTTTCAGGCATGGTTCCGCGAGAATCCGGCCCTGGCCCGCTTCTGGGCCGAACAACTTGGAAGCCGCGGCTCGAGTCAGATGCAGCGACGGCGACTTGAGATAGCTCTTCTGTGGGCAGACGGGCAACTCTTTGATGCCCAGGAAAAACTTTCTTCGTATTTGGCTGACTTAGTGAAGCTGCCGGAATCGCCGGAGCGCAGCTTGGCGGAATCGAGCGCCAAGGAATGGAAGCGACAGATGGAGTCGCGCATGCTTACCCGCGCCTGGCGCAACATCTACAGCATGTCACAGCAGGTGGAAAGCGCCGCTGATGCGCTCCCAGTGCCCCAATAACTTCATGGTAGTATCGCGCTGTGGCGGCTCCTCACAAGTCTAAGACCAGAAACCGCACCCTTCCACGCGATCCCGGGAAACAACTTGTCGTCATCACCGGAATGTCGGGTTCGGGCAAGGCTTCGGTCATGAAAGCCTTTGAGGACCTCGGCTATTACTGCGTGGACAACATGCCCATCGGGCTGGTCCCCCGCTTTGCCGATCTGGTGAAGCAGTCTTCGGAAATTGAAAAAGCAGCGCTGGTAACGGATATTCGCGAGGGCGAGCAGCTTAAGAAGCTTCCTCAAATCATCCGCAATCTGAAGCGGCAGGTGAACACGACGGTGTTGTTCCTGGAAGCGTCCGATGAAGTCCTGCTGCGCCGTTTCAGTGAAACGCGCCGGCCGCACCCATTGGGCAAGGACTCAACAGTGAAATCCGCGTTGAGCCAGGAGCGCCGAATGCTCCAGCCAATCCGTGACATGGCGGACGTGGTGGTGGATAGTTCGCGCTTCAATGTCCACGAACTCCGCAGCCACATCACCGCAAGATTCACGCAGGGCAGCACGGAAAAGGACATTCTGATTTCGCTGGTCAGCTTCGGCTACAAAAGCGGAGTGCCGCAGGATGCGGACCTTGTTTTCGATGTGCGCTTCCTTCCCAATCCGCATTTTGTCCCCGAGTTCCGACCGCTTACAGGACGTCATCCGAAAGTGGCCAAGTACATCCGTTCGTTTGCGCAAACGCAGGAGTTCATTCGCCGCATTTCAGATCTGCTGGTCTACCTGATTCCGCACTACGTCAGGGAAGGCAAGAGCTACTTAACGATCGCGTTCGGCTGTACTGGCGGGCAGCACCGCTCCGTGCTGATTTCGGAAGAGGTTAGAAAGCTGCTCGCGAAGTCCGGCTACCAGGTTAAGGTGATCCACCGCGACTGCCCAAAGTAATTAACATTACTTGACAACTACTCTCGTTCCCGCCGTCCCGGATCCAGCCTTGCTCTTTTAGAATAGCAGCGATGCCCGCCTGTCCAACGGAGCCTTTATGCGGCAACTGATGCGGTTGCTGGGATATCTGCGTCCCTATTGGCTTCCGTTTCTCGTCTCCGTGCTGCTGTTGGCGACGGTAGGCGCTTTGGACGCGTTTCGCATCCTGCTGCTCGGCCCGATCATTGACCAGGTCCTGAACCCCACTTCCACATCGCAGGGAATCAAGCTTTTTACCATTCCCGGCACTCACCAGGTGGTGGATCTGCGGCAGTTCATTCCAGCTTATTTTCACAATCCGTTGACGATTGTTGCCCTCTGTCTGCTTGCAGCAACGTTTGTGAAAGGGATCTGCGATTATCTCGGTACGTACCTGGTGAACTACGCCGGATTCGGTCTGGTTACGGATCTGCGAAACGAGATTTACGATTCCATTCTGCAGCGCTCGATTGCTTTCTTCTCGCGCCATTCCACCGGGCTTCTAATTTCGACTGTGGTTAATGACGTCGAGAAAGTGCAGGTGACCCTCTCAACCGCGCTGGCAGAGTTTTTGCAGCAGTTTTTTACCTTCCTTTTCACTGCTGGTGTGGTAATCGTGCTCGGCCATAAGATGGCTTGGGTACTGGTGATCTTCGTTCCTGTTGTGATCGTTTCGGCTGGACGGATTGGTCTTCGCGTGCGCAGCACCACCCGCACCGGACAGGACAAACTGGCTGACATTCAGAACATTCTGCACGAGACCATTACCGGCAACCGGATTGTGAAGGCCTTCTCCATGGAGCGCTGGGAGAGCAGGCGCTTTCGATCTGCTGCCAAGAAACTCTTCCGCGCGAACTTGAAATCCGTGGCGGCGCAGGCTGTCAGCTCTCCTTTAATGGACAACATCGGCGCCGTCGCAGTGGTGTTGCTGCTATGGCTTGGCAGAACTCAGATCAAAACGCAGGGTAGCACCACAGGGCTGTTCATTGCCTTTATTTTCGCCGTCTTTAAATTGTACGAGCCGGTACGCAGGTTCGCGCTGTTCAACAACAGCTTCCAGCAGGCGCTTGGCGCTTCTTCAGAGGTTTTCCGCTTTCTCGATGAGCGGGATGAAATCCAGGAGCGTGCTGGAGCAATCAAGCTGCCGCCATTCCGCGATCGCGTCCGATTTGCAAATGCGGGCTTCTCCTACGAAACCACCAGTCCTGATGCGGAAGTTCTGTGCGGAATCAATCTTGACGTGCGGGCCGGCGAGGTGGTGGCGATTGTGGGCTCCAGCGGGGCCGGGAAGAGCACACTGGTCCACCTGATCCCGAGATTTTTTGACGTGAGCAGCGGCGCCATTACGATTGACGGCTGCGACCTGCGCGACGTCACGCTGGATTCCCTGCGCGCGCAGATCGGGATCGTCACCCAGGAAACAATTCTGTTCAATGACACGGTGCGCAACAACATCGCATACGGCCAGCCCGATGTGACTCAGGAAGCGATCGTCGCTGCATCAAAGGCCGCTTTGGCGCACGATTTCATTGAGAAGCTGCCCGAAGGCTATGACACTGAAATTGGCGAGCGGGGACTGCGGCTCTCCGGAGGCGAGCGGCAGCGGCTGGCGATTGCGCGTGCCCTGCTGAAGAACGCGCCTATTCTGATTCTGGACGAAGCCACTTCGGCGCTCGACGCGGAGTCTGAGTCCCTGGTTCAATCTGCCCTGCAAAACCTAATGGCCGGACGCACAGTATTTGTAATTGCCCATCGTTTGAGTACCATTCGCCACGCCGACCGCATTATCGTTCTGGAGAACGGGCGTATTGCCGACTCGGGGACGCATGAAGAATTGCTTTCGCGGCTTGGCACCTATCGCAAATTATATGAATTGCAGTTTATGGATTTAGAGCCGAAAATGACAGAAGAGGCCACGCGCTCGCGCGACTAGAATGTCCATCCGCTCCATGACAGGGTTCGCTCAAGTGAAGTCCCAATCGGGCGATGGTGTGTCTTTCACCCTGTCTTTGAAATCGGTCAACCATCGTTTTCTCGATCCCCAGTTGCGGCTTCCCCCCGATATGGACGAACTGGAGATGAAGTTGCGCCGCGCTCTCAAGGAGCGGCTCGCGCGCGGCCACGTTGAGCTCACGCTGGCTCTGGAGCGGCGCACGGAAGGCTTCGGATTCAATCGCGAGATGGTGGGCGGCTATGTTGCCGCGTTCCGCAAAGCTGCCAGCGAATTCGGCGCCGGTGGCGAGCCAGACTTGAACGCCGTTCTGCGCATGCCTGGGGCGCTGGGCGAAACAGCGGCCCTGGATGGCAATTTTCAATCAGCCGTACTGAATGCTACCGAGAATGCAATCGAGAAGCTGAACACAATGCGGGAGCACGAAGGCCGCAGCACCGAAGCGGAGATGCGTCGGAGGCTGAAGGCGCTGGAGGAAGCTACCGAAGAAGCGTCCAAGCTGCGCAGTGCGGTTTCGCGCGCATTGCTGGAAAAGGTCAAAAACCGCCTGCAGGAGCTGCTGGGCAATGCTGATCCGGACCGCGTAATGCAGGAAGCCGCTATTATGGCGGAGCGGAGCGATATTCAGGAAGAGTTGGCGCGGCTGCATACGCACATTGATCATTTCCGCAAACTGCTCGACCAGGGCGGAGAAGTCGGCAAGAAGCTGGATTTTCTTTTGCAGGAGCTGAATCGGGAAGCTAACACCCTGCTTTCCAAGACCTCGGGAATCACGGGAGAAGCCCTGCGGATCACCGAGCTGGGACTGCTGATGAAATCAGAAATCGAAAAATGCCGTGAGCAGGTGCAGAACCTGGAATGAGCGGAATCCTTTTTATCATCTCAGCGCCATCGGGCTCCGGAAAAACCACTCTGGTCAATGAGCTGCGTCAATACGTGGAAAATTTGGAGTTTTCGGTCTCCTATACCACGCGGCTTCCGCGCGGCAGCGAGCAGGATGGACGCGAATATCATTTCATAGCGCGTGAGCAGTTCCAGCAGATGATTGAGAATCATGAATTTCTGGAGCACGCCGAAGTGTTTGGCAATTTTTATGGGACCGCTAAAACGGTACTCCAGGATGCGGCGCGCCAGGGAAACGATCTGCTGCTCGATATTGACGTGCAGGGAGCGGCCCAGGTAAAACAACGCCTTCCTGAGGCGGTAAGTATCTTTGTTCTGCCCCCCAGCCGCACGGAGCTGGAGTCGCGGCTTACAAAACGCAGCCTGAGTGAAAATGTAGTTTCGCAGGAAGTGATCCGCCGCCGGTTGGATACAGCGAGAAAAGAGATTGAGAACTATCCCAGCTACGACTATATTCTGGTCAACGACCGGCTGGAGTATTCCACCGACCAGTTGGTCGCGATCGTGCAAGGCGAAAGGGCCCGGCGTTCGGGGAAACCGCCGTCCCCGCAGGAGGAACAGTACCTAGAAACCGCCAGGAAATGCCTGAAGGCCAACATGGAAGACCAAATTCGAGGTATTCTGGCAACCTTCGACGTACCAACCCACACCGCGATCTCATCGCAGAGGTAAGAGCAAGATGAAGCTCAAAGACGGTTTTGACAGCAATTATCGGTACATTCTGGTGGCGGCCCGCCGCGCTCGCCAGCTCTCCGGCGGAGCTCCCGCGCTCGTAAACACCAGTTCCCGCAAGGTATGCAAAATCGCCCAGCAGGAGATTGACGCGGGCAAGGTGCAGTATCTTCAAGGCGAAAAGACGGCTCCGCCTCAGCCCGCAACTCCAGAAGACAAGTAGCACAGCTCAAGCTCCAGGCGGGATCTCCCAGGCCGAGGTGTCTTCGGGGCCAATTGGAGACCGCTGCAAACCAGACTAGAATTGAAGTCATGAAGATTGCTCTGGGAGTTTCCGGAGGAATTGCCGCATACAAGGCTGCGGAACTGGTGCGGCTGCTTCAGGATAAAGGCCTGCGTGTTCAGGTGGTGATGACGCGGGCTGCGCAGGAATTCGTGCGGCCGCTCACCTTCGCCGCCCTGAGCGGTGAAAAAGTCATCACTGACCTGTTTGGAGCAGCGGCTGATTCTCAATCCGCCAATATCGAGTCCGCAATCGAGCACATCGCGGTGGCGCAGGCGATTGACGCCCTCGTCATCGCTCCGGCCACTGCTGACCTAATTGCAAAGCTCGTCCATGGTGAAGCCAACGACTTCCTTACCACGCTATTTCTGGCCACGACTGCGCCTGTGATCGTGGCTCCTGCGATGAACGTCAATATGTGGGAAAACCAGGCCACGCAGGCCAATATTGAAGTGCTGCGGAGGCGCGGAGCGCGCATCGTAAGCCCTGATAGCGGGTACCTGGCGTGCGGAATGGTTGGCGCCGGACGCTTAGCGGCAAACGATAAGATTGTTGAAGCGGTATTAGCTGCCCTGGGCGCGACGCCTGATCTTGCGGGCGAAACCGTGCTAGTCACCGCGGGCGGAACGCGCGAGCCGATTGATCCGGTCCGCTACATCGGCAATCGCTCCAGCGGCAAAATGGGTTATGCCCTGGCGGAAGCTGCACTGCGACGCGGCGCCAAGGTGATCCTGATCAGCGGTCCTACAAACCTGAAACCTCCTGCCGGAGCGGAATTCATTAGCGTGCAGACGGCACGTGACATGCACCTTGCCGTTCTGAACCAATTCGAGCGCGCAACCGTGATCATCAAGGCTGCTGCGGTGGCTGATTTCACTGTGCGCAACTCCTCGCAACAGAAAGTCAAACGTGACGGGGCAATTACGCTTGAATTGGAACCGACGCCGGATATCCTCGCCGCAGTCGCTGCCCAAAAAGGTTCCCGCATTGTTGTGGGCTTCGCAGCCGA
>JAICYU010000064.1 GCA_025934025.1 Terriglobales bacterium
CATCTATGCATTAGTTGCTTTTGCGTCGTCTAACAACAAATGCATGGATCCCTCGACTGCGCGGTCGCTCGTTCTTCACTCCCGCTCCGCTCGGGATGACAATTCGAGGAGGGGGGCACATCCTCGAGTAAATTTGTCATGGTGAGCGAAGCACGAGCGAGGAACGAGTGAGGGCGAAGCCGAACCATCTATGTATTAGTTGTTGTGCGGGGTGGAAAAGCAAATGCATAGGTCCCTCGACTCCGCTCGGGATGACAATTCGGTAGGGGACGCGGCATGCTCGCGGGCGTTAGAAAGCAAATGCATAGATCCTTCGACTGCGTGCTCGGGTCGCAAGCTCCCTCGCACTCCGCTCGGGATGACAATTCGAGGAGGGGGGACACATCCTCGAGTAAATTTGTCATGGTGAGCGAAGCACGGGCGAGGACAAGAGCTGTCCCCTTCCGGTGTTGTCATGGTGAGCGGAGCACGAGCGAGGAACGAGCGAGGGCGGAGTCGAACCATCTATGCGTGTCGAAAAATGGTACTACGTTTACATCCTGACCAATCGTTCCAGGACGCTGTATACCGGCGTTACCGGCCACCTCAAGCAGCGCATTTGGGAGCACAAGACGGGAGCGTGTGAAGGGTTTACGAAGCGATACAAGATTGACCGTCTGGTTTATTACGAAATCTATAAGTACGTCAATAACGCCATCGCGCGCGAGAAGCAAATCAAACGCTGGAGCAGGATCAAGAAAATTCGGTTGATTGTAGAAATGAATCCGACATGGAGGGACTTGGCGGAAGAGTGGTATCCGGAGCTGGCGAAATCGCGGAAAGCAAATGCATAAGCAAAATTGTCATGGTGAGCGGAGCACGAGCGAGGAACGAGTGAGGGCGAAGTCGAACCATCTATGTATTAGTTGTTGTGCGGGGTGGAAAAGCAAATGCATAGGTCCCTCGGCTTCGCTCGGGATGACAAATAGAACGGGAAAGTTTCGACGCTCGGGATGACAATTTGGGAAGGGACAAGGCATGGTCGCGGGCGCCGAAAAAACAAATGCATAGATCCTTCGACTGCGTGCTCGGTCGCAAGCTCCCTCGCCCTCCGCTCAGGATGACAATTCAGTTGTAAGGCGGCGTGGGTGCTCCGCCCAGGATGAAGAGACAATGACGAACCAGAACGGCACCGCAACGATCGATCAGCTCATCATTACTTCGCCGTACGCGGAGCCGAAGGAGCATTGGAAGTACGACCGCGAGACGCGCCGGTTTACCCGTGAGCCAGGCAGGCGGCCTGCTGGTTATGTGCGGGCGTCGGAAGCGTCCAAATCGTTCGATGATCCGGGCGAGTTTGTTGAGTTGCCGCTGGTCAACCAGATCCGGCCAAGGGTGAAACTGTGGCGCGACGCGGATTACCCGGGCGCGAGCGGCATTACCAAGCGGCTGCTGAAGCACTGGTACGACCCGGAGATGCGCGAAGGCAAGCGGTTCTTCTTCTGCCAACTGGAGGCGATTGAGACGCTGATGTGGCTGGCCGAAGCGCCGGAAGCAGATCGCGTAGGAATCAAGGTTCCCGGGGATGGCGGAGAGTTTTCGCGGCTGTGCGCCAAGATGGCGACAGGATCGGGCAAGACCATCCTCATGGCAATGTTGATTGCGTGGCAAGTGCTGAATAAAGCCACCTATCCGCAGGACAAGCGGTTTTCCAGGAACATTCTGCTGATTGCGCCAGGGCTGACGGTCCGGAAAAGGCTGGAAGTGCTGATTCCGGGCAGCTCGGGAAGCTACTATCAGGAATTCCAGATCATTCCGCCCGGACTGGAAGACAAGCTGCGCCAGGGCCAGACCTGCCGGGTGATGGTGCGCAACTGGCACATGCTGGACTGGGAGAGCGAAGAGCAGATCAGCAAGCGGCGCAGCGTGGACAAGCGCGGCGCGCTCAGCGACGAAGCTTACGTGCGCGAGGTGCTGGGCGAGATGGCCTCGGCGGAAAACATTCTGGTGATCAATGACGAAGCCCACCATGCCTGGCGCGTGCCGCCGAAGGTGAAGATCGCCGGCGTGTCCAAAGACGATCTGAAAGAAGCGACAAAGTGGATTGGCGGCCTGGACCGGATCCATAAGGCGCGCGGCATCATGATGTGCTACGACCTGACGGCCACGCCGTTTGCTCCGACTGGGCGCAAGAGCGGCGAAGAGACGCTGTTCAGATGGATCGTGAGCGATTTCGGGCTGAATGATGCGATCGAGTCAGGTCTGGTGAAAACGCCGCGGGTTGTGGTGCGTGACGATGGAGAACTTAACAGCAAGTACAAATCGAAGTTCTACCACATCTACATGGACCCGGACGTGAAGACGAATCTGAACCGCAAAGCACTCCCGCAGGAGCCGCTGCCGGAACTGGTGGACAAGGCGTACTACTTCCTGGGGAAAGACTGGCTGGAAACAGCCAAAGCATGGAAGCAGGCCGGCCTGCGAACGCCGCCGGTGATGATTACCGTCGCCAACATCACGCACACGGCAGCGCGCGTGGAATATGCGTTCAGCCACAAGCGAATCAAGATCGAGGAACTGTGCGAGCCGGAGGCGATTCTGCACATTGATTCCAAGGTGCTGGACGAGGCGGAAGCAAAGGAAGAAGCAGCGGACACACCTGCCGGCGCGGCTGGCGATGTAGTTGAGCCGGAAGAAACGGAAGAAGCCGGGAACGAGAACGGCGCAGGACGGCAAAGGAAGCTTTCCAAAAAAGAGCGCGCGGAGCTGCTGCGCAAAACGGTAGATACGGTTGGGCGGGAAGGACAGCCGGGAGCAGACATCCAGAATGTGATCTCAGTGGGAATGCTTTCCGAGGGCTGGGACGCAAAGACGGTGACGCATATTATGGGATTGCGGGCATTTACGTCACAGCTTCTGTGCGAGCAGGTGGTGGGACGCGGGCTGCGCAGAACATCATACGACGTGGATCCGCAAAGCGGACTCTTTCAGCCGGAGTACGTCAACATCTTTGGCGTACCCTTCACGTTTCTGCCGCATGAAGGCAGCGCCGATGCTCCGCCGCCGCCTCCGCCGACGGGCAAGACGCGGATTGAGCCGCTGCCGGAGCGCAGGGCGCAGTACGAGATTGCGTGGCCAAACGTGATTCGTATTGACCACGAGTACCGGCCCCAATTGGTTTTAGATACCAGCAGGTTGAAGCCGCTGGTGCTGGACGCTTACAAGACTCCAATGATCGCCGAACTGGCGCCGATGATTGACGGCAAGCCGGATTTCACCAAGCTGAAAGAGATTGATCTGCAAGATCTGGGACGGCGATTCAGAATGCAGAGAATCGTGTTCGAGACGGCGAGCGCGGTCTATGACCAGATGGCGCCGACTTGGAAGGGCAATCGCGAATACCTGCTGGCGCAATTGGTGCGCATCGTGGAGCGGTATATTGCCGATGGCAGAGTTGTAGTGGATCCTCCCTTGTTTAATCAGGACGACTTACGCCGGCGGATCATCCTGACGCTGAACATGAGTACGATCGTGCAGCATCTCTGGCAGGCAATCCGCTTTGAGAATGCGCTGACGCTGGAGCCGATCTTCGACACGGAGCGGCCCATCCGCGGCACGAGCGACATGCTGCCGTGGTACACGGGCAAGGCTTGCGAGCATACCAAGCGGTCGCACATCAACATGTGCGTGTATGACAGCCGCTGGGAAGCGAATGAAGCGCTGGAACTCGATCGCAATGGTAACGTAAGAGCGTGGGTGAAAAACGATCACATCGGGTTTGAGATTACCTATTCGTTCAAAGGGATCATTCACAAGTTCCGTCCTGATTATCTGGTGAAGCTGGCGAATGGCGCGATGCTGGTGCTGGAAGTGAAAGGCATGGATGACCAGCAGCAGCAAACCAAACGCGAGTTTCTGAAAGAGTGGGTGGGCGCAGTCAACGGCCATGGGGGCTTTGGCCAGTGGGCTGCGGATGTGTCGCGCCATCCCAAGGACGTGCTGGAGATTCTGGAGAGGCATAACAATCAAGCGAATGGCTCAACCACGAAGGCCGCGACGGGTCCGACAGAGGAAAGCAGGACGTTCTAATGTGAGAAATTAATCACAGGCCAATACGGGTCTAATGTCGCAGCCGGATCCTGCGGAGAACGGAAAGGACCGGGACCTTTCCCGCAGGAGTTGGCAGTATGATCAGGACGGCGGCGACCCTCTCCACGATGGCGGCGTTTCTCCTTATGCTTACCGGATGTGCGGTCCAAAGACCGCTGCGGTTTACGCCCAAAAGCATCAGCAAGATCCAATATGATCCGCAGCGCTGCACACAAACTCCCGATGGCCGCTTCCGCTGCAAAGATGTGGTGTTCACAGTGACATCGGTGGATGTGAAGTAGCGGGAAAACCAATTCATACCACTGATCTGCACCGATGACACGGATCAGAGGAATGCCGGAATTGCCCAAACACTGAAGTTGAAACCAGCAGCAGAACCGATCCGAAGCAGCCCCACCGGAGCTCGAAGCAAACCATTTGGATTTTTGGCAATTTTGTCATTGGTGGCAATCCAGCAAGCCCTTTAACATCAGCAGATTAAAACGCCTTCTAAGGTTTTAAACTGCTGGCGAGAAATATAGTAACTATCTAGTTCACATTCAGGGCTGGCTGCGGTAAAATACCCTAGGACTTAAGGTTCGTAAGGCTGCGACGGAGAAAGCCGAATAACGCTCTTTCAGGTCAAGCGGTTAGAGACTCAGAAAGAGAAAAACCTTACCGCTGATGAACGCAGATTACACGGACCGGAAACAGCAAAAAGCCCTGAACCACAAAGGGCACGAAGAAACCGAAAGCTGAAACCGCCAAGCAGCAGTAACACAGCAAGTCGAGCAGCAAGAACCCAGCAATACAGGAAGAAGTGAGAGTGACAGCAGTACCGCCGTTTAAGGAATCATCGCGCGAACTAATAGTAGAAGTAGCCCAGGCGTTGAAGCCCTACTTCCCGGACATAACCCATTCCTGGCGAGAGAAGCTGATTCAGGAATTCGGCTTCGATGGCCGGGTGCTTTCCGCTCTGGAACGCCTGACGCCCGCCGCGGGTTGCGAATATTTCTGCCACAACGATTTCCCCGGATTTGAGGAGAACCTCCAATACTTTGGCACGCGGCTTTCCAAGCTGCAGGTGAATACGCGTTCGGTGGCGAGAACGCTGGAGCTGTATCTGCTTTCGTGCGATCCGTATTTGTCAGGGCTGTTTCCGGAGCGCGAATCCGAAGCCAAGGCAGCGCTGGAGATGCTGTCGTCAGTCTCCTTTGTGATAATTTCCGGCGCGTATTTTGACGCGAAGACGCTTGAATCGAATGCGCTGCTCTCCTTGCTGGATGCCGAGCTGGCGGCGGAAGATTTGAGCGTGTTGCTGCAGAAAGTCCTGGAGATTACCACGCGAACATTCCAGGCATCAATTGGAGCAGTGCTGCTGCGGGAGCCGGAGCGCAATCATCTTAAAGTGGCGTATTCGGTGGGCATGGAAGGCGCGGTGCCGGAAGATTCAACTGTCACGCTGGGAACAGGATTTGCCGGAAGAATTGCCGTAACCGGCGAGCCGGCGATGATCCTGGACACGAACGCGGAAGCGACCAATCTTGCACCGGCGGTGCGGGCGAGAGCGAAGTCGCTGTGGGGAGTGCCGCTGAAAGCGGAAGGCGAAACCATTGGAGTGCTGGCGATCGGATTTAACAAGCCGTATGAGTGGCTGCCCACGGAACGAGAGTTGATGCGGGCCATCAGCGATCGCGCGGCGCTGGCGATTGAACGCGCGCAAATGACTGACGCATTGCGTGAGCGGGAACAGAGGATTGCGGAACTCTCCGGCCATCTTCTGCGGGTGCAGGAGGAAGAGCGCAAGAGGATTAGTCGCGAGCTGCACGATGAAACCGGGCAGGCGCTGATGGTGATCCGCCTATACCTGGGAATGATGGAGAGCGGCATCACGCAGCGCAACGTGAAAAATAAGATCCGGGAAACGGTGGAAGTGGTGGACCGGACCATTGAAGGAATCAGAAGGATTATTGGCAAGCTCTCGCCATTGGTGCTACAAGAACTAGGGCTGGTGGCGGCGATCCGCAAAGAGGCCAAAGATCTGGCCAAGAGCACCGGAGTGAAAGCGCGCGTGCTGATTGCGGATGACGTGGGCCGGCTGGCGCCGGGGATCGAGCAGGCGATTTATCGCGTGGTGCAGGAAGCGCTGCACAACGTGGCGAAACACGCTCAGGCAAAGAACGTCACCGTGCAGGTGGCGCGCGAAAGCAAAGTAGTACACGTGCTGGTGGAAGACGATGGAGTCGGAATCCAGCCGAAGCCGGCAAGTCGGGAACGGCAGTCGTTTGGGCTGGCCGGAATCAAGGAACGAATTGCGATGTTGGGCGGGGTGTCGCGCGTGATCTCCGCCAAAGGAAAAGGAACGCGCATTGAAATAACGGTGCCCGCGGGCGAGCCGGTTTCAACAGTAGAACGTCCGCTGGCACAGGCCGTGGCGCAAGCCAGGGTGTGGCCGAATTAAAGAGAATTACGAGGAACCTCCCCATGCCAAAGATTAAATGTTTACTGGTAGATGATCACACGCTGTTTCGCCAAGGAGTACGCCGGCTGCTGGAAACGGAAAGCGATTTCGAAGTGGTGGGCGAATCGCCCGATGGCGGCGATGCCGTCGAGAAGGCGCGCGAGCTGCGGCCGGACATCGTGCTGATGGATATCGGGATGCCGGGATTGTCGTCGTTTGAATCCGCGCGTCAGATCAAGAAGAACCGTATCGAGACGAAGATCCTGTTCCTGACCATGTATGAAGACGAAGACTACCTGGTACAGTGCCTGGAAGTCGGCGCGTCAGGGTACGTGCTGAAGGATACGCCGGCGCCGCAACTGCTCACCGCCGTCCGCGACGTGTACAAAGGCGGCAAGTATCTGAGTTCGCAGGTGCTGGGCAAGCTGGTGGAGGATTTCCGCTCGCGCGTCCGCGACACCAGGATGCGGCCGCGCATCTCGACGCTGACGCCGCGCGAGAGGGAGATCCTGAAGCTGCTGGCGGAAGGGAACTCGGTGAAGGAGATCGCGGTGATCCTCGGCCTGAGCGTGAAGACCGTGGAGGCGCACAAGTTCAACCTGATGCGCAAGCTTGACATCCACAACAAGGCTCAATTAGTTACGTATGCGATTCAGAAAAAAATTATCAAAATCCCGGTAAATCAGTGATTGTTGCATCGTGTAACGATGCAACATGCGATATAAGGCGTCTTACTGGACGCCTTTATTGTTTTTTTGAACGTACTCAGAGGCGTTGAGGGTCTGCCCCGTTGGTAATTTGCGCGACAAGATTCATCGCGCTATATTTCGGGCATGGCAAAGGAATTTGTTTGCGTTCTGTGCGAGCAGGTGGAGCGGCAATGCAACTGCACTCGATACTGCTGGTTGTGCCGCGGCCAGTATGAAGTTCGCCTCTGCGAAGACGGCCAGTACTACTGCCGGCCTTGCCGTGAGTCCTGTGACATGCAGGCGCAGTACCATAGCAAAGCGTGATGCCTGCGGACCGACCAAAAGTGCTTCCAAAATTCTCTTATGCAGTTTGAATCGCCGCCTGCTTCTCCGCCTCGATGGCCTGGAGCATCGCTTCATCATTGTCAAACTTGAACCAGGCAACTCCCTTTGCACGAGCCATTTTCTCTTCTGCCCGCGCCAGCAGTTCCAAATCGGCTTTATCAATCACTCGTAGGCCCTTGCACTCAAGCCGCTGCCTAATCTGCTCGATGCAAACATTGCCGCTTTCGGGCGCCGTCTCCAGATACTTCAGCACATGTGCAGCTCCAACTTCGCCATCGTGGCGCGCGATGCCCACTAACCCGTCACTCGCTTTGCGAGCCCAGCCTACCGCATACATTCCGTCTACCACATTGCCGTTCTGCGGATCAAAAATCTCGTAAGCTGCCCGCTTCGGATCAGTCGCGTCAGGATTGGTGACATATGCATCGCGATGGTACGGCAGCCCCAGCGCGGGATCAGCTACGTCACCGATGGCGAAGATCATCGTATCCACGTCGAGGTCCTCGGTCTTTTCCGTGGCCTTGCAGCCGATGTTGCCCTCTCGTTCGAACAAAACATTCTCGACGAGCGTCAACCGTTCAATGCGACCGCGGGCACCGGCGTGAATTTGCTGTGGCGACGAGAGAAATCGAAACCGCAGCCGCCGTTCGCCGATATCCTGCGCAGGCTTTTTTAATACCGGAAAAGTTTCGTCCGCGAGTTTCCCGATATCCTGTCCAACTGCAGTCAACTGCGGCCTGATGCGTTGAAGCTCGTCATCGAAGCCGGCTCGATCCAGAAACGGCTCGATGTAGATAAATTCCTTCAGGTCGAACTTGGCTTCGAAGGGGCCGCGACGTCCGACCACAATGACTTCCTCTGCCGTTTTCACCGGCGCATCCAGCAACAGCCAGCGCGCGATGTCCACCATCACGTTCCCCATGCCGATGATGGCCACCCGCTTGCCGGTGGAGAAATCCAGAGAAGGAAACGGCGGCAGCAAATTGTAGTGATAGACAAAATCCTTCGCCGCGTAGACGCCTCTTGCTTCTTCTCCGGGAAGCCCCAGCTTCTTCGTTCCCTGGGCTCCCACAGAGAACACCACGGCGGAAGGGCCCCACTCCCTGAGTTCAGGGACGGAAACCGCTGACCGGCTGCTCACGGGAACGTAGCCGAAGTAGTGGAGATTCGGCAGGCTTAATACTTTGGCAAACTGTTTGCGCAGCCCGACTTTCATCTTGTCTTTGGTGGGATAAATTCCGTATTCGGCCAGGCCGCCAGGCTTGATGTCGCGATTGAAGACAATTGTCTCGTGTCCCGCCTGCGCAATTTTCTGCGCGGCAAATAATCCAGCAGGGCCGGCGCCGACTACGAAAACCGTTTTCATTATCCGTTCACTTCCGCAGGTTCTTCCTTGTCTGACGGACCGACCGATCCGAGCAGCCGCAGCTTGGGGTGGCGCTCGATTGCCGTCAGCAGTTCGCGCGTGATGCGATCATCAATTTCCGCCGCATTTCCCAATTCCACCGGGTACCGAATTACAACTTCCAGTCCCGTCGGCGTGAGATGAAGATGGCTCTCCGGCTTGAAAGAAGCAATGGTGATGGAATTGAGTGAGCGCTCCATGCTGCGACGCTGCATTTCCATTTTCTCGCGATATTGATCGAACACGCGATTTACGGCCTCCAGCGTTCGCTGTTCTACTTCGCGGTAGTTGCTCTCTGCTCCCAGAGTCAACGTGATTTCATGCCAGAGGAAGTTCGTTCCCGGAATCTGCTTGAACATTCCGGCATTGGCCTGGAAGACTACGGCGTTCGAAAACACTACGACGCGTCCAGTGGGCCGCGCGGTAGAGCCTCCGGTAACTTCCATCAAGTGCAGTCGAACCATGCCGATATCCACAACATCGCCGGTCACGCCCGCCACTTGTACCCGGTCGCCCACGCGGACTCCGTATTTGCCAATGAGGAAAAAATAGCCGGCAACGGAAAGGATCACGTTCTGCAATGCTACGGCGATGCCCGCAGTGAGCAATCCGGCGAACGTGGTAATGCTGCTAAGCTCGCTGGCAAAGGCAAACGAAACGATGATGGCAATCGTCACCCACAGAACAATGCGCCGCAGCAGCAGAAACTGGTACCGTCGGCGAGTGTCTGTCACGTACCGGAACGTTGCTTTGCGCCACAGCTCTGAAACACCGACAACTACCGCCAGCAGCATAGCCAAGCCGCCCAGGCGCAGCACCAAGCCCTTCAGTTCCGCCTGATAGTCGCTGTCAACCGCATTGCTCCAATTGCTGGTGCTGCGCTTGTAAACGTCCAGCAGGATGTTGAGTTTTCCCAGTGGCAGAAGCGCGGTTGAGAGCTGCTTGTATTGCTGCGTAAGAGCATCCAGGTCCTTGCGCTGTTGCGCCAGCACGGCAGGGTCTTGCGAATCAGGCTGTGTGGCAAGCTGGTCGCCACGCTGGGTCAACTCGCGAATACTCGCCAGTAAAGGTGTACGCAAGCTCTTGGCGGCCTGCTGCAGCGAGTCGGTGAGCCGGACATTGTCCTTTAACGCTTGCAGCTTCCGGTGGATGGCGAAGATGTCGGTCGTGAGCGCCAGAATTCCCGTCGGCTCTGCCTTGCGTTCCCGTGCAGCAACGGAAACCGCATTGTTCTGTCCGGAAGAGCTCCTGGAATTTTCTCCGGCCGTTGACGTTCCCAGTGCGGCAGCCGGAACTGCGCGAGCCAACTCGTCTATCTGTCCGCTGAGAGTGCTTGTGCCCAGACCGCCATTGTTGCCGGTAGCAAACTGGAGCATGTTGCGCAAGGTGTCTCGACGTGCCTGAAATAAATCGAGCTCCGCTTGGGTCTCATCCAGCGTCGCTTGCAGTTGGCGGCGCTTGCCGCCGGTTGCACTCGCAAGCTCACGCCGGAAGTTTTCGATCTCCTGCTGCGAATTTTTCACCTGCTGGTCCGCTTTGGTCGCCGCTTCGGCAAGCCGTTGGAATTGGTTCGGGGTGCTGGAGACGGAAGGAGTCGAAATGCCGGCCTGTGACGAAAGCGCCTGGGCACGAGCGCGCGCATAATCAAACGCCAGTCGGACCACCTGGTCCGCAACCTGCTTGTTATCGTTCAGAAACAGGACGTCACTTGGCTCATTCGCAAGCTGCTGCTGGGCGGACAACTGCCGGTACCAGACAATGGTCTGATTGAGGAACGGAACGATTTCCTCTCCCCCGCTATCAGAAGGGGCGGGCGGCTCTTGAGCACGCGACCAGCTCACACACCAAACACTCAGCAGTAGGGCCGCTGCCAAAAACCAGTTATGTTTTGAAATGCTTGTTCTCGACCTCATGAAAGCTTCATTTATTGAAGCATGCGACCGTGAACAGCACAACTCACAGTTTTCTGAGCAATAAAAATGGGTGTTCTGACGAACACCCGTTACAACTATTTTCCCTTGAATCACGCGGAGACTTCGCTCCGCTCAATTGCTACTTCTTTTTCTTTGTTGCCTTCTTTGCAGCTTTCTTCTTTGCAGCCATTCGAAGTTTCCTCCTATTTAGGATTGAACGTTCTGGCCCGTGGGATCGAGTTGGACCCTATTTGTCGGGGGCCGCCTCTGTCACACCCAAGATATTGAGGTACTCATGTTGTCGCTGTCAATAAAAAAATTCACTTCCGGCAGAATTTTCGGTGCTTCATTCGCCGCAACGCGCTCACTCTTCCCGTGGATCATCCTTCATTCGATTTTTGCTGCGGTCACCCGAACCAGTTCATTCACTTGTTGAATCACTAAATCGTCGTCTCCGAATCCGGTGAGCCAATGCACGTTGGGCTCGCGACGAAACCACGTCATCTGCCGCTTTGCGTAATTGCGATGTCCCTGCTGGGTAGCGTTGATCGCTTCCTGCAAAGAAAGACCGCCGTCTAAATATTGGCTAGCCTGCTTGTACCCCAGCGAGCCGAGCGCCCGCGCCGCATCTCCATATTTCGCCAGCAGTGCGCGCGTCTCTTCTGCAAGTCCTCGACGGAACATCTCTTTTGCACGGGCATTGATGCGGCGATACAGCTCTTCCCGCGGCGGATTCAACCCAATCCGCAGGATGGAAAACCCACGCAAAGGATCGCGGCCTTCGCGCCAGCTCACGGTCATCGGCGTGCGCGAACTGATGCGGACCTCAAGCGCCCGAATCACTTTGGAAATGTCGTTCGTATGAATGCTCCGCGCTGCTTCCGGATCGAGCCTTCGTAGCATCCGGTGCAGATATTCCGGGCCGCGCTGAACGGAGCGCTCGCGCAGCCGAGTCCGCAGTTCTTCTGAACGAGGCGGACCGGCAAACAGGCCTTCCAGCAGCGCTCTTAGATACAATCCTGTCCCGCCGACAACGATGGGCAGATGAGCACGGTCGCGAATTCCCTGGATGGCAGCGCGCGCCAGCCGCGAATAGTCTCCAGCGGTCACCTGCTCTTCCGGGCCGGCAATGTCAATCATGTGGTGCGGAACGCGCCGGCGCTCCTCCAGCGATGGCTTCGCTGTGCCGATTTCCAGCTCGCGATACAGCGCCACCGAATCGCAGCTTACGATTTCGCCGTGAAATTCCTCTGCCAGCGCGAGTGCGAGCGAGGTCTTGCCGCTCGCGGTCGGTCCCAGCAACACCAGCAGTAAAGGGTCGGGCCGGCTCATGCGCCGCTCCAGAGCCGCCGCAACAGCACGATGAGCAAAATCAGCAGCGCGATCAGCGCCAGGCCTAGCGCCTGCTGGCGTTGCGATTCCATGTTTGCCATTGTATTCACGCGGGCCGCAGCGCTCGTTTAAGATAAGCGCAATTTCGTGCCGGATCAGACTTACAAATTCGGAGAGTATGAAGCCGACCTGCGCGCGGCGGAGCTGCGACGAAACGGCATGCGGCTGAAATTGCAGATGCAGCCCTTTCAGGTGCTGGTGGCGTTTCTGGAGCGGCCGAACGAAATAGTTACGAGGGAAGAATTGCGGCGGCGGCTCTGGCCGGAAGATACCTTCGTAGACTTCGACCACAGCCTCAATACCGCAGTGGCTAAACTGCGGGAAGTGCTGGGCGACTCAGCTTCTCAGCCGCGTTACATTGAAACTATTGCCAAGCGCGGGTACCGGTTTCTGGTTGCTCCGGCAAAAGTTCGAAATGAGTCCGCCACAGAAACCTCTCTCCCGACAGCAACTGCGCCAACCACTCCTATGGCAGCGCTCCCTGCCTCCGCAGGCCCCAAAGATCATTTGCCGCGCGCCAGCCGGCTGACATCGCGAACTCTTTTCATTCTCATCCAGTTGCTCTATCTCATCTTTTATGTCTCTGCCTTGTTCAATTTGAACAACCTGATGCAGTCGGCGCAGACGGCCTGGCGGAGCGCTGGTTATGCAGCGTTTATCGTGTATCTGGTTACCGCGCTGGCCGGAGTTCCCATACGGCTCTACCTGATCGCTGCCACCAGCCTTGATTATCACTTGCTGGCGCAGAAATATCGCGTGCTTTCCCCTGCGCTGTTTGTGCTTGATCTGATCTGGGCCTTGTCCCCGCTATTAATCGCGGACCGCATGGGAACGGGGCTTGCTCTTGCGGCGACGGCGGCTCTGCTTTATCTGCCCTTCGCGCAGCGCACGTTAATGAAGATGATGGAGCGGCGCTTACTCTAGCTCGTTTTTGTCAGGGTTGTAGAAGAACTTGGCGCGCAGCAAAAGATAATCGCCGGCAAACTGAGCGGGCAAATGCGGCAGCGGAACAGAATAGGTGATGGCGCCATAGGCCGCGCGATCAAGAGCCACATCTCCTGAGCCAGTGATGACGCGCAACCCGCTGATGCTCCCGTCTTTCAAGATGGCGAACTCAATCGTCACAATGCCTTTTTTCATCTCCGGAGGCATCGCCGATACGGGAATGAGCGGGTCCCAGTGGTCCTGCACCGTCTGGCGCAAGCGCTTCAGGTAAGGACCAAAGTCAACTCCGAGCGTATCGCTCAAAATTTCCAGGTCTCCACGCCTGTCCACTTTGGGACGAATGCCGGAGCCATACTCGCCGCCGCCAAAAGGAACGCTCGTAACCGGCCGGCCCTCGCTCGCGATCTCATGGATGGCGTCACTTACCGTAGATCCGCGCAACGCAAAGGGGGATTTCGGACGGCTCGGCGCCGGAGCTTCCATCTTCGCCGTTTGCGTGGTCTGCGCAGGAGGCGCTGCTTGCGTTGCGGGTTGTTGTCCAGCCTGAGGCTGTTGCTGTGCCTGCTGTACAGGCGGTTGCGCCGGAGCCGGCGGCGCTGTCACCTTTGCAGGACGGCCAGGCTGGCGTGCGTCAAGCAGTTTTCGCAATTCATCTCGCGTGGGAGAAGGCGTGCGCGTTTGTGCTATTCGATTCTGGTCAGAAATGCGATTGGTTCTCGGCGCCTGAACTTTGAGCTGGTCGGGCGGCAGTTCAATGAACGTCGTGTCTTCCTTCTGCTGCAACGGGACAATCACCGCCCGATGAGCGGGAATCCATTTGGGAGCAAACAGCAAAAGAAGAATGATGACCGCATGGACCACGGCGGAAATCCAGGCGGCCTCGCGCCGCCGGTAATGATCTATTTCATCCTCCTGGAACAGATCGGCCAGCAGGAGATGAAGCTCGCCATCGCGCACCGAGATTGGCGCTCGATATTCGCGAATTTGCTCTTCCATGAGGGGAATACGCCACTTCCAGCGGTCTTAAACGTGTGTGACTATTTTCTCATTAGAATGCGCGCGCCACGCGGTTATTGCGCAGCTCCAGTAATTAAAAGAAGGCATTTCTACTGGAAATCACTGAATTGCTTCGGCTTCTGCACTCCTGCTTTACACTTCTTAATTCCTCGACTGCCGAGCTCGTGTTTGGGCTCGTGTTTTCAGCTCTTTCTGCCCATTCATGCGAGCGTGATTTCGCGCGTTGGAAAAACTTGTTCCGTCGGACAGAAACGCGTGTCCTACACAGTAACGGGCTCGACAGTAGCTCGAAGGACTTCAGAACTGCGCTCCGGTCGCCAAGTTCGGCAGCTTGGCGGCCGATTTTTTTGCACGGACCCAAAAGGCTTCGCGGCCCAATGTCCCCCTTCAGCTTCAAGACCGGCCCAGTTCTGGCCTCTATTTACTCTGTGCGATTTCCCCCTACCTCCCGGACATCTTGTGGAAAACTTTTTTTTACAGCTCCGCCAAGATTCCCCCGGCTTTAGCTTTGATGCAGCGTACATGTGTCGCTAAGAACACAGAGTGTGGCCGTAAACACACGCTGTTGCTGCTTATGCTGCCAAAGTCCCCGGAAAAGGAGCCTTTCGCGCTGGCACACAGCTTGCAACCTCAGCCGGGCGCAAGCTCAAAGCGGCGAAAAAGCCACTGCGGTGACGGAGCTTGTGAAGGAAGGAAACGGCATGCTGCTGCTCAAGTATTTGCTCTTGCTCACAGGTTGGGGACTGCTGGCTGTGGCGGCAGTCCATTTGTTCCGGAATCTCTTCAAAGTTGTCCAGTATCACCGCCAGTTGCGACGAATGGCTCCTTCCGCCGAACCGGCATCAACCCATGCCGTGGTTGTGGAACGGCCGCAACTGAACTGGACACCTGCGCAACGGGCGTTCCTCGCGGCCTGGCTGCCGCTCATTCTTGCTGCCGGCATTGTGGTGGTGCCTAGCGGGATGGGCGGCGTCAGAGCAAGCCAGGCTGCGGGAACGCTTCCCGGCACGCTTTATCCCGGAGTGCACTTCATCCGGCCGCTGATTGACTCCGTGGTGCTCTACAACATCAAGGACCAGGTGCTCACCACGTCATCTGCCGGCGAAGATGGACTGGAGACGCCTACCGAAAATCGCCTCGACGAAAAGCACGGCACAGACGCAAAGCAGGAGGCGTTCACCGTGCAATCGAAAGAAGGGCTGAACATCGGCTTGGCGATCACGGTGCGTTACCGGCTCGATCCAGCGAAGCTGGCCTTCATTCACGCCAACCTGCCGCATCCGGTAGAAAAGGAAATTGTTCCGCCAGTGGTCTCGAGTGTCTTCCGCGAACTGGCGCCGAACTACACCGTGCGGGAGGTCTTTGCTACTCGCCGCGAACAAATGCGGCAGGCTGCCGCAGACCGCATCACCCGGAAGCTTGCCGGCGACGGCATCATCGTGAAAGAGGTCATGCTGCGCGACGTTCGCCTTCCCGCCGAGTACGCCAAGGGTCTCGAAAATATGCTGCTGAAAGAGCAGGAGAATGACAGCCTGGGCGTAGAAACCGAAATGAAAGCCAAGCAGGTGAAGATCGCGGAACTTGAAGCTGAAGCCGATCGTGTGCGGCAGGTAAAGCAGGCGCAAGGCGCGGGCCAGGTGCGCGTGCTTCAAGCCAAGTCTGAATCCGACGCCATGAGGTACACGCTTCCCCTGAAGCAGAAGCAGATTGAGCAGTCGCGCCTCGAAGCCGAGGCGCAGAAAGAAGCCACCATCAAGAATGCGGAAGCGCAGGCACAAGCAAAGGTGATTGACAGCAAGGCTGAGTTGCAACGCCGCGATCTGATGGCCGATGCCGAAGCCGGACGGATTCGGAAAGTGGCAGCCGCCGATGCCGAGCGCATGAAGAGCGAGGCCGCGCTGCTCAAGGGCAATCCGCTGCTGATCAACAAGATCATCGC
>JAICYU010000008.1 GCA_025934025.1 Terriglobales bacterium
CACCGGAGGGCCAAAGGTCCGGCAGGTCATGGGACGGAACTGGTACAAATCGCATGTTCCCGCGGCAGGATCGAGTGCCGGGCAGGGCTCGTCGTTCGCGAAGTCGACGAACCGGCGCTCTGCTTCTTCATCGTCCGCCAGTGAACCTGTTTTAGGATTGCCGGGAAAGTCTCTGGCTAGCCGCCCCGCTGACTCTCTGGCGCGCTGCTGCACGCGTCGCGCGCGTTGCGGGTCGCGCTGTTCGAGAAGCTTCATTCCGTGCTGAAGACGCGCGGCATCGAGCTGATTTATTGGGAACGGCCCAATGCAGCATTGAGTACATCCTGGGCGACACGCCAGCCAATCTCCACTTCGAGCGGCGGCATCGGCGAGGGCAGCGTCAACAATCTGCACCAGCTTCCGGTCGCCTTGCGGATAACGCCCCATCACTCAACCATACTCTTGAGTTTGGGCAAAAAAGAAGCGGGGCAGCCCGCCCCGCCTTGCAAATTACTCCGGAACGCTAGCTGCTTTTGTCGGATTTCGTTTCGCCGGACTGCTTGCTCTTTTTCATCATCGTGAGCTTGTCAATGGTGATGGAGTGGTTGGCTTCGTCGAGCTTCGCTCTCACCTTCACATGATGGCCTTCATGCCCTTTTACGGCGTCAGGATTGGCAATGTCCCAGCTCTGTTTGTCTTTATCGTTGACGAACACAACCTTGCCATTGTCTTCCTTCACCCAGCCGGTCAGGCGCATGTCCTTACCCTTGGCGGCCGCTTTCGCTTCCTTCTTTTCGGCTTTCTCTTCTTTCTTCTCAGTCTTCGGGTTTTGCTCGTCTGCCTGAGTTGCCTGGGCTGAGTTATCTGTTTGGGCCGTGCTGGATTGCGCCGCGCTGGGCGCGGTGCTGGATTGCGAGGCGTTCGGGTCGCTGGACTGCGCCATCAACGCCATTGAACCGGTGAATAGAAACGCAAATGCAAATGTCAGGAATCGCTTCATTACTTTCTCCATGCTGTTGAGATGAGACGAAGGGGACGCTGAAGTTATTGGATGCATAGCCGAAGCTCCGCAGCAGAGATCAGGCCTTCATTTTGTGCGCGAATTTCTGCTGAAATTTTTTGACTTTAGGCGCAACTATGATCTGGCAATAGGGTTGTTGCGGGTTATTGGCGAAGTATTCCTGATGGTAGTCTTCGGCTAGGTAAAACTCCGTGGCCGGTTCGATGGCCGTAACAATGGACGCATCCCAAATGTGCTCGCGATTCAGCCGGGCGATGGTTTCCTCGGCCGTGC
Source organism: Terriglobales bacterium (assembly GCA_025934025.1). Taxonomy (GTDB): domain Bacteria; phylum Acidobacteriota; class Terriglobia; order Terriglobales; family Acidobacteriaceae; genus Angelobacter. The sequence continues at coordinate 1,274 of JAICYU010000008.1, forward strand.
GCCGCTGTTCTTCAGCGTTGTAGAAGATCACCGAGCGGTATTGCGTTCCAATGTCGTTGCCCTGGCGGTTGAGTGATGTGGGATCGTGGATGCTGAAAAAGACCTCCAGCAGTTCCCCGAATGAAAGTTTCTCAGGATCAAAGCTGACGCGCACCACCTCGGCGTGTCCGGTTGCGCCGCCGCATACTTCGCGATAGGCGGGGTGTTTGACGCTTCCGCCCATGTAGCCCGATTCGATGGAATGCACGCCTTCGAGACGGTCAAAAACGGCCTCAAGGCACCAAAAGCATCCGCCACCCAGGACTGCTGTTTGCTTTTCTGCCATAACTCCCAATTAGATGTTTGCGGCGCAGATTGGTTCCAACAGCCGCTTTCAAAAGCAGTTCTGACAACTCTAAGAAGCAGATCAGCTTCTCATATTGGCATGAATCCGAAAACTCTGCTGATTCGCACTCTTATTAATAAGCTCGTTCGAGGGACCGCTGGATTCCTCGTTCTGTTGCTTGCGGTTGCCGCCTTTTTCTCGCCTCAAGCTTTGTACGCGCAGATCACGATTGCCCAGATCAGCGACGCACATATTGGAGAGCAGCATTCGCCTCATTCCAAGGAGAACCTGAAACGCGCCGTTGACATGATTAATCGCCGCCATCCTGACGCGGTCATCCTGAGCGGTGACATCGGGGAAGGCCCTGACAATTGGCAGATTGCAAAGCAGATTCTGAAAGGGCTGAATGCGCCGCTCTATATCGCTCCCGGCAATCACGACGTTCATTCCCATGATGTGGACCGTTATCGCAGCGTCTTCGGAAAGGATTACTACCGGTTCCAGGTGAAGGGGGTCACGTTTCTGGTGATTGATTCCCAGCTTCTGGGAAACTTCGACAATTTCGAAGCGCACTCGCCCCAGCCTTTGCCTCCGGAAACAGAAGAGGAATCACGAAAGATGCTGGACTGGCTGAAGAACCAGAAGAAAGGAGGCGATGGCGACCGTGATGCCGATGATCGCGGTGGAAAAGGACACGGAATTGTTATTGGGATTCAGCATATTCCGGATTTCCGTGACGGCAATTTTCCTCCTGATACCAAGCCCTATTGGGTCGTGAACGATCCTTACCGCAGCCATGAGATGGACATCCTGCACAAACTCGGATTGCGGCACATGTTGGTGGGTCACTGGCACAACAGCCGCGTCTTTGAGCACGATGGGATTACCTGGCACGTAGCTCCCGCAACCAGTTGGCTGCCTTGGGGTGGGGAATTGGGTTTTGCCATGCACACCATCAGCAAAGATGGCGATGTAAAAACAGAATTCGTGCCGCTGGGAACGCAGCCCTGAATCTGCTGATTGGGGTGGCGCAGTACTCCTAACGGTGGGCTCGCGCTGTCGTTTGTGTCGTCAACACATCGCGAAATTTAAATGCATTTGCCACGTTGGGATATGCCTCTCCGCCAAGCTCCACGTAAGGATAGATAAAGTAATTCAATGCCGGCCCGTGTTGCCGGGGACTCAACGTGATGTCCCGGCCCACGGTGAACTGAATCCGGTTGGCGTCATTAGCACCGAAGAAATATTCCTTTTTCGCCTGGTGCCGCCACGCTTCAGATATATCAACCGGAAACCAGCCGCGTCGCAGGACGTAGAACTCGGCCCAGCAGTGGTAACCCGCAATTTCTGAGTCGCCGGTATTTTCCGGCAACGGGAAGCCGATCTCAAATTTTGCGGGAATACCCTGTGAACGCGCCATGGAAATAAAAACGGAGTGGAAATCCGTGCAGTTGCCATGTTTGGCATCGCACGCCCAGAGCGCGTCACCGCGACCCCATCCTGTTCCGGTCTTGTCATAGCGCATGGTGCTGAAGGTGTAATCGTAGAGAGCGCGCGCTCTCTCGATCTCCGACATTCCAGGCTTCACCTGTGCGCGTGCAAGCTCGGCCGGTTTACCAGTAATGGGAACGAGCCTGTCCGGCTGCAAGAACCGCTTCAGCTCTTTTTCAGTCGGCTGGCGATCGTCCCTTATGGAAGCCAGATGTTCGAGCCTCATCACGTCGTACTTCACAGTGAAATGGTATTCCGTCTTTGTGGCGTGCTCCGCGTGAGCATAGAACATTCGATTGCCGTATTCCTGCTCTTTGGTCTGCCGAACCGGCAGGTCGGAAATAACGGATACCTCCTTCACCTGCTGGAACGGGCCAGAGTGGGCCATTGGGAACCATACATCCAGAGGTTTGCCAGGTTCGTTGATTCTTACAGTGAAGGAATACTCGAAAACAAAATGGCGCGATTTTTCGCTTTGAGCGATGCCAGGCAGAACACAAAGCAACACAAGAGACGCAGCGGCAAACTTCTGCAGCATGATGACTTTCCTTTCGGCTTGGGTGAAATCTTGACAGTGAGAAACGCCGGACCGGAGTTTTGGGCGTTACCGTCAAGTAAAGCCGTGGGAGGGGCTGATCATGCCGAGATGATTTTATGGAATGCCGAAAGAACGTTCAAGTGGCGGGCCCGGCGAACGTGATGTAAACGCCCGGCTAAGGCAGAAGCTTGCTGAGTTTCTCGAGCGCTTCTTTGAGCTCCTGCGCGCCGGGAAAATGCTTGATGGAAGCGCCCGTTTCGGAAGCCAGTTGCAACGCCATCTTTGTAGTGACTTTGATCCGTTCCTGGATCAGCATGGAGGCGAGGCCGCGCTCGTCGCCTTCCAACCACTTCTGCACCTGCCAACTCGTGGTGCGGGCGCGATTTACCGCGTGACGAAAATCGGCAAGCACCCGGGGGTCCACAAGTCCGGCTTTCAAAAGCCCTTCCAGCCGATCCAGCTCTCCTGTCACGCGTGTTACCTGGCTGGTTATCTGCTGCTTGAAAGCGTCATCTGCCTCTTTAATTCCTGTGTTGTTCAATCCTTGTTACCCCGGCTTTCTGCGCGACCCGGAAAATTACGGGACCTGTTGTACCTAAGGTACTACGACCTCTGGTTTTGAAAAAGATAACATCGGTAACCGGCGGTGGGCAAAACTGGTTCCGGAATTCTCTCCTAAGAATCTTCTAGGAGTGTGCGAGGGTCCATACCGTGATTCGCAAGTCTCAGGGCATCAAACAAATGATGCGCTGGAGACGCCGATTCACGTTTGCCGGACTGAAGAACGCGCTGTGGCGCACCGCTCTGGACGTGCCGCGGAAGCACACCTTCCAGATGGCCGCCGCAATGGCGTACTACTTCGTGCTCTCGATCTTTCCCGCGCTGGTTCTGCTGTCCGCGATCGTTTCCTACTTCCCCGTGGAGAATCTCTTTGATCAGGTAATCTCGCTGATGAGCGGATTCGTTCCTGCCGATAGCATGCGCGTGGTGGAGCACATTCTGTCGCAGGTGGTCACTCCCAACCGTGGCAAGCTTCTCTCCTTTGGACTTCTCGGAGCGATCTGGGCGGCATCCGGAGGATTCGCTTCCACCATTGAGGCGCTCGATGTCGCGTATGAAGTCCGCGAAGGCCGCCCCTTTTGGGTAACGCGACCTCTAGCCGTTGGACTTACTTTCCTGGTAGGAATTCTCATGCTGCTGGTTCTCGCCGTGATGATTCTCGGGCCGCAGTTTGCTGATACGCTCTCGCAACACCGCCACCTCTCCAACGCTTTCATCGTGCTGTGGCCATATATTCACTGGACTGTTTCCTTTGGTTTTACCGTACTTGCCGTGGAGTTCCTCTACTTCATCGCTCCCAATGTGAAACAGCGCTTCGGCGGCTCACTGCCGGGGGCCGTGCTTTCCGTGGTGGCTTGGGTCGGCCTCTCTTACGGATTGGGAGTCTACTTCCGCAGGTTTGCGCACCTCAACCGGACGTATGGAGCGATGGGCGCTGTGATTGCGCTGATGATTTGGGCCTATTGGAACAGCTTTATTCTGTTGCTGGGCGCGGAACTGAACTGCCAGCTCGCTAAGGAAACTGCACGAGGAAAAATCGTGGAGGATCAAGGCAGGAGAGACGCAGGCGAAGTGGACCTGGCGGCCTGAATCGAATTGCGCCGGTTACAAAAGTGGAAGTGCTTCAGTCGAGGATCTCTATAATTAAGTTATGGCGCGAGGTTGGGAATCCAAGTCCATTGAATCGCAGATAGAGAGCGCCGCCGAAAACCCATCGAGTTCGAGCGGCCACCAGGCACTTTCCAATGAACAACAGGAGCGCCGCCGGCAACGGCAGCAGCTCCTTCTGTCGCAATCCTACATCCGCCAGCAAATTGCGGCAGCGCGCAACGAACGTTATCGCGAATCGCTGCGCCAGGCTCTAGCTGAAATCGAAAAGAAGCTGGCAGCTTTGCAGCCGGAGAAATAAAACGTTCACACCGCGGCGCGGCGCCCGGTGATCAACTCGATCACCAGCACGACAAGTGCGAGCACCAGAATCAGGTGAATCAGGCTTCCAGCGATATGAAATCCCCAGCCCAGTAACCAGAGCAACAGCAGAATCGCAAAAATCGTCCACAACATGCGCGTTCTCCCTATTGCGCATGTTGGATGCCGTGTATCTCACGCAAGTTGACCTGCTCCACTCCGCATTCCGCGCCAGTGTCTCTGCTGGAATTGCGCGTCCGTGGCAGGGCATAAGAGCAACAAAGGCGCGCATGCAGCCAATCTAAGCTTTGTAGTTCATTCGGAACGCGCGCGGAGAGGCCAGGACCTGCAGAGATGACTGTCTCGTGGTATCGCATCACTACCCTTTTTTGTGTGTTGTCAGTTCTGCCGTTTCTTGCTGGCTGTTCTCTTTTCAGCGGTGGCAGCGGAGCCGGCACAAAAGCGCAGCCTTCGCCGACTCCCAATCCGGAAGCAGCGGAACAAGGCTCCATTTCCTATGAGGGACAACGCGTCGCGTCGGTTGAGATCGCGGGCAAACCAGACGCAAATCTGCGCGAGTTAAAGCCCTTGATAACTCAGCCCATCAACAATCCTTACTCGCAGGAGAAAGTGGATGCAACCATCTCGGCATTGAAGAAAGCGGGAGCATCGGACGATATTGACGTAAACATCACGCCTGAAGCAAACGGACTTGGACTACAGTTCGTCCTTCAGCCCGCGTACTACTTTGGCATTTTCCAATTTCCCAAAGCAGTCAACCATTTTTCTTACACGCGATTGCTCCAGGCCTCCAACTATCCGCGCCAGGAGCCGTATTCGCCAGGACGCGTGCAGGAAGCGGAATCGAACCTGCTGGACTTCTTTCATCAAACCGGCTACTTCCGCGCCACGATCGAGCCGGAGCTCCAGACCGACGCCAGGAACCGCATTGTGAACGTCACGTTTGACATCAAACTGCGCAAGCGCGCCAAGTTCGGCACCATCCTCATCACCGGCATCCCCAAGTCGCAGACGCAGCGACTGGCGGACAGCCTCACCGGATTTCGCGCCCGCCTGAAGGGCGCTTACTTGAAACCGGGCAAGACGTATTCACTCAAGCGCCTGCAAAACGCCATTACCTATCTGCAGGGCCAGTTGGGGAAGCAGCATTATCTCGAAGGCAGCGTACGCATGGTTTCCGCCAAGTACGATCCCGCCACCAATCGCGCCGATGTCACGCTGCACGTGGTGCAGGGGCCGAAAGTTGAAATCAAGATTGCCGGCGCGCATGTCTGGGGACGCACCCAGAAGAAGCTGATCCCCATGTATCAGGAGAACACCGTGGATTCTGACCTGGTGCATGAAGGCGCTCAGGATTTGACATCGTACTTCCAATCGAAAGGTTTTTTTGACGTGAAAGTGGATAGCAAAATCACCCAGCAGCCCAACGGGATCAACATCCTTTATCAGGTTACGAAAGGCAAGCGGGGAAAGGTAGCGGAGCTCGAATACCATGGCAACGATCATTTCTCTGACAAACAATTGGAGTCGCACGTAGCCCTCTCGGAAGCCAAATGGTGGCTGCCCTTCTTCTCTCACGGGAAATTCAGTGATCAGTTGGTGCAGAAGAGCGCGAAGAATCTGGAAGGCCTGTATCAGAGCGCGGGCTACAGCCAGGTGAGCGTGACGCCGCAGGTGAAGAACCAGAACGGCAAACTGACCGTGGTGTTTGAGGTGGACGAAGGCCAGCGTGACATCGTCGAGTCATTGCAACTGGAGGGAAACAAATCATTTTCTGAAGAAGAGCTTGCGCCCAAGGGGCTGAACCTGGAGCCGGGCAAACCGTATTCGCAGGACCTGCTCAACCGTGATCGCGACCGCATTGTTGCTACCTATCTCGATCACGGCTTTCTCACCATGGCATTCCGGGCAAGGGTGAATCAGCCGAAAAACGATCCTCACCAGATCCAAGTGATTTACAGCATTGATGAAGGGCCTCAGGTGTATACCACATCGCTGGCGCAGTTGGGAGCGCCCGATACCCGGCCAGAGATCGTCGCCCGCAACGCCAACATCAAAGTGGGAAAGCCGCTGAGCGAAACCACGCTCCTTCAGGGCGAGAGCAATCTCTATACCCTTGGCATCTTCGATTGGACCAGCGTAGATACTCGCGCGCCCATCACCGACCAGTCGGAAGCCGATGTGCTCGTCAAAATGCATGAGGCCAAGAAGAACACGATTACCTACGGTGTGGGATTCGAAGTCACCAACCGCGGCGGCAGCATTCCCAGCGGCACCGTCGCCCTTCCCGGGCTCCCTCCCGTCGGCTTGCCGGAGAACTTCAAAACCAGCCAGCAGACGTTCTGGGGCCCACGCGGGTCCATTCAATACCGGCGAAACAACTTCCGCGGACGCGCAGAAGCCGTTACGATCGGCGGATTCGCCGGCCGGCTTGACCAGCGCGCCGACGCAAGCTGGGTAAATCCGAATTTCTGGAACGGTGGCTGGGCTTCAACCGTGACGCTCTCGGGAGAGCGGAACAGTGAAAATCCGATCTTTACTTCTCAGCTCTCCACTGGCGGTATTCAGTTTCAGCATTACCTCGACTCCAAGAAGACGAAATCTGTTTACGTGCGCTATAACCTGAGCCACACCAAGCTGAGCAATCTGCTGGTCCCACAACTGGTGCTGCCACAGGACCAGAACGTGCGGCTCTCGACGATCTCCGGCTCTTACAGCCGCGATACTCGAGATAACGTTCTTGATGCGCATAAAGGCATTTACCAGAGCTTCGAAATCGGATTGAATCCAAGCGCTCTGGGCTCCAACACCAACTTTGCGCGCTTTCTCGGACAGGTGGCTTACTACAAGCCGGTGTTCGGGAATGGGACAGTCTGGGCCAACAGCATCCGCTTAGGATTGGAACAGGCATTCGCCGGCGCACATATCCCGCTGAGTGAAAGCTTCTTTTCCGGCGGTGGCAGCACGCTGCGTGGCTTCCCATTGAATGGCGCGGGACCGCAACGGTTGGTGCCGGTGTGCGGCAACCCTGCTGATCCCAGCACCTGCGCACAGATCAGTGTTCCTGTGGGCGGACCCCAACTGTTGATCCTTAATTCCGAACTTCGCTTTCCCCTGGGACTCATGAAGAACCTTGGCGGCGCGGCCTTTTACGATGGAGGGAACATCTTCAGCAAAGTCGGTCTTGGCAGCTTTACTTCTGATTACACCAACAGCGTTGGCTTGGGGCTGCGGTACTCGACTCCGGTGGGGCCGGTGCGCATTGATATTGGACATTTGGTTAATAACATTCCGGGCGTGAAATCCACTCAACTGTTCATCACACTCGGCCAGGCATTTTGAATCGGGGACAAACGTGAATTGGAGAAAAATCATCCTTTGGGGTGCGGTGGCGGTTGTGGTGCTGGTGGTGCTTGCCGTGGGAACGGTCTTTCTGTTGTTGAAGAACAGCTCTGGTTTTCGGCACTATTTACTCGCAAAAGTTGAAACTAGCCTGGACGAATCCACCGGCGCGCGCTTCGCGATTAGCGATTTCGTCATGCATCTCTCGCCTTTGTCCCTGGATCTGTACTCCATTGTTGTTCACGGTACTGAGCCGGCCGGAGCACCGCCGCTGATGCAGGCCGATCATCTTGGGATCGGAATCACGATTGATTCTCTTCTTCAGCGCAAATGGCATTTCCGTGACATCGTGCTCGACCATCCTGTGGGGTACCTGCTGGTGGATCAGGCAGGGGAGAGCAATCTGCCCAGGCCGCAGAAGCAATCGAGCGGAAGCAAGACGAATGCCTTCGATCTGGGCATCCGGCATCTGCTACTCGATCGCGGAGAGATCTATTACAACAATCAGAAATCACCGCTGGAAGCTGATCTTCACGATTTGAAGATCACCGGAGGATTCAATCCCACGCAGACGCGCTACCAAGGCCACATCAGCTACGACAATGGTCATCTGCGCTACGGAAAATATGCGCCGGTCATGCACAGCCTGGACTCAAGCTTCAGCGCAACTCCCCAGCAATTTGCTCTGGAACGAGCGCAGCTCTCAACGGAACAAGCGCACATCACTCTGAATGCCACCATCGAGGACTACAGCGGCGCAACTAGCAGTCCCAAGCTGCAAGGTAACTATGACGCGTCGCTGGTCACCCAGGAGTTCGCGCAGATCATGAAGAATTCGCAAATTCCTCTGGGCACGATTCACCTGACCGGATTCCTGCGCTATCAGAACCACCCTGGCCGGCCAGCGCTCGAAAATGCGTCCCTGTGGGGGATGGTGAGCAGCCCTGAGCTGCAGGTAAGAACAAAAAGTTTGCAGACAAGCGTGCGCGATTTTGGCGCGAAATACCGGCTGGATAACGGCAACGCCGAAATCGAAAATCTGCGGGCGCAGTTATTAGGCGGAAGCCTGGAAGGGCGCGCGACTGTTCACGATCTCACAGGTGCGGGCCAAGGTCGCCTGGAAGCGACGCTCAAGGATGTTTCCCTAACTGTTCTGCAGGGTGCGTCAAAGACAAATTCTTTGCGCCATGCGCATTTGGCCGGAACCATCAGCGCCGATGCTGAAGCTTCGTGGGCCAAGTCGCTCAAGGACCTTGTGGCTCACGCGAACGCAACCATACGAGCTTCGGTGGGCCAGAACCCGGTGACGCCGCTTGATGGAGTGATCCATGCGGATTATCTCGGCGCCAAGCAGCAGGTGGCGTTGCACCAGAGCTACATTCGCACGCCGCAGACCTCGATCAATCTCGACGGCAAGGTCAGTCAGCTCTCGCAGTTGCAGATTCTGGTGCAGACGCGCGACCTGCACGAATTGGAGTTGCTGGCGAGGAATTTCCGATCGTCTTCCGGGCAGCCGGCGCAGGAATTGGGACTGTATGGATCAGGGTCGCTGAACGCTTCTATCAGCGGGTCACTTACAAATCCGCAAATCAAAGGGCAGTTAGCCGCCAGCAATCTGCGCGTGAAAGGAAGCGCGTGGAAAAGCTTGCGGGCTAACATCAGTGCCAATCCTTCGCAGGCGCACATTAGCAATGGCGAGCTGCTGGCGACGCGCGGCCGCTTTGATTTCAATGTTCAGGCAGGGCTGAGCCATTGGGCTTACAAACCTTCAAACCCCATCAACGTGAGCCTTTCTGCGTCACAGCTCTCACTGGCAGATCTCGAGCGGCTGGCCAACAAGACATATCCAGTTACTGGAACGCTTTCGCTCAACGTCGCTGTGCATGGCTCGCAGCTTAACCCTATGGGGCAGGGCAATCTAACGGTTGCCAATGCCCGACTGGGAAACGAGCCGATACAGAACATCACTGTGAAATTTCAGGGAAACGGCAATGCCGTCAACGCCAATCTGTTAGTGCAGTTGCCTGCTGGACAAGCCAAAGCCTTACTGATGTATCTGCCCCGGACCGAGGGCTATCAGCTTCAGCTTACCGCTGACAACATCCGTCTGGAAAAATTGCAAACTGTGAAAGCAAAGAATCTTCAAATTGCGGGAACGCTAAGTCTGGATGCAAATGGGCGTGGCACTTTTAAAGATCCCGAACTGACCGCCAGCTTGAGCATCCCGCAGTTGCAGGTCCGGCAGCAGACGATTCAAGGAATCAATTTCAATACGACGGTGCGCAATCACGCTGCCAATTTCACGCTGAATTCCGCGGTCGCCCAGACTTATATCAAAGGACAGGGAACTGTGGGGCTCAATGCTCCGCACATGGCCGACGTCCATCTTGACACCGGACGCATTCAGTTTGAGCCTCTTCTCGCGCTTTATGCGCCGGCGTCGGCGCAAGACGTGAGCGGCCAGACCGAGCTGCACATGAGCATTCGCGGACCTCTGGCCGACGAGAAACGTGTGGAGGCGCACCTTGAGATTCCGGTTCTGAATGCGCAATACAAGCAGCTTCAGCTAGGCGCGGTGAAGCCGATTCGTCTGGACTACCAGAACGGCACCGCCGTGCTTCAGCCGACAACAATTCGTGGAACTGATACCGACGTCAACTTGCAGGCCAGCGTTCCCGTGACCAGCCCCAAGGCTGCGTCGTTCCTGGTGCAGGGCACCGTGGATTTGCAGATCGCGCAACTGGTGCGCCCCGATCTGCAAAGCACCGGACAGCTCCAGTTCGATATTGACTCCCGCCGTTATGCCGCCGGTTCCAACCTGAACGGGCAGATGCGAATCGTAAATGCAAACCTGCACACGGCCAGTGCGCCGATCGGATTGGACAATGCTAACGGCGTAATCACCGTAACCAGCAGCCGCTTGGAAATCAGCAGCTTTCAGGGAAAAGTTGGCGGAGGGACGATCACCGCGCGCGGAGGCATGGCGTACCGGCCTAAACCGCAGTTTGATCTCGCGCTGGCAGGGACGAATGTTCGCTTGCGATATCCCGAAGGTTTGCGTTCTGAGTTGGGAATGAATCTGGCGTTGACGGGCAACATGCAGTCTTCCTTGCTGAACGGGCAGGTCCAAATCGAGCGAGTTTCGTTCACTCCTGACTTTGATTTAACCAGCTTCATCGGCCAGTTTGGGGCGGGTGAGTCGGCGCCTGCACCATCCGCCGGCTTTATGCAAAACCTGAAACTTAATGTTGCGGTGCAGTCCACTTCGCAGATGAATCTGGTGAGTAATCAAGTGAGCATCCACGGAACGGCCAACGTACGCGTAGCAGGAACTGCGGCAGATCCTGTGATCCTGGGACGAGCTACGTTGACCGGCGGAGATTTGTTTTTCGGCGGGAACCGCTACGTGGTACAGCAGGGAACGATTGACTTCCTGAATCCGGTGCGCACCGAGCCAGTGGTCAACCTTCAAGTCCAGACCACGATTGATCAATACAACATCGCGATGAATGTGGAAGGTCCCGTAGAGAGGCTGCACACGACTTATACTTCCGACCCGGCACTTCCACCTGTGGACATCATCAATCTGATTGCATTCGGCAAGACCACAGAAAACCCAAGCACGACGCAGCCGGGACAATTAGGCGCGCAATCGCTGTTGGCGCAAGGACTGAGCAGCGCTGTGAGTAGCCGCGTGCAGAAGTTCGCTGGGCTCTCGCATTTTTCTATTGATCCACAGTTGGGAGCCACGAACAACCAGAATCCCGGGGCGCGGGTGGCCATCCAGCAGCGCGTCACCAGCAATCTCTATGTGACGTTTGCTACGGATGTTACGTCCACGCAGCGGCAGGCAATCCAAGTCGAATACCAGTTGAACCCGCGATGGTCATTGACCGGAGTGCGCGACCAGAACGGCGGTTTCGGCGGGGATGTGCGATATAAGAAAAGCTTCTAGACCTGGCGGCGTTGCACGCAAGCACCCTGCGTGAGACGATTCCAGCAATGTCCCAGACAGAAGCACCCAACCTTATCCTGCAGACCGACAGTTATAAATTTACCCACTGGAAGCAGTATCCACCGGGAACGGAACATGTTTATAGCTATCTGGAGTCACGCGGCGGGATGTTTGGCCAGACGGTTTTCTTCGGGCTCCAATACTATCTGCTGCGCTATCTTCGCGGCAGCGTTGTAACGGAGGACAACATGGTCGAGGCAGAGCGCTTTGTGGAGCAGCACCTTGGCCCCGGGATGTTCAATGCGGAAGGATGGATGCACATTGTCCGCCAGCACGGCGGGCGGTTGCCGGTGGTGATTAATGCGGTGGATGAAGGCAGCATTGTTGATGTTCATAACGTCTTAATGACCATCGAAAACACTGATCCGAAGTGCTACTGGTTGACGAACTATCTCGAGACCCTGCTGCTGAAGGTCTGGTATCCGATTACCGTTGCGACTCTCTCCCGTGCCATTCGGCAGGTGATTCTGACGGCACTGGAGCGCTCCGGTGATCCTTCTTTGATTGACTTCAAGCTGCATGATTTTGGCTATCGCGGCGTTTCGAGCGAAGAGACTGCCGGCATCGGTGGGGCGGCGCACCTGATCAACTTCAAGGGAACAGACACAGTCGCCGGAATTCGCGTGCTGCAGAACTACTACAAATCGGCGGAGATGGAAGGCTTCAGCGTGCCAGCGGCCGAGCACTCAACCATTACATCCTGGGGGCGCGAGAACGAAGCGCTGGCCTATGAGAACATGCTTCGGCAGTTTCCCGCGGGAATTGTCGCAGTGGTGAGCGATTCTTACGACGTTTACGACGCCTGTGCGAAGATCTGGGGCGAAGCTCTGCGGGACAAAGTCCTTGAGCGCGAGGGAACCCTGGTAGTGAGACCGGATTCCGGCAACCCACGGGAAACGGTGCTGAAGGTCCTGGAGATCCTGGGCGAGAAGTTTGGCTACGAGACAAACAAGAAAGGCTATCGCGTGCTGAATCCAAAGGTGCGAGTGATTCAGGGCGATGCGGTGAACTACTGGACCATCCAGGACATGCTGACGGCCATGAACCGCGCGGGATGGTCGGCGGACAACATCAGTTTCGGCATGGGAGGAGCGCTGCTGCAACAGTTGAATCGCGACACCCAGCGGTTCGCGTTCAAGACGTCGAGCGTTGTGGTCAACGGCGAGGAGCGCGACGTTTTCAAAGATCCGATTGAAGGCCATGAGAAGCTTTCCAAGCGCGGTCGGCTGGCGTTGCACTACCGTGACGGCGCATGGTCCACAGTGCGCGCATCGCGAACAGCGCAAGATGCCGAAGACCGTTTGAAACCGGTGTTCCGGGATGGCGAGATGCTGGTGACGCACCGCTTGCCCGATGTGCGGAAAAGAGCAAACCGTTTTTCTGACGCGATCCGATTTGCAGCGCAGCGGTGGAGTGAGACGTAGTCCTACTGAGGTGGAGAAAGGTTCGTGGATCTGTGTGGGTCACGACGGGGAATCGATCGCCTGCCAGGCGGATTTTGGATGGAAGGGCGTTCACCTTCGACTCTTGTGCCGCTTATCTAGCAGCAACTTCCGCTAACTTTGCGGGTTCCTGTGTGTGACAATCAGCAACTCTCGAAAGTTGCGATTCGAAGCGGAACGGAGGAGACAAACACAATGTTGAAGAAGGGAGTTTTTGCTGTGGTTGCGGTGGCGTTGTTGACCTTTGCCGCGCCGGCAGCCCATGCCGAACGGTGGAACTATCTGGGTCAGGCGCACGTGGACGGCGTGCGGGACCATGACAATATTGAAATCGGCCGGGCCGCGGGGCGCTACCGCGCGCTGCAGATTCGCGTGGTCAACGCGCCCATTGATTTTGATCGGGTGGTGGTGCATTACGGCAACGGACAGTTTGAGGTGCTGAGTGTGCGGCAAAAAATCTGCGCGGGCGCCAGCACCCGGGCCATCGCTCTGGCCGGCGATTCGCGTGGTTACAAGCATGGAACTCTGGTACGGCAAGGCCCGTCTTCGTTCGGGAAGGCCGCAGGTGAACGTTTTCGGGTTGCGGTAAAGTAAATCAAAAGGCTGCGATGGGCGCGGACCTCCGCGCCTTTCCGGTTTTGCTTACGATTTTGCCGAAGTGCTCAAAAAATGGAAGATAATCCGGGGCGAATAATTTCTCGATCCTGCTGTCGTTTTTTCCTTCTGCTACACGTCGTACTGGCGAGGAGAACAGTATGCCAACTCTGGTTGCAACCGATCTCGACGAAGCCCGCAAATATTACGCCGTAACCCGCAAACGCATTTTGGAAGTCACAGCCAGTCTGAATGATGAGCAATTCAGATTTAAACCTGAAGCCGGTCGCTGGTCCATTGCAGAAATCCTGGAGCACATGGTGATCGTTCACGGAGTGATTTTTAGCCGTTTTCTGGAGCAACTTGAGCAAGGGCCCGCTCCGGCCCCGGATCGTGATCCCCTCGTGGTGGATGCGCTGGTTGTGGAAAAGATTCCAGACCGCTCCATCAAAGTCAAAGCTCCCGATGTCATTGAGCCAACGGGTAAGATTGGGCCCGCTGATTCCCTGACCGCAATTTTCAGCAGCCACGAACGTCTTGAGCGCTTTCTTGAATCCACCCCCGGCCTACGCGAACACCTTCTGGACGCACCTCCGTTGCGGATCATGACCGAAGGCGCCTATAACACAATGGACGGCTATCAGTGGGCTTTGGCCGCCGTCGCGCATGATGAACGCCACGTCCGGCAGATACTCGAACTGAAGGAGCACCCAGGCTGGCCAGCCTTCTAGAGTTGCAACAAACGGGGATTTTCGAGGCCGTACAGAAAACGAGGTGCTGGAAAAGAATGCAAGAGATCCGGCGCCGATTCGCAGTTTGGATTCTTTGGCAATTTAGGTTCTGGCAGTGTCCTTTTTGAATCCAACTAAATCAGAGCAGCCGCAGTGACACGCCTTGAAATTCCCCAATCCGATGCCATCGTGGTTGGTTCCGGCCCGAACGGGCTTGCGGCGGCGATCCGGCTTGCCCAGGCTGGACGAAAAGTAAGTGTGCTTGAAGCGGCTGACACTCCGGGAGGAGGCGCACGCTCGGCTGAGCTTACAATTCCTGGTTTTGTCCATGACGTCTGCGCCTCAGTGTTTCCAATGGCAGTGTGCTCACCCTACCTCAGTACGCTGCCCCTTCAAGAATATGGATTGGAATGGATATTTCCAGAGATACCGCTCGCACATCCATTCGACGACGATAGCGCCGCAGTTATGTTTCATTCGGTCCGCGAAACCGCGAATGGACTCGGAGCGGACGGCCCTGAATATGAGGCCCTGATCGGGCAGATGGTCCCTTCGGCAGAGGACCTATTTGCTTCGATCCTGGCGCCGCTTCAGTTGCCGAAGCATCCTTTACTTTTAGCCAGCTTTGGGCTGAAAGCGTTTCGCTCTGCCCGCACCGTGTCCCGCGCCTATTTCCGTACAGAACGTGCCCGAGCCCTGTTCGGCGGGATTGCCGGCCACGCCATGCTGCCCTTGGAAATGCTTACCAGCGCTGCTCCCGCGTTGGCGCTGGCGGTAGCCGCTCATGCCGAAGGATGGCCGTTCGCCAAATGCGGATCACAGAACCTGACGCGATCTCTGGTCTCACTGCTGCGCTCGATGGGTGGGGACATTATCACCGGGTTTGAAGTGCAGTCGCTAAACCAACTGCCGCAGGCAGACGCGGTGCTTTTGGATGTGACTCCGCGACAGCTTCTGCGGATCGCGGGAGACCGACTGCCGCACGGGTATCGAAGGAAGCTCGAGGGATATAAGTACGGTATGGGTGTCTTCAAGATGGATTGGGCGCTCAGCCAGCCGATTCCGTGGCGCTCGCCGGAATGCCGGCAGGCGGGCACGCTGCACCTTGGCGGAACTTTGGATCAGATCAGCCTGTCAGAACGCGAGGCCTGGCAGGGAAGAGTGGCTGACAAGCCATTCATCATATTGGCGCAGGCCACTGTGGCCGACCCCAGCCGCGCACCGGCGGGAGGACACACAGCGTGGGGGTATTGCCATGTTCCCAACGGATTCACCGGGAGCATGGTGGAACAGATCGAAAATCAGATTGAGCGGTTTGCGCCCGGCTTTCGCGACTGCGTTCTGGCCCGCTCAGTGATGGCGCCGGAGGACTTTGAGCGTCACAACCCGAATCTGGTGGGCGGTGACATTGCAGGGGGCGCTGCGATTCCCAGCCAATTATTTTTTCGCCCCACGGCCGGCATGTACCGTGTCCCCGCTCCGGGGATTTTCCTTTGTTCTTCGTCAACGCCCCCGGGTCCGGGCGTTCACGGAATGTGTGGGTACTTCGCCGCTGAAGCCGCTTTGTCCAGTGCGCTGTCCTAAGGCGCTACACCTATATCAGAAAGGGATAAGAGCAGCACTGAACTTTTAGGAAACTTTTTTGTTCCGGACTGCTGCTCCACGATGTCTAAGAGAGTACAAAGTAAGCTGGCCGGTACGAAAGCAGAATAATGACGAAGCGCACGCGAGCGCTATCCAGGAGCAGGAATGACTGCGGGGTTGGGCAAGATTAGTTCGAGATTTTCTCTAGCCGGCGTTGGTTTGCTGTGGCTGTGCATTGGATGCGGAGGTGGAGGCGCGAACGCCGGTCTGCCGGGAGGCGGAGGAGGGACCCCTTCTCCTACACCCACACCTACCCCCATTCCTACTTCCGCTATCGTCGAGCTCAGGGTGGCTGATTCCGTGGTGCCGCCAGGTGGAATTTATCAGTACCAACTGCTGCTGACCGAACCCAAGCCCATTGGCAATGGCAGCACGCGTCCAGGAGTTCCCGCCGGTCCCCGAGGCCCGGTGCGTGGGCTGGCGCTGCAAGCTCCGCGCGGGGTGGCAATCAATGATGCGTCAGGCCAGGCTTCGGGTGTCGCGGTTGTCGCACCTGACGGAACCATCACTGTGAAGCTGACCTCGCCCAATATCACGCTGGGAACGGACGTAAGTTACCCGCTGTTCACAATGACGATGCCGGTGAATGCGACGGCTACGCCGGGACAGGTTTTTCCGGTGACTCTGGATGGAGCAAACTCGTTTTTTCTGGATTCCGCCGGAAAGCAGTACACCCAGACGATCACGAATGGAACGCTCACCATCGGCGGCGTCGGCGATCAATCTATTACTGACGTGATCCCCGGAGGCGGGCTGCTGCCCGACCGCACCCTGGTCAGGGTTTTGGGAGTGGGATTCACGCCCAACACGCGCATCACAATCGAAGGGACGAATATCTTTTTCCCTGATGACACTGTCTTTGTCAATTCCGGGGAAATTGATGTCAAGCTCTGCAACGGAACCGTAGATCCTGCAGCCACCGCATGCCCGAATACCGGAGCGAGCTTCCAACTGGATGGCGAGCGCGTCCGCGCAATCAACAAAGACAACAATAAGGTGATTGAATACTTTTCCTACATGCGGACCGCGGATGCTCCGGGTACATCCGGAAACAATCTTGTTGCGGAAGTTCATCCTATGTTCTCGCGCCAGAGCTTCAGCGGGGCAACGCTGCCTTACTTCACTGACGCAACGCATTTCACCGGGTTAGCATTGCAGAATCCGGGTGCGGTGGATTCCACCGTGCTGCTCGAAATGTTGAATGCAAACAATGTGGCGCTGGAATCCACCACGATCGTCTTGCCCGCAGGAACCAAGATCGTGCGAGACATAAGAGATTGGTTCACCATCCCATTTGGGTCACAGGAAGTCACGGTCCGCGCTATGGTGACGACCGGACCTGCGCTACAGATGCTGGGACTATCCGGCGATTCGGCCGCTGGAACGGTTACGCCTGTAGTCCCCACGCCGCAGTAGTCCGCTTCTGTTCGAATAAAGCAAAGCGGCCCTGCCGGGGCCGCTTTTGGATATTTGCGAGCTTCCAATCTAATTTCTTGGCGGAGTAGAAGTGCTTGGCGGATTGTTGGAAGTTGGTGGAGTGTTGGTTGTCGGAGTTGTGCTGGTTGGGGAAGGAGGCAAGTTGCTCGCCGGAGTACAAGGAGTCGTTGTTGTCCCAGTGGTTCCCACAGTTCCGCCGCTAGGATTCGTAGTGCCGGCCGTGGTGGAAGGCGAAGTCTGAGTTCCCATTCCGGTGGTTGAAGTTGTACCGCTGCCCGCGGTTGAACTGGTGGTAGTGCCCACGCCAGTAGTGCTGCCCGACGTGCTGCATGGCCCCGCAATCGTTCCTGCTGTGCCTGTGCTGCCAGTTGTGGCTCCTGCGGTTCCCGTTGTTGGCGATGTTGTGCTAGTGCCCATGGCGCCGCTGGCTGAAGGTGTGGTTGTCGTGCTCTGAGACGGCATTGTCGTTGTGGTTTGAGATGGCGTTGTCGTTGTTGTGCTTTGGGACGGTGTGGTGGTTGTGGTCTGCGATCCGGTCACGCTGGGCGATCCGGGCGTGACAGTGGGTGTCCCCTGAGTAGCGCTGGGATTGCCGCTGGTTGTGGTCGTGGCGCCTGCTGCGGTGCCAGTTTGTGTTCCTGATGAGGTCGTGCCTGTGGTCCCCGTCTGTGCTGCAGCCACTCCCATAGCCAAAGCAAATGCAAATCCTGTGAACAAGCTCTTGCGCATGCGTCCTCCACGCGTCTTTTCGACTCAGAAAGTTGCTCTTGAAGTTATATGATGCGCTGTCGCTTTCAGTGAGATGGCGGGGTGGCAAGCCAAGGAGAACCGAGCACCGCGATGATGCCGGCCAGCGATGATGCCTGCTACGAAGGTCAATTTTCTGGGTTTACCGTAAAATAGCGGGGTCTCCACTGTAAGTTGCTGCTGGTTCCTGTATTCTCGACTGCGCGCCAACGTGCCCTGTGTGGCGATGTTGGAACCGGGAGACGAATTGAGAGTTCGATGGGAGCGATTTTGAATTCGGTGAAATCTTTCATCCGTCTAATACATCTTTTGTCCACGACGAGTTTGTTATGTGTTCTTGTGCTCACGCAAGTCTCCATGGCCCAGCAGCAAGCCGATCAGCAAAATGATCAGCAACAGAATGATCAGGAACAGGGCCAGTCTTCCGGTGAACTTTCGGCCGACGAGATCATCCAGATTCTCCAGGAAAATCCTGACGTGCTGGCAGATGCGAAGGCCGAGATCGCCAGCCAGCTTCAGGACCGTGGCTACCCGATCACAGAGAAAGACATAACGGACGAAAAGCTGTTTAGTCAGATTCGCTCCGATGACCGGGTCCGGAAAGTAATGAGCGATGAGCTTCAAAGGCGTGGCTTTGGCGCGTCTCAGGAGTCCGAGCAACAACAGACGACGGCTCCCGCGCGTCCGCGAAACAATGCTGGACAGCGGACACCCGCGGCGGGAACAGCAAGGAACGGAAATGCCGGCCGGAATGCTCCTTCCGCAGCTTCCGGGCAAAGTACGGGTACAAACCAAACGCAAAGTCAGTACCCATTGCGCGATCTGCCGGCTATGCGCGATCTCTACACTCAGGCGCTGAGTCCTCAGGTCGCCATTGAACGCTTCGGCGCGGCGTTGTTCCGCAACAGCGTGGCAACACTCGCCAACGGCCCGCAGCGGGCGCAGCTCGATATTCCCGTTGGTCCTGATTACGTGATCGGCCCCGGTGATCAGCTCGTGGTCGAGTACTGGGGACGGACCACGCAACGGCTGCAGCTCACCGTGGATCGGGAAGGTCGGGTGCTGTTGCCTGAAGCAGGCGGAGTGATCGTCGCAGGGCGCACCCTGGCCGACGCTCAGCAGGTCATCGAAAAATTGCTGGCGCGGCAGTTCCGAGACATTACGGTAGACGTGAGTCTGGGCAAGCTGCGGACGGTCCGGGTTTATGTCGTCGGTGATGTCAAGAATCCAGGAGCATATGACATCAGTTCACTTTCGACAGCCTTGAGCGCGCTGATTGTCGCCGGAGGGCCTACCGACGCGGGATCGTACCGCACTGTAAATCATTACCGCGGAAGAAAGCTGCTGGAAGAAGTTGATCTCTATGAGCTGATGCTCAAGGGAGTCACCTCTGGCGAGATCCACTTGGAATCTGGTGACAGCATTCAGGTGCCCACAACAGGCCCTCAAGTAACGGTTGAAGGTTCAGTACGGCGTCCCGCAATCTACGAGCTGCGCAACGAGAAAACGCTCGACCAGGTGCTGGACTTGGCGGGTGGCATTCCAGTTACCGGCGAACTCGACAATGTGAAAGTGGAAAGGATTGCCGCGCACGAGCGCAAGGAGATGCTGAACATCAACTTGCCTCAGTCCGGCGACGATACCGTGCGCCAGGCTTTCACACGCGTGGAGATCAAAGATGGCGACACTGTTACGGTGGCCCCCATCCTGCCGTACACCAATCAAGCGGTTTATCTTCAGGGTCACGTGTTTCGTCCGGGGAAATATCCTTATAAGGAAGGCCTGAAAGTTACGGACCTGATCGGTTCCTATAACGACCTTCTTCCTGAACCGGCTGACCGTGCTGAAATCATCCGGCTGCACCCGCCAGACTACAATCCCGCGGTGATCGCATTCGATCTTCGAAGCGTGCTGGAGAAGCACGAGACCGCTCCCACTCTCCAGCCCTTCGACACGATTAGAGTCTATGGACGCTACGATGCCGATGCGCCCAAGGTCTCGATTTTTGGCCAGGTGCTGCGCCCCGGCGAATATCCGCTTTCTGACGGCATGACTGCGGCACAACTGGTGCGGCTTGCCGGCGGTTTCACGCGCAGCGCCTTTCGCGATCAGGCGGACCTTTCCAGTTACCAGATTGTCAACGGCGAGAAGGTGGATCTGGATCATCGTCCAGTGCCAATCGGGCGCGCGCTCACCGGAGAAGCTGATACTGACGTGTTGCTGAAGCCGGGTGATGTTCTTACGATCAGCCAGATCGGCGGATGGGAAGATATCGGAGGAGCAGTCGGCGTCTCAGGACAGGTGCTCCATCCGGGCCGATATGGAATTCAAAGCGGCGAGCGGCTCAGCTCTGTCCTGCAGCGCGCTGGAGGGTTCAGTCCGGAAGCTTATCCTTACGGCGCAATTCTTGAGCGTGCCCAGGTCCGGGAGTTTTCTGCCAGAACCCGCGATGATCTGATCGCGCGCCTGCAAGGCGGAAATTCCACAACTCGTACCACGCCGGGTAGTCTCGTGCCCACCACCGCCAGCACCGGCGCCTCATCGCAGAATAAGCAGCTTTTGGATCGCCTGAAGCAAATCCAGCCGAGCGGAAGAATGGTGATCCACATCAGCGGCGACATGGCAAAATGGGAAAAGACCGCCGCGAACATTGAACTGCGCCCGGGCGATACGCTCTTCATTCCCAAGCGCCCGAATTTTGTTATGGTCGCCGGCCAGGTTTACAGCCCGCTGGCAATTACTTACAGCAAAGGCAAACGCGCAAGCTGGTATCTAAATCAGGCTGGCGGCCCGACCACTCTCGCCGACAAGAAGAATATATTCGTCATCCGAGCGAATGGCACGGTGATCGGCCGGGGCTCCAATCAATGGTGGTCCGGCAGCATGATGAGCGCCGTGCTGCAGCCTGGAGACACCATCTACGTTCCTGACAAAGTCAGTGGAGGAAATGCCATCTTCCGCAACATTGGCCAGACCGTTCAACTTCTCTCGGGCGCGGCTGTGGCTGTCAGCGTCATCAGGACTTTCTAAGGAGAATTCGTTGCTCAAAAGGCCACAGCGGCAACTTCTGATCGCGGCCCTTGTTCTCTGGCTTTGGGCACCCGGCTTGTACAGCCAGGTAACGCCAGACGTTGCTTCTCAAAAGCCTATGCCGGAAGCAAACAACGAGCATCTGGCCAGCGCAGCGCCCACTACATTCGCTGCTAACGTTCTTCGCGACCAGAAGCAAATCTGGACGGCGCCGTTCAAAGCCAGAATCGAAGACCTGAACTGGCTGGTGCCGGTGGCCGGAGTGACTGCTGGACTCATCAACGCGGATGCAGAGTTGTCATCCCGCATTGACACCGCCGGAACTTTCGCGCGCCATGCGAGCACTATCTCGAATGGCGGCGTGGCTTTGGCCGTGGGAGGCGCAGGCAGCCTTTATTTGCTCGGAAAACTAAGGACTGACGACCATCAACGGGAAGCAGGCATCGTGGGCGTGGAAGCGGCTACCGATAGTCTGATCGTGACGGAAGCTCTCAAGATCGTCAGCCTGCGCCAGCGCCCTACGGACGGTGCGGGCCAAGGTTTGTTTTTTGAGAACGGTTCCATCCTCAACTCCTCTTTTCCTTCGGCGCACTCCATGGTGGCATGGTCGGTCGCCAGCGCTATTTCACATGAATATCCCGGATTGTTTACTCAGGGATTTACTTATACGGCAGCTACGGCTGTGAGCCTGGCCCGCGTATATGGCAAGCAGCACTTTCCCAGCGATGTTTTCGTTGGGGCTGTGGCGGGATGGCTGATTGGACGTCAGGTATATTCATCGCATCACGACCTTAATCTTACCGGCGGTGGCGGCTGGGGAACGTTCGACCATGATAATGCTTCGCCTGAGACTTCAGTCCGTCCCGTCTCTTTCTCGCCGTACGTTCCCATGGATAGCTGGGTGTATGGCGCATTTGATCGCCTTGCAGCCCTGGGAGCCACGCAGACCGGCTTCGCCAGTCTCAGACCTTGGACACGTCAGGAATGTGCTCGGCTGATCGAAGAGGCGCAGAGTGCGGTGGATGAAACCTCCGGCGACGAATCATCACGGCTGCTTGCAGCTCTCGAAAGGGAGTTCGCGAAGGAACTGCAGGGCGGAGACGCGGAATACATCGGGATTGACTCTCTCTATGCTCGGACCCTTTCGACGTCCGGGCCGGCACTCACTGACGATTATCATTTCGGCCGAACCGTAGTAAACGATTTTGGAAGGCCTTACGAGCGCGGAACCAATGCAGTAGCGGGGATCTCCGGCAGCGGCTCCTCAGGACCTCTGGGATTTTATATTCGCGGAGAATATGAGCATGCTCCTTCTGCTGCGGCAGTTCCTCAGGCAGTGCAGGATGCGATCCAGGTGGCAGATGAGAAGCCGCCGGCGCCGGCGCTTGCAACGCCGGAATTCGATCAGTTCCGATTGCTTGATGGATACGTGAGCCTCAATCTGAAAGGATGGCAGGCTTCATTCGGAAAACAGAACCTCTGGCTCGGCCCCACTCAGGATCCAATGTTATGGAGCACCAATGCGGAACCGGTTTACATGTTCCGCGTGGACCAGACGGTTCCCAAGAAACTGCCCAGCCTGCTAAAGCTCCTTGGTCCTTACCGGATTGAGCTTTGGGAGGCCAAGCTGGCAGGCCATCATTTTATCGCTACTCAAAGCTCCCTTGGAACCGTTGTCACCCTGGGACGAAGTTTGGCGCGCCAGCCAATGGTCAATGGCTTCAAGGTGAACTTCAAGCCGACGCCCAATTTCGATTTCGGAGTCGGCGCTACCGGGCTGTGGGGCGGGCCTGATTTTCCCATCACCTTAGGTGCGTTCCGGCATGCAGCTCTGTCCACTACGAATGCGGTTGGACGCGGACATGATCCCGGGGACCGGCGCTCCAGCTTCGACTTCAGCTATCGGATTCCCAAACTGCGCGACCTGCTTACGTTGTATGAAGATTCAATGGTCGAAGATGAGATCTCGCCCATCGGATACCCGCGTCGCGCTGCGCATGATGCCGGAATTTACCTGAGCCGGCTGCCCAAGCTGCCGCATATGGATTTTCGCGCCGAGGGAGCGTATACCAATCTCCCCGGTCTGTTTGAGCCCGCGGGCGGTGGCTTCTTTTATTGGAACGTCCGCTACCTCGATGGATACACCGTGAGAGGCAATATCATTGGTGACGCGACCGTAGGCAGACAGGGCATTGCATTGCGCGCGGAAACAACGTACTGGGCTGCGGCGGATAAGACCGTCAAGCTGGGCTATCGCAGCAATATCGCCGATGCCATGTTTCTCCAGGGCGGTAACCTGCGGGATATTTATGCGCGGTCCGACTGGAGCTTGAACCCAAACGTTCTGCTCTCCAGTTTTCTGCAGTACGAGTACTGGAATTTTCCGCTGCTCAGTGCGGGAGAGAAACAGAACAACTTTACTGCCGCTTTTCAGATTACGTGGCAGCCACACTGGCGAGTGAGGCATGGAAGCTAGCGGTCGCGCCGTTCCCATCTTCGAACCTGCAGGCCCGCAGATGCGACCGCCTCAGCGGGAGAAGGTCAGCCGCATCTGGCTGCTGTGGACGCACCGGCAACTGCTATGGTCCGTGAGTTGGAAAGCTGCGCTCCTGACTTCAGCCTTCTCTCTTCTGTTGCCCACACATTATCAATCAACCGTAAAAGTCGCTCCCGGTGATAGCTCTCGCCAGACTATGGCTGCTCTCGGCAACATTGCAGGTTCTACCGGCTCATTCGGGTTGGGGCTTGATGCCGCGGCACTGTTAGGCATGAAGACGCCCGGAGCATTCTATGTTGAGATCTTGAAAAGCCAGCGTACTCAGGATCGTCTGATTGATCGTTTTGATCTGCGCCGCCATTACTGGAAATTCAAAGCATTTTCGCCCCGCGGCTACTATGAAACGCGGAAAAAGCTTGCGGAATTTACCGACATTGAAGAGGACAAGAAGAGCGGCGTCATCAGCGTTAGTGTCAAAGACTACGATCCCGTTGCGGCTTCGCGTGTGGCGAACGCTTACATAGAAGAACTCAACCGCCTGTCGTCCGACCTGGACACGTCAGAAGCTCACCGGGAAAGAATTTTTCTTGAAGGACGGTTGGGCCAGGCCAGGAAAGATCTGGACCAGGCCTCTACGGAACTGAGCCGTTTCTCCAGCAGGAATACCATTACTGATCCCACGAGCCAGGGAAAGGCGATGGTGGAATCGGCCGCCAGAATCCAGGGAGAACTTGTTGCCGCTGAAACGGAGCTGCGAGGATTACAGCAGATCTATTCTGACAGCAACGTTCGCGTCAGAACTCTTGCTGCGCGTATCAATGAACTCCGGCAACAGCTCAAACTGCTCAGCGGCAGTGATCCTCTCGCTGCCGAAAAGGATGGCGCTGATTTTACCGAGCATCCTTCCTTTCGCAAGCTCCCTGCGCTCAGCTATCAATACATGAATCTTTATCGGCAGGCCAAAGTGCAGGAATCGGTCTACGAGTTCCTGACGCAGCAATATGAGATGGCCCGGATCCAGGAAGCGCGCGAATTGCCCACCGTCCGGGTGGTGGATCCCGCAATGCCGCCGGAGAGGAAGTCCGGTCCTTATCGCAGCCTCATCGTGATTTCCAGTGTGATCTGCGCATTTTTTCTGGCTTGTTTCTGGATATTGGGAAGAAATGCTTGGGAAGAAATTCCGCTGGACGATCCACGGCGTGCTGTGGTTGCAGAAGCACGAAAATCTTTGAAGCGCACATTCTTCCGCAATCGAGTGAGGAGCAATGTCTAGCATCGGAGGGAGTTCGAGTTCGAGATCACGCTTGTATTTCGAGGAACTGGCGGCACTGGTTCCGGTATTGCCTTACGAAGCAATGGATCGAATCGTGGAGTTGATTGTGGGGGCATGCCGCGAAGAGCGCACCATCTTCGTCTTCGGCAACGGAGGCAGCGCCGCATCGGCCTCCCACATGGTCTGCGACCTGAATAAGGGAGTAGCTCAATCTGCAGCAACTTCGCGCATCAAAGCCATGGCCCTCACCGATAACGTTCCGCTGCTTACCGCTTGGGCCAATGATTTGAGTTATGAGCATGTGTTCTCCGAGCAACTCAAGAATTTTGTCCAGCCGGGCGATGTTGTGCTGGCACTAAGCTGCACTGGGAATTCGCGAAATGTCCTGGCTGGGCTGAGAACGGCGCGCGACTTGGGCGCAACTGCGGCGGGGCTGGCCGGCTTTGAAGGCGGAGCCATGAAAGAGCTTTGCGACGTATGCGCGGTAGTGCCTTGCGAGAACATGCAAATTGTTGAGGATATGCACCAAGCCATGCTGCACTCAATTTGCTGCTCCGTCGGCGAATGCCTTCGGGAACCAAGGCCCGCGTTCCGCTTAACTGCCGCGCGCTGAAAAGCTTTTGCATGAAAATCGCGTTCGATTTGCGCAGAATCGGAAATCCGGGAATCGGCCGCTATATGAAGGGTCTGGTCGAGTCAGTAGTTAGCTTCGCGCCTCAGCACAATTATTTGTTGATTTTGCCTGATGGGCCGAAGCAAGGCGTCTTCCCGGATCAGTTCGAAGTGCAGAAGATTGCCTCGCGCGCAAAGTGTTACTCCATCCGAGAGCAGGCGGAAATCCCATACCTTCTTTATCGCGAAAAGGTTGATCTGCTGCATTCACCTCACTTCAATCTGCCGCTGCTTTGTCCATGTCGAAGTGTGGTGACCATTCACGATGTCATTTACCTAACCCGTTCGCAGGAACTGGCTTCCGTTACCGGCAGGCTCTATTACCGGGCAATGATTTCTGCCGCCATGCAGGCCGACAAAGTAATCACGGTTTCAGAGTTCTCAAAGCAAGACATTCTTGAGCATCTGAAAGTTGCTTCGGAAAAAGTCCAGGTGATTTATCCCGGAGTTGACTCCAGTTTCCGCACCCCCTCTGAAGATCGCATTCGCGAGGTGCGGCTCCGGTATGGGATAACCGGCGGCTACATTCTGTACACCGGAATATTTAAGCTGCGCAAAAACCATGTCGGCCTGATTCACGCGTTTCGGCATTTTCTCGATTCCGGCGCTGGAGCACAACTAGTGATTGCAGGTCGCTGGGATGAATCTGTTGCGGAACTGCGGCGACTGGCCTGTGACCTGGGAGTGGGGGATAAAGTTGTGTTCACAGGTTTTGTGAGCGAGAGTGATCTTCCCGCGTTGTATTCCGGCGCGCGAGTCTACGCCTGCCCTTCATTGTACGAAGGCTTTGGCTTTACTGTTCTTGAAGCGATGGCCTGCGGTGTCCCTGTCGTTTGTTCGCACGCAACGTCGCTGCCCGAGGTGGCTGGCGATGCCGCACTCTTTGCGGATTCTAGTTCTCCTCAGGAATTTGGGCGCGCGCTGGTTCAGGCATTTAGAGATGATTCACTGCGGGCGAGCCTGGTTGAACGCGGATTCAAGAATAGGCAGCGCTTTCAATGGAGTTGGACTGCCGAAAGAGTACTCGACGTTTACAGCTCAGTTCTGAACCAGCGGGTCGTGGGCGCAGCTCTCGCATGAATACGGCGTACATTTCGAGCACGGAAGCGCGGCCGCGCGCCGCGCTGGTGTGGACCGTGGCGATCACGGCGTCGGCTTCAGTGCTGTTGGCTGCCAATGTCCCAGCAGGCGTGGTTGTTCTTGCCTTCATGTTGTTGTTCTTTACCGCCTTCTTCCGCTTCGCTCCTTTGCTGTACCTGATGATTTTCCTCATTCCGCTTGCCCCGATGGCCGAAGTTCATGGCGTCTCTGTGCATGATTTTGCTTCGCTCAGCCGGATTGTCCTGTTTGTCGGAGTGCTCGCAAGCCGCGTGGTGCGCGATGAACCGATTGTTTCCTGGCTGGTCGGGGGCAAGCTGGAAAAGTGGGGACTTGCACTTTTTAGTATTGCTGTGTTTTCTGCGGTCATTGCGCATCCGCTCGAATCAGGATCGGAGCGATCGCTATTTCGGCTCACGTCATACCTGCTCTTCTACTATTCATTTACCGGTTGGATCGCATCTTCGGCCCAGCTCCGCAAATGCCTGGTTGCACTCTTCCTTTCGACACTGGTTGTTTGTGGCTTAGCATTTCAGCAGGTTGCGGTGAATGGATTGGGGAGCTGGTTTTTTCAGCTCTATTCCAACCAGGCGGAAATGGCGCCGCAATGGGTCGGCCGGGTCACATCTGTGTTTCTGGGAGTGAATTCTCTTGCCGCCCATCTCAATATCATTCTGCCGCTGACGCTTGCTGTATTTGCCTGTGGTGTCATCGAAAGGCGACTCAGAACTCTGGCCGTGGTCTGCCTTTGCTTAGGCGTCATCGTCCTGGTGCTAACGTTGAGCCGCGGGGCATTTCTGGCCTTCTTCGTGATGCTAGCGATTCTCTTAAAGACCGTTCTGCGCACACCGGGGGTGTGGCGGAAGGCGCTTGCAATCATTGCCGCTTCAGCAATCGCCGGATGTGCTCTCTCCTACTATGCGATCCATGCCGCGGGAGAAGGCTCAGATGGCTCACCTATGGACCGGTTCACTTCCGTGGATGAAGGAACCCTTATGCGTGGGTTCATCTATGCTTCCGCCTGGAGCATGTTCACAGCTTCTCCCCTGACGGGAATCGGCTATGGGAACTTCCGCGCGCGCTTCAACTCATACATCGGCGATGGCCCCGACGACCGCTGGGACGTACACAGCCTCTACTTCAAATATCTGGCTGAAACAGGCATTCTAGGCCTGGTCATTTTTCTCGGCTTTGTCATCTGCGCGATTTGCCTGGCACGAAAGATCTGGCGAGACAGAGACGGCACATTTGAGCCGATGATCGCAGCCGCTATCCTCGGCGCCATCGCCACTGTTCTGGTACAGGGAACGGTGGAATCGCTTATCGAGAATCCTGAATTTGGCGGGTTGCTGTGGTTCATGTTCGCGTTGCTGGCCATCGTGCGCAATCTGAAACAGGTGCAGCCCGAGCGCGCACTCTCGGCAAAGGCCTTGGCCGCAGGAGCGCAGATGTGACCACCAAAATTGCGCTCGATTCCTGGGTGCTCTCAAGCCGCTTTCGCAATCATGGCATTTACGCCTACGCCAGATCTCTCTTCCGGGAATTCGCGCGCAAGCCCATTGAGCACGACCTGGAGTTTTGTCTTTTTACTTCGCCCGGAAATCACAACGACGCCAGCGAGCTTCCGCGCGGGCCAAATTTCCATCATTGGCCAACCCGATTGCTTCAACACAAGCATCTCTGGCGCTTGGCCGGAGCTTCCCGAAGTGCCAGAGCAGAAAAAGCCGATCTTCTTTTTGCCCCATCAGCGACTGTTCTGCCCAGTTCGGTTCCCATGGTCTGTACCATTCACGATACGACTCCTCTTCGGCAACCCTCTTCTCGCGCAACGGTTAATCTGATGCAGCGGATTTTCTTGCGGTCGGCCGCGGCGGCTTCGCGCGCCATCATCACCGTCTCGCAGTGCTCCAAGCGGGACCTGGTGGAACTCCTTCAAGTGCCGGAGAGCAGGATCGCTGTGATTTATCCTGGCTATGACAAAGCCGCTTTCAATCCGATCCCCCCGGACAGCGTTGTTCTCGAAGGCTTGCTGATGAGGCTGCAGATCAGTCGTCCCTATATCCTTCATCATGGTGTCATTCAGCCGCGGAAGAACCTCATGCGACTTTTGCAAGCGTATCGCTTGCTGATGGCGGAGAACCGGCGCATGGAGTTTGATCTAGTTCTTGCAGGTCCGCTGGGCTGGGGATTTCAACCGGTACTCGAAGCCGTGCACCGGTCGAGCAGCCGTAGGCGGGTAGTTCTGACCGGCGCGCTCGAACAGCATGAGCTGGCAATGCTGGTGAAAGGCGCAGCTCTCGCCGTCATACCGTCTCTCTACGAAGGCTTCTGTCTTCCGCTCGTTGAAAGCATGGCCTGTGGAACGCCCACCATCGCTGCCAATACTTCGTGTCTTCCGGAAGTCTCAGGTTCGGGCTTGCTTTATTTCGATCCTTTGTCAGTGGATGACATCACCGGCTGCATGAAGCGAGTGCTTGATGATTCTCAGTTACGACGTGATCTTGCGCGGCGCGGCAAAGCATATGTTGCCCGCTATGACTGGCAACATTGCGCCGATGCGACTCTGCAAGTGCTCAAGAGGGCGGCGGCATGATGCGAACTGCAGCATTACAGCCGGCGCGCGTTGAGACCGCAGCTAATCAAGCATGGCATTGGCTCGCCGCGCGGTTCCGACAAAAGCGACGAGCCATGTTGCTCCATCTGTTTCCTCCGAACAGGTTCCCCAAAGTGATTGATGTTGGCGGCGCTTCCAAGGATTGGGAGGACGAGAATCGAGTGATCACAATCCTGAATCTCGTGCCCCAGCAATCCGGGCGACATCGTTTCATCGCCGGCGATGCCCGGCACATTGAGTGCGCCCAAGATGCTTTCGATTTTGCGTACTGCAATTCTGTCATCGAGCATGTCGGAACGTGGGAAGACCAGAAGATGGTCGCAGCGGAACTGCGCCGCATTGCCCCCGCGCTCTGGGTGCAGACGCCAAATCGCTGGTTCCCGGTGGAGGTGCATTATCTGACTCTGTTCCTGCACTGGTGGCCCCGATTACTGAGAAACCACTTCGTTGTGCGTTGGTTCACCGGCTGGGGTTGGCTGGTGCATCCCGATCGGGGTGAGGTGGAGCGCTACGCCGAAACAGTGCATTTGCTCTCCGCCCGCCAGATGAAGCATCTCTTCCCGGATTGCTGGCTCGTACGCGAGCGCTTTCTCGGGCTGAGCAAGTCGCTTATCTGCATTCGGGAGCAAAGGAGCATGCCCAGACGCGATGAGGCGACCCGATAGATGCGCGCTAACGCTCCACGCCTTCCATTGCGGGTGGGATTCGATGCGCGCTGGTACAACAACTCGGGGGTCGGAACTTACGTGGCTGGACTGCTCGGTGCAATGAGCAAACTATCCGAAGTTGAACTCATGGTTTATGAGGACCCGGCCAATCCTGTTCCTGAGCTTGCTGCGAACTGTAGTCGCAAACCGGTTCGCTGCGGAAAGTACTCGTTGCGTGCGCAAATTGAGCTTGCCTCTCTCTGCCGCAAGGACCGGCTGCATCTATTCCACTCTCCTTTTTATGTGGCGCCATTTTTCGCCTCCTGCCCTGTGGTCATCACCGTACACGATCTGATTCCTTTCTTGTTCCCGATCGCTCCCTGGGCGAAGCAGGCATTGGTGAGGTTTGGATATCAGGCAGCGGTGAAGAAGTCCGCCCACATCATTGCTATTTCGGCACACACGGCCCGCGATCTCCGCGAGGTTCTTCACCTCTCCGGCGAACACATTACGGTGGTTCACAATGCCGCGCGCCGCGATGTCTTCGGTCCAGAGAGGCAGCCAGACGAGTTGCGGTATTTGCAAGAGAAATATCAACTCCAGCCTCGCTACGTCGTAGTGGCAAGCGCTGGAAATTGGCAGACCAAGAATTTGCAAGCCGCTCTGGCCGCGTTGGATCTGGCCCGCCAGATCAGAGAGGAGACCTTCCAGATTGCGGTGTTTGGTCCGGAAGAAGGTCTGAATTCGATTCGGACTCGTCCAACGAATATCCATGCGCTCGGCTATATTCCTGTGCCAGATCTCGCTATCCTCTTTCGCCATGCGCATGCCTTCGTTACACCATCTCTCTACGAGGGATTCGGTCTTCCTGCTCTCGAAGCAATGTGCTGCGGGTGTCCGGTAATTGCCTCAGATCAGGGAGCGTTGCCGGAGATCGTAGCCTATGGCGGGCAGGTGTTTGCGCCGGGCGACATTGCTGGTATGGCACGCGCCGTGGCCGAACTGCTTTGCCGTCGGGATATGCTGGAGCGGTGGCGCAACTCCGGGCTGAAGCGGGCCGCGGATTTTTCCTGGGAGCGGGCTGCAAGAGAGACTCTCAGGGTTTATCATCGTGTCGTCTTTGGCGAACAGCCGGAAATGATGCTTGCTGCCGCCGATTGATCCCCATGCCGGCACCTGTTCCCATGCAGCTTCGGGCCCACGATTCTCATTCAGATCTGGTCACGCCAAGACGATTAGAACCCATCCATCTCTTTCTGAAGCGCGCAATGGATGTCATCGGATCTATTTTTCTGCTTCTCCTTTCGTCGCCGCTCATTGGAATTTGTGGACTGCTGGTCAGGTTGCAGGACGGCGGACCAGCAATTCACCGCAGGCGCGTAATTGGAAAGGCGGGAGAATTCGATGCGCTCAAGCTTCGTACCATGCGATCTGATGCCGATGAGGTGCTCGCACGTGATCCGCTGCTGCGAAAGCTTTTTGAAATCAACTTCAAATTGAAGGATGATCCGCGCATAACGCCTTTGGGGAGGCTTCTCCGCCGGACGAGCCTGGATGAGTTGCCTCAGCTCTGGAATGTTCTTAAGGGAGAAATGAGCCTGGTTGGACCACGAATGATCTCACCACAAGAGCTCGCACGCTACGGCGATGCAGCATGGATATTTGGTGCGCTTAAGCCGGGATTGACAGGGTACTGGCAGGTGGAAGGGCGCCATGGGGTCTCTTACGAGGAAAGGGTTGCGATGGATTGGTCGTACGTTGAGAACTGGTCTTTGCTGAACGATGTGAAGATCCTTTGTAAGACCCCATGGCGCGTGCTGCGGGGAATGGGAGCATTCTAAGCTCATTTCTAATCAGAGAATCCTATGCTACGGGCAATCATCTTTGATCTCGACGGCGTGATTGCGGACAGCCATCCTACGCATAAGCAGGCATGGAGCGAGCTGCTTAGTTCGTTGGGACAGAACATTTCGCCCGAACAGTTGGAATATGTCGTCGAAGGTCGCAAGCGGGATGAGATCCTGCGGCATTTTTTGGGCAAGTTGTCCAATGAGCAGATCAGGGAATATGGGCTGAAGAAGGATTCCTTGTTCATGAAGTATTCGTCCGGTCTCCAGACGATTCCCGGAGTGCGCGAATTCATTGCGGAAGTCCATGCGTCGCGGACTGCTATGGCAGTCGCGAGTTCGGCCGGACCCAAGCGCGTTGAAGCCAACTTGCGCCAACTTGGAATCTCAGACTATTTCCCGGTTGTAATCACGGGCGACGATGTCATTAATGGCAAGCCCGACCCGGCGCTGTTCATCAAAGCAGCAGAAAGGCTGAACGTGTCTGCCGGGGAAACTCTGGTATGCGAAGACGCAGTCAACGGTGTTCAAGCGGCCAAAACCGCAGGCATGAAATGTCTGGCAATTGCGTCCCCTGGGCGCGAAATGATGCTTAGCGCTGCTGGGGCCGACAAAGTTATTGGCGACTTTAGCAGGCTCTCTCTTCACGAGCTGCGCATGCTGTTTGAGTCTCCTGGACGATCGCATGCTGCCGCCCAGTGACTTTGACTCAGGGCCTACCAGATGCGCACCCGAGCATCTGGTCCCAAATAGAGCGTTTCGCCCGGTTTCACCTTGAACGCGGGATACCACGCATCAATGTTACGTACCGTATCGGCACGATACTGCCCGGGCGCATGAGGATCAGTGAGCAACTGACGGCGCAACGCGGCCTCCCGGGTCTTCGATCCCCAGTTCTGGCCAAAGGCGATGAAGAACTGTTGGTCTCCGGAAAAGCCATCCTGCTCCGGCGCGGCTCTGGCACCGAGAGCTGCATGGTAGCCATCGTATGCGGCGGAAATACCGGCGACATCGGCAATATTTTCACCGAGTGTTTGGCGGCCATTGATTGAAAGATCAGGAAACGGTCTGTAAGTATCGTATTGCGCAGCAAGCTGAGCGGTTGCGGCGTTGAAGTGTGCCAGATCAGCGGCAGTCCACCAGTTGCGCACGCGTCCTTGTGCATCAAAAGCAGCGCCTTCGCTATCGAAAGTATGGCTGATTTCATGGCCCATTACGGAACCGATTGCGCCGTAGTTCACCGCAGATGGAGCGTTGGGATCAAAAAACGGTGGTTGCAGAATGGCCGCCGGGAAGTTGAGCGCGTTCTGCAAAGGCAGATTGACGGCGTTTACAGTCTGGGGTGACATGGACCATTCCTTGCGGTTCACCGGGCTGCCTAGCCGCTTCAACTGGCGATGATACTCGAAGAGATCGCCCCGCCAGAGGTTGCCGAAGAGATCGTCCGGCTTTACCTCGTACCCGGAGTAGTCGTGCCAGCTTTCGGGATATCCCACGCCGACGTAAAGTGTGTTCAGCTTGGCCTGAGCCTCAGCTTTGGTGGAGGCTGCCATCCAGGAGAGCGCATCAATGCGCTTGCGGAATGCAGCAATGAGGTTTGCCACCAGAGCCTGGGCCTGAGCTTTGGCTTCAGGAGAAAAATAGCGATCAGCATAGATTTTTCCCACCGCATCGCCGAGGTATTGATCCACCTGAGCAACACCTCTTTGCCAGCGGGGCCGCTGTTGCGGTGTTCCAAAAAGCTCCTTACCGAAAAAGGTAAATCTCTCGTCAGCAAACGCTTTGGGCAAGACGGCGGCGTTGTCTTCGGTCACGTGGTAGGCCAGCCAGTCTTTCCATGTTTCAAGCGGAACGGATTCCACCAGCGCTGCCTCAGCAGTAAACGCGCTCGGCTGCCAGACAATGAATTCGTCCTCATGTTCCAGACCGGCGGCTCTAAAGTATTGAGACCAATCCAGCCCTGGCGCTTTGGCGGGGAAATCTGCTTTCTTCCACGGATTATTCGCCTTGTGGATGTCTTCACTATCGGCCAGGCTGATGTGCTTCTCAGCAATTGAATGTTCGAGGCCGAGGATCTTCGTCGCCCGCGCGTCCGGATTGTCAAAGCCGGCGAGCTTCAGCATGGCGGCAATGTGCGCCTGATACTTCACTCGCAGCTCCTTCATATGGAGAGTGTTGGAGAGATAGTATTCGCGGTCGGGCAGCTCTAACCCGCCCTGCAGCAGATAAGCGGCGTAATGCTCTGAGTCATTGAATCCCGGCGCTGTCCACAGGCCGAACAGATTCGGAGTGTGGAAATTTGTGTTGTTGAGCGCGTCTACATCAGCCCGTAGAGTTGCACCGAGCGCGCGGGCCAGTTCCTGCTTGTTATGAATGGATTGAATTGCTTCCAGATGTGGCTTCAACGGCGCTGTGCCGCGCGCTTCGATTGCCGCTTCGTCCATAAATGAATGGTAGAGATCTGCAATCTGCTGTTTTGGCCCGGAAGCTGGTTTTGACTTGGCGACATCTTCGATCACAGCCAGCGTGCGTTTGTTAGTGAGGTCGGCAAGTCTGCTGAAAACGCCTACCCCGGCGCGGTCGGGCGGAATTTCAGTCCGCTTAATCCAGTCGCCATTAGCGTAGTGGTAGAAATCATTTCCGGGGAGCACGGAAGTATCCATGTTCGCGACAACAATCCCGTGTGCGTCCGGGTTGGGCGCAGGCGCCGCGGACACGAGAGCTGCGGTAAGTCCCACCAGGACAAGAGCCAGATTTTTTCCCGTAGAAAAGCACCTAATAAAAAGATTCATGGTTGATTTGCTCCGCAGGGCACAGTTTTTGAGACGATGGAGAAAGAAAGAGGGTAGCATGAGCGAAATTGCTGATGCCAATCCCTCAGCCAGCAGCGAGTCTTGTCCGGCATTCAGTCAACCAGCTTGATTCCCCAGGAACAGCTTCTGAACCAGGACTATCTCCGTAAACAGATACCGCAGAATGTAAGCGCTTCGCTCTGTGTACCCAGGTCTTGCTGTTTGCTACACTCGCCTGCATCGTGCCATCCATGGAGGACAAGCGATGCCCTTGAGCCTGACCGACTGGGCCGTGGTCGCCGGATACCTGCTGATCAATCTGCTGATCGGCATCTACTATCGCCGGCGGGCAGGCGGAAATACCGAGGAATTCTTCATTTCCGGCAGAGATGTTTCCTGGTGGCTGGCCGGAACCTCGATGGTAGCAACAACTTTTGCGGCCGATACTCCGCTTTTTGTCAGCGGTGTGATCGCTACCCAGGGAATCGCTGGAAACTGGATTTGGTGGAGTTCATGTCTCAGCGGAATGCTCACCGTATTCTTTTTTGCCCGTTATTGGCGGCGCGCTGAGGTCCTGACCGATGTGGAGCTGACGGAACTGCGCTATAGCGGCAAACCGGCGGCATTTCTTCGCGGATTTAAAGCGGTTTATCTCGGCCTCGCCATGAACTGCCTGGTCCTCGGGTGGGTGACCAACGCGATGGTGAGCATCATTACGGTTCTGCTCGGACCAATGATCGCCCAAGGCAAGGTTCTGCATCTCACGCTCGGGGGACATACCCTGCTGCACTACACGCTGGGCACTCCTGACCATACGGCGCTTCTCATCTGCATCCTCATCCTCGTTCCCTTTACGGGGATCTACACGTCAATTGGCGGACTGTGGGGCGTGCTGGTCACCGATCTGTTTCAGTTCATCTTGAAGATGACGATGGTGGTGGTCCTGGCCTGGGTTGCTGTAGTGAAAATCGGCGGAATGCAGGCGCTGAAGTTGCGTTTGCAGATCGTGGGCGAAGCAGCCCAGCACACGGGGAATCAAGTTTCAAATCCGCTGGCATTTTTCCCGGACTTCCACCTGGGCTGGGCTACGAGCGCGATCTGGACTCTGCCTATTCTGACTTTTTTTACTTACTTGGGAGTGCAGTGGTGGTCCGCCTGGTATCCGGGAGCGGAGCCGGGCGGCGGCGGCTACGTTGCGCAGCGCATGTTCAGCGCGCGTGATGAGAAGAATTCACTCGGCGCAACGCTGTGGTTCAACATCGCCCATTACGCTCTGCGTCCCTGGCCCTGGATTATTACAGGATTAGTGGCTTTAGCGGTTTACTCGCCCGCGGGCGGTCTGCATCCCAGCGCCGCATTCCATGCGAACCCGCAGCAGGGTTACGTGATGGTGCTGCGCGACTACCTTCCGCCGGCGCTGCGGGGCGTGATGATCGCGGCATTTCTGGCTGCATTCATGTCCACTCTGGGCACGCAATTGAACTGGGGTGTCTCCTATTTGGTGAATGACTTGTACCGCCGCTTCATGGTGAAGCAAAAGAGCGAAAAACATTATGTTGCTATGGGACGCTTGCTCACGATCGTGCTGGTGCTGATCAGCGGGTACGTCGCCGGACAACTCCATTCGATTGGCCAGGGATGGCAAATCGTCTTGAACCTCGGGATCGGCACAGGAGCGGTTTACATCCTGCGGTGGTACTGGTGGCGCATCAATGCATGGAGTGAGATTGTCGCCATGATCGTGGCGGCGCTGGTGACAGTTGTATTGAGCAAAGTGAGCTTTGCCGGGAACGATGCCGTTGTTTTTGCAAAGTCGTCCCTGGTAACCGCGTTGTGCACCACCATCGCATGGATTGCTGCGACGTTCCTTACTCCGGCAGAACCGGACACAAAGTTGCTTGAGTTCTATCGTCGAACGCATCCCACGGTTTATGGCTGGCAGAGAATCGCCAGGCTGGCGCCGGAGCTTTCGGCGGTTCGAGACCTAAGCAGCAATGCATTTGACTGGCTCATGGGCTGCATTCTGGTCTACTGCACACTGTTTGGGATTGGAAAGCTCGTGTTTGGCGCATGGGTTTCTGGCGTTCTTCTGCTGATTACGGCAGCGATTGCCGGTTACCTGATATTCTGGGACCTCTCGCGCCGGGGTTGGGAAACCCTGTCCGGCGCCAATCAGCCGGTTGCGCGAGTTCATGCGGTAGCGGAGAAGCATAGCTAGAATGCCATTCAAGATAGAATCGGCTCATTTGGGCGATGTGATTGTGCTCCAAACCGAAGCCTTTGGCGACGAGCGCGGGTTCTTCATGGAAGCCTTCCGGGCAGACAAGTTCCGGGAGCTTGGCCTGCCGACAGAGTTCGTGCAAGATAACCATTCCCGATCCAGCAAGGGCGTGCTGCGCGGTTTGCATTTTCAGTGGGATCCGCCCATGGGCAAGCTCATGCGGGTGACCAGCGGAGCGGCGTTCCTGGTAGCCGTGGACATTCGCAAAGGCTCTCCGACTGTGGGCCAGTGGTTTGGAACCGAGGTTTCCGCGGAGAATAAAAAACAGGTTTGGGCGCCCTACGGGTTCGCACGCGGGTTTTGCGCGCTCACTGATGCCTGCGAAGTGCAGTATAAATGTACGGGTATTTACAATTCGAAAGCAGAAAGCGGCATTTATTTCGCTGATCCGCGAATCGGCATCAAGTGGCCCATCACACCGGAACATGCGGTCACTTCTGAGAAAGACCGAAAGGCTCAAAGCTTGGATCAATGGATGGCCTCACCACTCTCCAGCAACATAAGGTTTCAGCCTTAGTGGTTCTCACCACGGGATTACATAGGTAACCTGTATATCTCTGATTAATAGGCAAGCACCACCTCCAAGATGTAGTTTTGCCTCAGTAACAAAGTGCCTCAGGCATAGGCGATAAGGCTTACCTTGCGGGAATTGCGACTCCGGTAATCTGTATCTGGGAATCTGTCCGTGTCGGGTCTTTCCGATTAATCGAAAGAAGAAGGTTGTGCTTAAGACAGTAGCTTTCGTATTTTGCTGCGCGAGTCTTCCTGGTGTTCTGCTTGCGCAAGCAGACAAATCCGTTCCGCTGGATCATCCAGCCGGAGTGCAAATCACCAATATGCCCTCCGATGACTCGCGGACGTCCGGTCTTCCGCAGGATCGTTCTCAGAACCAATCTTCAACTGCGGACGAAGAACTGCGTACACGAGACCATAGCAGAAGCGAGCCTCCACGGACGTTTGAAAACAGATCGCATGACACCGAACCGGACATTGAGTTCCAGGATTTTGTTGCAAGTTCTTTGGGATATCGTCTGCCCATCTTCGGCCACGATCTCTTTCGCAATGCGCCATCTACTTTTGCTCCTCTGGACCGCGTTCCTGTAACGCCGGACTACCTGATCGGCCCTGGAGATGAGCTTCTCGTCCGGGGGTGG
>JAICYU010000009.1 GCA_025934025.1 Terriglobales bacterium
ATAGCCGCCACTACAATCCCGGCTATGGCAGGACCAATCACGCGGGCCCCATTGAACATTGAGGAGTTCAAGGCGATGGCGTTGACCAGGTCGTCGCGAGCGACCATATCCACGATAAAGGCCTGGCGCGCTGGAATATCGAATGCGTTTACCACCCCAAGCAGAGCGGCCAGAACCATCAGTTCCCAGACCGTGATGTGATGCGTCAAGGTCAGCCCTGCCAGGGCGAAGGCAATCGCCATCATGCACGACTGAGTGGCGACCAGGATGGTCCTCCGGTTGTGGCGGTCAGCAATGGCGCCGCCAATAGGCGCGAGTAGAAAGACCGGTATTTGGCTGCAAAAAGCGACGGTGCCAAGCAACAATGCCGACCCGGTAAGGCGGTACACCAGCCAGGACTCGGCTACCTGGTCCATCCATGTGCCGACCAGCGAGATCAATTGTCCGGCAAAAAAGAGCTGGTAGTTGCGATGGCGGAGGGCCCGCAAAGCGCTGGGCAATTTGGAAGGCTTAAGTTCGCTCGGGGCAGACTCGGTCATCGTTCAGAAGCTATTGGATGCTGAATGGCTGGCGAAGGGCGCAAGATCGTCGAAGGGCCGACCCTGCTTGGCCTTTGGATGATTTCCGTTTGGGGGCAGAGGCATAGGTTTTCCCCGGCAGACAGGAAACGCTTCAGCAAATAAATCCAGCTCAGGCATTGACTCTGAACGTGAAAAGCTGGAAAATTACCGCCGCCAATCGAGAGTGTCTTTTTGCATCGCAGAGTGCGCCCTTCTCTGTGCCGATGCAGTAGAAACTCTCCGCCACACCATTCTTCTGAAGGTAGGTAGCTAATGCAAAGTAAGTTCTCCCTGAAAGCATCCCTTTTGGTCCTGATTGCTTTTGCCATCGTCGGGACTGTTGCCACCGCCCAGACCTATAGTCCAATGGCGATCCGCGCTGACAAGGCTGAGATTGTTCCCGCCGTGTCACCCGATGCCACCGCGCATTTCACTTGCGAGTTGCGGCCGTTTGATTTGTCAAAAGGCCTGTTTTGTTATGGCCCTGCTGCGATCCGCACGGCTTACGGCGTGGATCAGCTCCTCAACGCCGGATTCGATGGCACCGGCCAGACCATCGTGATTATTGATGCGTTCGGCAGCCCGACCATTGACGCGGACCTTGCCGCATTCGACACGACCTTCGGTCTTCCCGCGCCTCCATTCTTCCAGCAGATCCATATGCCGGGCAGCGTTCCTTTTGATCCTACAAACGCTGATCAGGTGGGATGGGCTGAAGAAGTGAGTCTCGATGTGCAGTGGTCTCATGCTATCGCTCCCGGCGCCAGCATTATTCTCATCGCCGCAGCCAGCGATAACTTTGATGACATTCTGGCAGCGCAGAACTTTGCCATTGACAATCGTCTGGGGCACATTCTTTCGGAAAGCTTCGGGGCCTCAGAACTGGGCTTGAATGCCAGCCCTGACGGCCAGGCCATTATCGCGGCTAACGAGGTAAGCTATAAGCGTGCGGTAGAAGAGAAATTCTCAACCTTCGTTTCCGCCGGTGATAACGGCGTTGCCGGAGTATTCAATGGCGTAATTCAGCGTGTTCCGCAATACCCTGCGAGCTCCGCTTTCGTTACGACGGTGGGCGGCACCAATCTGTTCTTCGGCAGTGCTACCAATGCGGACCCGAACGGCACGTATCAAGGCGAAGTGGTTTGGAATGACGGCTTCGGCGCCGGCGGTGGTGGAATCAGTTCAGTGTTCCGCCGTCCGAACTTCCAGGAGCATCTGCCTCAAGCGGCTTTGAACACCTTGAATGGACATCGCGGTTATCCCGATGTGGCCTATAACGCCGGCGTGGTTGGCGGCGTCATCGTACACCTCGGCTTTGCTGGGCTGAACGGCTCCTTCATTTTTGGAGGAACCAGCGCGGGCGCCCCGCAATGGTCAGCCATCGCAAGCATTGCGAACCAGGTGGCCGGACGTCCTCTCGGCAACCTCAACAAGACCATCTATAAGCTGGGAAGAAAAGGCGCGCTTAACACGCTGTTCCATGACGTGACGATCGGCGACAACGGCTTTGCCCATGTTGTCGGTTTCCCGGCGACAACTGGATGGGACCTCTCCACCGGTTGGGGCACGCCCAACGCTGGCTTCGTACAGCAGTTGGCCGGCGACGACGGCGACGATGACTAATCTTTTTTGACCACATAGAACGATTTGACCAAAGTCCCCGCGCAAGCGGGGATTTTGCTTATTGCCGCTAATTCAGTTGGCCTGAACACGTCAGCCGGAACCTCGTCTGGAGGTTGGAACGCGGGCACTCCTGCCCGCGAATAGATCTCAAGCTCCGGCTCGGGCAGGAGTGTCCGCGTTCCAACAACAAATCCTTGCTGTCTCCGCCAAGACAAGGCTTTACAAAACACGGTCTTGTTCTTTTGCTGCAAGGGTAATTTGCATCCGCGAGGAGCACCTGCTAATCTAATTAACCGGTTAGTTAATTAAATTAATCCGAGCATGGTCCATCAAATTTGCGTCCCGTACGCAGTAAGAAAAGCGGAAGGAAAGAGATGAACCTCAGGCCAAGGGGCATTGCATCTAATGACGGGAAAACGAAAGAGAAGATTCATCTCATGAGGACGTACGCTGTCCTTTCAGCCATTCTGTTTCTAAGTGCTCAAGGATTCAGCCAATTGCCCGGTGCGCCGGCTTCGGCGAACACGGCGGCTTCAGAACAGCCGCAAGCCACCACTCAGCCGGCTCCTCCGCCCGCGATGGAGCAGAATCCTCCATCAGCTTCGATTTCCCCATTCGGCGTCTTTAGCGGAAGCGGCAAGGTAGAGAAGCTTGTTCCGGGTGTGGTGGATCTGCCTATCCTTGACGCCATTGATCGCGGCCTGAAGCATAACCTCGGCCTACTACTCTCTCAGGAACAATCAGCCGGAGCGCGTTCACAGTACCGGCGCAACCTGAGTAATCTGCTGCCCAACGTCGCCGGGAGGGTGGGTGACTCAGTGCAGCAGATCAATCTGGCGGCGTTCGGGATTCCGTTGCCGGCAGGGCTTACTTCGCCCGTGGTGGGACCATTCAACGTTTTCGATACGCGCGCCGCGCTTACGGAAAACCTGCTGGACTTCAACGCCATCAACAAGCTTCGCCAGTCAGCCGAGGACGAGAAAACAGCCAGGTTCAACATACAGGACGCGCGCGAACTGGTGGTGCTGGTCGTCGGCAATGAATACCTGCTTGCTCTGGCTGCGGCTTCACGCCTTGATACTGCGCAGGCGCAACTGCGGACAGCGCAGACGATCTTTCTGCAGACGCAGGACCTCAAGAAAGCAGGAGTCGCTGCGGGAATTGATGTGTTGCGTGCTCAGGTGCAAATGCAGACGCAGCAACAGCGTGTTCTGGTGGCGCAGCAGCAGGTAGCTGAACAGAGAATGGGGCTGGCGCGGATCATCGGACTGCCGGTGGCACAGCAGTTCCGGCTCACCGATACTGTCCCTTACGCGCCGCTTCCCGGCTTCAATCTGGAACAGAGCCTGGCCGAAGCTTACAAGCAGCGTCCGGAATATCTGGCAGCGGAGTCGCGTGTTCGTTCTTCCGAACTGGCGGTGAAGGCAGCGCGGGGTGAGGCGCTTCCGTCAGTTCAGGTTGCGGGCGATTTCGGCGGTTTGGGAAAGACCTTTGGCAGTCTGGAAAGCACCTACACTCTCTCTGCCGGTCTCCGCATTCCTATCTTTCAGGGCGGAAGAGTACGGGCGGATGTCGGTATTGCTGAGGCCAATCTTCGGCAATCTCGATTGCAGCTTGACGACCTTCACAACCGGGTGGAACTCGAGGTCCGCTCTGCGCTGCTCGACGTCCAGACCTCTGATGATGAGGTGAAGGTGGCGCAGCAGTCCATTGGCCTGGCTTCGCAGCAGTTAAAAGAATCACAAGATCGCTATGCTGCCGGCGTTTCCGGAAGTCTGGAAGTGGTGCAATCGCAGGAAGCGGTGGCGCTGGCAAATG
Organism: Terriglobales bacterium; assembly: GCA_025934025.1. Lineage (GTDB taxonomy): Bacteria > Acidobacteriota > Terriglobia > Terriglobales > Acidobacteriaceae > Angelobacter. The sequence goes on from JAICYU010000009.1 coordinate 4,002, forward strand.
AAACTTATATTCAAGCCCTCTATCTCAACAATGTAGCCAAGCTTACCCTGGCGCGCGCGCTGGGCGTGGCGGAGCAACGGACACGAGCTTTCCTGGGAGGGAAATAAGGTGGTGGAACCATTGAAATCATCCACAACATACGAAGAAGAGATCAAGCAGCCGCGTCCGGTGCCGGACCATGATGAAGACCTTCCCTCAGAGCAGCGCCGCTCGTTGCGCGACCGCCGCACCGGCTTCTTTCGCGCGCATCCTCATGCCAAATGGATCATTGCTCTTGTGGCGCTGCTGCTGATCGCAGCAGGAATTTTTGTCTGGCATTACTACTCCGTCCGGGAATCCACGGACGATGCCCAGATTGACGGCCATATTGATCCCATCAGCTCGCGGGTTTCCGGTACTGTCCTGAAGGTTTATTACGACGATAACCAGCAGGTAAAAGCAGGCGATCTGCTGGTGGAACTTGATCCCAAGGACTATCAAGTAGCTCTGGAACGCGCGAAAGCAGATCTTGCCAATGCGGAAGCGAATGCTGCGGCAGCCAAGGTGGGAGTTCCTCTTACCACAACTACCAGCTCAAGCCAGCTTGCAGCAGCAGATGCCGGAGTCAATGCGGCCAGTCGTGAAGTGGAGTCGGCACGCGCGCGTGTGCAGGAAGCCCAGGCAAACTCTACCAAAGCCGCCGATGACTTGAAGCGCATGGAGCAGTTGGTGCAGAAAGATGAAATCTCACGGCAGCAGTACGATGCCAGCGTGGCCGCAGCAACGGCTTCCAAAGCCACGCTTGAGGCCGCGAGGGCCGCCGTCGCGACCGCCGAGGGACGTGCCGCCCAGGCCCGCGCTCAAGCCGACGCGGCCCACACGGTACCGGAGCAAATCAAAGTCATGCGTGCTAAGTCAGAAGCCGCAGCAGCAGAAGTTGAACGCGATCGAGCGGCGCTCTCGCAGGCCGAGCTCAACCTGCAATACACCAAGGTCACAGCGCCGGTTGACGGAATCTTGAGCAAGCGCAGCGTGGAGCCAGGGCAGGTGGTCCAGGCGGGCCAGCCATTGTTTGCCGTCGTCAACCTTGACGACATTTGGGTAACCGCCAACTTCAAAGAAACACAGCTCAAGAGCATGCACGTGGGCCAGCAGGTGGATATCGGCGTGGATGCTTACGGCAAGGATTACAAGGGCACGGTTGAATCCATCGGCGGAGCAACCGGCGCTCGCTTCAGCCTGCTGCCTCCGGAAAATGCCACCGGAAATTACGTGAAAGTGGTGCAGCGCATTCCTGTTCGCATCCGCATCAACAAAGGCCAGGATCCGAACCATACGCTGCGACCAGGCATGTCCGTAGTGCCGACGGTGTTCGTGAAATAGGACGGACCTGAACATGCCTGAAGCGGTCGAACAAGTCGCGGTCAATCCGTGGATTATTGCGATTTCAGTGATGCTTGGCACCTTCATGGAGGTGCTGGACACCACGGTTGTAAACGTTTCGCTGCCGCATATTGCCGGAAGTCTTTCCGCCAGCCCCGACGAGGCCACCTGGGTCCTGACTTCGTATCTGGTTTCCAATGCCATCGTGCTGCCGCTCACCGGATGGCTGGCAAACTATTTTGGCCGCCGCAATCTGTTGCTGATGTCGGTGGCCGGTTTTACAGCCTTTTCGTTTCTATGCGGCATTGCGCCCACGCTTTCCTCACTGATCGTTTTTCGCGTGCTTCAGGGCGCAACCGGCGGAGGACTTCAGCCGTTGTCACAAGCGATCCTGATGGAAGCATTTCCACCGGAGCAGCGCGGCAAAGCGATGGCTTTCTGGGCCCTCGGCATTGTTGTGGCGCCGATGCTCGGGCCAGTGCTCGGCGGCTGGATTACTGACAGCTATAGCTGGCGCTGGCTGTTCTACATCAACATTCCGGTGGGAATTGCGGCGGTCAGCATGGTGCTGCTCTTCATTCATGATCCGCCCTACATCCGTCGCGGAAAGGGCGGCATTGATTATTGGGGCATCGGCTTCCTCGCCTTGGGAATCGGTTCCCTTCAAATCATGCTCGACAAAGGTCAGGAAGAAGACTGGTTTGGTTCCCACTTTATTGTGTGGCTCTTCATTTTCTGCGTAGCGGGACTGCTGTTCTTCGTAATCCGCGAATTGGTGACGCGCAATCCTGTGGTCCATCTTTCCGTTTTCAAGAACGGAACTTACAGCACCGGTGTGTTTCTGATGACTGTGCTCGGGTTTGTTCTCTATGGGAGCACGGTGCTTATTCCGCTGTGGCTGCAAACACTCATGGGATATTCCGCTCTGGAGGCGGGAATTGCCATGCTGCCGCGCGGCCTGGGATCGTTCATTTTCATGCCGATTGTCGGCATTCTGATGGGCAAGGTTGAGCCGCGAAAACTGCTGGGCGCGGGACTTCTCGCGGCCGGATACAGCTTGTACGCGCTCTCGCGTCTGAACCTGAACGCTGGATATTGGGACATCTTCTGGCCGCAGCTCATTCAAGGAATGTCCATGGGCTTGTTGTTTGTGCCGCTCACTACCATCACCAATGACCCGATTCCGAAAGAAGAGATGGGCAACGCAACCAGCCTCTTCAACCTGATGCGCAACATCGGAGCGAGCATCGGAATTGCCAGCGTGGTGACGATTACAGCGCGTCACAACCAACAGCATGCTAACGATCTGGCGGCGAATATCAACAATTTCAGCCAGGCGACGCAAGCGACGCTGCAATCCATGATTCATGCCCTGATGGCGGGAGGCATGGATGCCGAAACCGCGACCAAACAGGCTTACGCGGCCCTGTTCGGAATTGTGCAGCGGCAGGCTGCAATGATGTCCTATCTCGATGCGTTTTTCTTGCTCGCAGTGATGTTTGTGGCCAGCTTGCCGTTGATTTTCCTGATGAAGAAGCCCACCAAGCAGGGCGGCGGACCAGGCATGGCGCACTAACGCGAACTGGACAAACCCGCAGAAACTGCAGAAACGCATTTTGCGGCGGCAGCATTCAGCGCTGCGATTAGCTCTTCAATGTGACGCTGCGAAGTCAGATAGCTGATCACCATCGCGCGAATCACCGATCGTCCATTGACGCGAGTTGTAGAGATCCAGCGCCGGCCATCTTTTGTAACTTCATGAACGATGGCTTCGTTCGCGGCACGGACGTGATCTTCGGTTGCTCCGGGCAGCTTCACCCGCAAGTTCACAATCGGGAGCACCTGCGGCGAGGCGAGTTCGAAGACTTCGGACTTGCTCACCCACCCGGCGAACGAAGAAGCCAGCTTAAGTTGGCGATCAATCAGTTCTTCATAAGCCTTTCTGCCATGCACGCGCAGAGTAAGCCAGAGCTTGAGTGAGTTCATGCGCCGCGACCACTGCGCGCTCACCTGGAAGTTGTCCAGGATGGGCGAAGCCGTGGCAGCTTTTGGCATGTAAGGCGTGCTCACGCCAAAAGTCTGTTGCAGCATTTCCGGATGCGAAGTCAGGATCACTCCGGCGGCGAAGGGCATCGCCAGCCACTTGTGAGGATCAATCGTGATGGAATCGGCCAGCTCGATGCCGTGTACCAGACCGCGGTGCTGGTGGGAGAAGATTGCGGCTGCTCCGTAAGCGCCGTCCACGTGCAGCCACAATCCATGGCGTTTGCAAACCGCGGCCAGAGCAGGTAGATCGTCAATCGCGCCGGAGTTCGTGGTTCCTGCGGTTGCGACAACACAGAAGGGAGCGAATCCTGCGCTCTTGTCGTTGGCAATTTGCGCGGCCAGCTTAGCCGGGTCGAGTTGAATACGCTCATTCACTGCGATGCGACGCACGGCTTTTCGGCCAATTCCGAGCAGTCCTGCGGATTTATCGAGCGAATGATGCGACTCCGCGGAAGCATAGAGCACCGGACGCGCGCCAATCGCCGCAACGCCCTCGTCCAGAGCGGTAGGGAAGTGCGCCGCCAACGCCATAGCCAGCCCGCTGAAGTTGGCTTCATTTCCGCCTGTCGTGAAAGTGCCGTCAAACGGCTTGCCCCAGCGCACCAATTCGCCAATCCAGCGCACCGTTTCTTTTTCGATCTTTGAGGCAAGCTGCGACCGCGCTAAACTCGCCAGTTGCGGATTGAGTGCCGCGACCAGCGCTTCCGCCAAGACGGCCATGTAGGTCGGAGTGGGATTCATCAGGCCGAAGTAGTTCGCGCTGGGAACGTGGAAGCCTTTATCAATCAGCTCCGAGCACAGGTCGTCCAGCACGCGCGCGGCATCTTCGCCGAGTTCGGGCAAGCTGTCATGCAGGTTGTCGAATGTTCGCAATTCCAGCGGAAGCTGGACAGAGCGGTCCGAGAGGCTGGAAAAATATTCGTCAATGCGGTCAATCAGCTTGTAACCAAGGCGACGGCGGACAGAGGAATCGAGATCAAAATGCATTTTGGGTTCAGTTTAGATTCTAAATTCAAAGCTTCGGGCACGGGCCGGATTCCTTGCAAATACCAGCCCTGCTCAGAAGGTCTCAACAGAAAAACAGCCGCCGGATTTCTCCGGCGGCGGTTGAAATCATTGTTTCCGATCTACTGGTACAGCAGCACGCCTTCGGTCTTTTCCTGGTTATCGCCAACCTGGCGGTAGAAGAGCCGGTTGTCTTCCAGATAGACCTCGATAAATGCGGGCCGCGTGGTGATGGTTCCCTGAATCAGCGCTTCGGAGAGCGGATCTTCGATATACCGCTGCAAGGCGCGACGCAGTGGACGCGCGCCATAGCTGCGGTCGCTGAGCGTCTTGTCCAAAATCCACTTCTTGGCCTCTTCGTTCACAGTGATCGTGATGTGCCGCTGCGCCAGGTTGGCGTTGAGCTGGCCCACCAGCAATTCCAGAATCTGGATCAGGTCCGCGTCCGTGAGGGCGTTGAAGATGATGACTTCATCCAGGCGGTTCAGGAATTCAGGATTGAACGTCTTCTTGACTTCCTGTTTCACCATGTCTTCAACTTTTTCTGAGACCGCTTCTTCCTTATCAATCTGGAAGCCGAGGCCTTTGCGCTTCATCAGATGCCGCGCGCCGATGTTTGAAGTCATCACGATGATCACGTTCTTGAAATCCACCGTGTTCCCCAAGCCATCGGTGAGCTGCCCGTCTTCAAGCACCTGCAACAGGATGTTGAAAACATCCGGATGCGCCTTCTCGATTTCATCCAGCAGGACCACGGAGTACGGCGAGCGCTTCACGCGTTCGGTCAACTGTCCGCCCTCTTCGTAGCCCACATATCCAGGAGGCGAGCCGATCAGCTTGCTGACCGAATGCTTCTCCATGAATTCGGACATATCGAAGCGGATCAGCGACTTCTCGCTGCCGAACAGGAAATGCGCCAGCGTACGCGCGACTTCCGTCTTGCCTACGCCTGTTGGTCCCAGGAAGAGGAACGAGCCAATCGGGCGGTTCGGTGATTTTAGACCCGCGCGCGAGCGGCGAATCGAGCGTGCCAGAGCGCTGATGGCCTTCTCCTGCGAGATCACGCGCTTGTGCAGTTCTTCTTCCACCCGCAGCAGTTTCTGCGTCTCTTCTTCCTTGATCGAGGTGATGGGCACGCCGGTCCAGCGGCTCACCACTTCTTCAATATCTTCGCGGCCGACAACGCCTGTGGAAGATTCATCAAGATGATATTTCTCACGCAGAGCGCGCAGGTTCTCGCGCTCCTTGCGCTCTTCATCGGAGTAGAAGCGCGCCTTCTCGAATTCATGGTTCGCGATGGCGTTCTCCATCCGGTGGACGATGAACTTGATCCGCTTCTGCACTTCCGTGATCTCGTCGGGCAGGGAAGTCTGGCGCAGCTTCACGCGCGCGCCGGCTTCGTCCAGCAGGTCAATCGCCTTGTCCGGCAGGAAGCGGTCGGGAATATAGCGGTTCGAGTGATACACGGCGAACTGGATTGCATCATCGGTGTAGCTCACCGCGTGGAACTTCTCGTAACGCTCTTTGATTCCGTAAATGATTTTTACAGCTTCGCCTTCGCCCGGCGGTGGCACTTTCACGGCCTGGAATCGCCGTTCGAGCGAGCGGTCCTTTTCAATCGATTTGCGATACTCGCCCGGAGTGGTTGCGCCGATGCACTGAATCTCACCGCGCGAGAGCGCCGGCTTCAGGATGTTTGCCGCATCGAGCGAGCCTTCTGCTGAGCCTGCTCCAACCAGCGTGTGCAACTCGTCAATAAAGATGATGCAATTCTGGCTCTCCATCAGTTCTTTCATGATGGTCTTGAGCCGTTCTTCAAACTGTCCGCGGTACTTGGTTCCGGCAACGATGAGGGAAAGATCGAGAGCCAGAATGCGCTTCTCGGCGAGGAATGACGGCACGTCGCCATCGGCGATGCGCTGCGCAAGACCTTCCACGATCGCGGTCTTGCCCACGCCCGGTTCGCCGATCAGCACCGGATTGTTTTTGGTGCGGCGGCACAGAATCTGCACCACGCGCTCCACTTCGGCTTCGCGGCCAACCAGCGGATCGAGAGCGCTATCCATGGCGGCCTGGGTGAGATCACGAGAAAATTCCGACAACAGGGAAGACTCGCGCGACTGTCCGCGCTGCGGCTGCGCTTTTTCCTGCGTGCTGCGCGCCAGTTCTTCGCGAATCGCGCTCAGCCGCAAACCACGCTCGTGCAGGATTTCAGCGGCAAAGCACTTCTCTTCACGGAGCAGGCCCAGCAACAGGTGCTCCGTGCCGATGTGTTTGTGGCTGAGGCGCTCGGCCTCTTCTGCCGCATACGCGAGCACGCGCTTGCATTCGTTGCTCAAAGGAAGATCAACCGATGTAGAGACCTTTTCCCGGATCGTGGTGTGCCCTTCAATCTGCTTGCGGATGGACTCGACCGACGCATGGGAGCGCAAAAAGCGGTTGGTCAACGCCTTGTCTTCGCGCAGAAGACCGAGCAACAGGTGCTCCGTCTCAATATAAGGTGAGCCAAACTGGCTCGCCTCGTACCGCGCGAAGAAGATTACGCGCCTGGCTTTTTCTGTATAACGCTCGAACATGGTTCCCTCACCCAGATGCTCCCGGTCACCTCAACCAGCAAGCATCTCTCTCTTCCCCCGGTACGAACCGCCGTACTTCCAGGAAGAAGCCTTTCATTCCGGCCCTTCAATCGCCGGAAAACACCTTCCTAATCTTGTCCTTCGCTCCCTCTTCTATTCTAACTACGATGTCAACGACCCAGGAGCCACTTCCTCGGTCAGACCGTGATGCATCCGCAACACGCGATCGCAACGCCGGGCAAAATCCAGGTTGTGAGTGACGAGCAGAGAAGTCAGCCGGTAGTCTCTGTGGAGCCTCTGCACAAGATCGAAGACCATATCGGCCGTCTTGTTGTCGAGGTCTCCCGTAGGCTCATCGGCCATTAAGATCTGCGGGCCTGTAACCAGCGCCCGGGCCAATGCCACCCGCTGTTGCTCGCCTCCTGAGAGTTCGCCGGCCCTGTGGTGCTTGCGGCTGTCCAGTCCAACTTCCCGCAGCCATGTTCCGGCTTTCTCTATGCATGGTCCGTAAGCCTGGCCGCGCATCAGCAGCGGCATAGCCACGTTCTCCTGCGCCGTAAACTCGGGCAGAAGATAGTGAAACTGCCAGACAAAGCCGATCTCGCGGTTGCGAAAATCCGCGGCGGCATCGTCGGTCAGCTTCGCCAATTCCTGGCCGGCGCAGTGAACTTCACCTCCGGTAGCGCGGTCCAGCGCTCCCAGAATGTGCAGCAGACTGCTCTTGCCTGCGCCCGACTCACCTACAATGGCGAGCATTTCTCCCTTCCTCACCTGGAAGGACAAGTTGTCAAAGAGCACTAAATCCGTTTGGCCCGACTTATAAACCTTCGTAAGTCTGTCAGCTTTGAGGATTTCAGGCTGCTCTATTGGATGCACTCGCATCCTCCAATGGTGCAGCCGGCTACTTTCCCCAGCACGTTCCGGGCCGTTGCTCCTGCTGAAATCCTCTTCCTATTGGAACCCGTATCGTGGCCGTTAGACTCCGTTATTTTGCCCACAAGGATTATCAAGAAACAATTAATTTCCTTAATCCCGCGAACCATCTTGCATTCGCTTGCTGCCCTGCTGCAATGAGGCGTTTTACTCATAGCGTAACGCCTCCGCGGGAAGAACGCGAGCAGCAGACCAGGAGGGATAAAGTGTCGCAACAAAGGAAATCAGCAGCGCCACCGCCGCCACCAGCACGCCATCGAGCGCTCGCGGCGCAAACGGTACATAGTCAATGGAATAAACTTCAGGGTTCAGCGCGATGAAGTGGTAATTGGCGCCGGCCAGCGCGATTCCGTAGCCCACAATCAGCCCCAGCGCTGTCCCAATCAGCCCAATCAGGACGCCCTGAGCAATGAAAATCCGCCGAATCTGACCTCGACGAGCGCCCATGGACATGAGAACGGCCACGTCCTTGGTTTTTTCCATCACCATCATGATGAGAGAAATCAGAATGTTCAGCGCGGCGACAAAAACGATCAATCCAATGGTCAAAAATGTTACCAGCTTTTCCAGGCTGAGAGCGCGGAACAAAGCCCTGTTCTGGTCCATCCAGTTGGTGGCCATGTATTCCGGCCCGGCAGCCTGCTGAATTTCTGCCGCTACCTGCTCGGCTTTATAGAGGTCGTCAATCTTGAACTGAATGGCGGAAACCACGTTTCCCAGCCCGTAAAGCTGCTGCGCATCTGCCAGCCGGATGAGCGCCCAGGTGCTGTCATAGTTGTAGAAGCCGGATTTGAAGATTCCCACCACCTGAAAACGCGCGTACTTGGGTACCATCCCAAAAGGAGTGAGTTCGCCCTGCGGGCTGGTCATTGTGATTACTGATCCAACCGTCGCGCCAATGCTCTCTGCCAGGTCCTTGCCCAGAACCACGGGCGGAAGCTCCTGCGCTTGGCTGCAACTCTCATCCCCTTGCGAAAAAACTCCTAAGATGCGACAAGAAGTGTCAGGGCATGACTTCAGTCGTGCCGCAATTCTTTTAAGTCTTGCGGGCTTTAGCCCCTGAGAGCCTGAGTTTGACCTCTTCCAGACGAGCTTTGAAATATGCTCTGAACACGGCGGCGCAGGTTCAAGCGGCTTGGCCGAACCGATCTTTACCGATTTCAGAAGCTCACTCACCCGATTCTCATATTCCGGAATCACGCCCTTCAGCAGCGCCGCTCCCGCGCGCGATCCGTGGCTCGCCAGAACGTAGTCATAAAGCGTCGGCGCGGCAGCCCGGATATGCGGCTGTTTCTGCAGGCGATCCATCAGCTCCTGCCAGTGGTAGATCCCGTCGTTTTTGACCTTCTCCAGCGTGATGTGCGATTGCGAGCCGAGCAGTTGGTTCTGCAGGTCCTGGCGGAACCCGGCATTAATGGCCAGCGCAATGACCAGCGAGGCGACCCCGGCCATCACACCGATGACCGAAATGATCGTAATCACGCTGATGACGGCCTGACGCCGCTTGGCGCGCAGGTAGCGGGCAGCTACAAAGAATTCGAACTTCACGCCCGACCTTCACTGGGCGGCAGCCGTTTGCCCGTGCGTGGAAACCACAAACGCGGCAGAAGCCCAACCCGGGTTTTGTAGTCGCGGAAGCTCTGCCCAAAGCGCTTCTCCAGTTCGCGCTCTTCCATCCAGATCATCAGCGGAAACGTGACCAGCAGGTTCACGCCCAGCAACACAAAACACACGGCCAGGCCGCTGCCGAGCGCCCATCCCGCGAGATTGCACAAATGGGCAAAGTAGATGGGATGGCGCATTCTCGCGTGCAATCCTGAAGTCACAAGATTCTGCGTGTGTTCGTCGGGCCGCAATTCAGCTTCGCCGGAAAGCTTGTGTCCCCCAAACTCGGTGAATACTTTGCGATATGTTGCCAAACCGCAAAGCAATAACAGAACACCGGGAAGCCACATCCAGGGCAGGGAATAAATCCTGATTTCGTGCCACGGCCAGGTGATCCACGCGATGGCCAGAATCATGGCGGCCCAGAGCGGCAGCAGCGCGCGATAGGGAGAGCGCTTCATGCTGCGCCAGGCTGCGGCGTAAGGATGAATGACAAACCAGAAAGGCGGAATGCTGCTGTAGACCACTGCCACAATCCACGGAACCAGCAGCAGCTTTGCCTCCATGAAAGTGATTGTAGCAGCGCGCCTCGAGAGTACTGAAAAACTCTAAGCATGCTGTAGGGATACGCTTACCCACGCGCGTCATTCCGAGGTCGGACTGAGAACCTCGCCGGGCTCAACGAGTTGTCCGCTTAGATTAAAGTCATGAAAGTGCTAGCGGAGGAAGATGAACAAATGACTTCCGAATCAGTGTTCATCTGTACTGATCCACTGCCCGGGTTTTGTTGATTGCGTTTAATTACGCTTTGCTGATTTCCTCAACGTACCTCGAGCGAGGTGGGAAAACGCGCATGATGGCCGTGAACGAAAACGGGTAAGGCCGGCCACTCGCGCTTTCCTAAACATCAAGAGTGTGTTTTTCGGGGTCGTTCGAGCCTGTTCCGGCCAATCCCAGTTCTCTGGCAATCCCGCGCATTGCTTCAATGCAAAACGCGATGTGTTCTTCCAAGTCCATGCCCAGATCGGCGGCGCCATTGATGATGTCGTTACGATTCACCGCGCGCGCAAAGGCTTTATCTTTCATCTTCTTGCGCACGGACCTGGCATCCACCTCCGCCAGCGACTTCCCGGGCTTCACCAGCGCCGTGGCGGTAATAAAGCCGGAGAGTTCGTCGCAAGCATAAAGTGCTTTTTCCATCTTGCTTTCGCGCTTCACTCCGCTGTAGTCGGCATGGGAAAGAATGGCGCGTCGGATTTCATCGGAGTAGCCACGCTCCTCCAGCACTTTGTTTCCCACGAACGGATGTTCCTGCTCGGTGGGATATTTTTCATAATCGAAGTCGTGCAGCAGGCCGGTGATGCCCCACGCTTCGGGGTCCTCACCAAACTTCGCGGCATAAGCGCGCATGCAGGCTTCCACGGCCAGCATGTGCTTGCGCAGGCTTTCCGATTGCGTGTACTCACACACCAGTTCCCAGGCCGAGGCGCGGTTGATCATGGCTTTTACCCTGTTTTCTCCTTGTATTCACCAGTATTACCGGACTTTCTACCGGTTTTACCTGATTTTTTGATTGACAAACACCCAATCATGCTTGAGACTACATACGTTTTCGGGTACTCGCAGTAGAAATTTTGGAGTTCGGCCGGCTCTGGCACGCTCCGAAACATTTACATGGCCACAACCCTGGCGCCGGTTGATTCCCGGGAAGTCGTTCGCTGCGATCAATGCCACCTGGTCCAATTCCGGACCGTCAACAATCTTTGCAGACGCTGCAAAACCTCACTCGATGAAGATGAGCCGGAGCCGATTCTGGTGGAAGAGCCTCCTGCTCCCGCGCCTTCTTCCAACGGCCGTTCACATCTGCAGATAGCGGCTGCCATCCGCATGTTGCGCCAGCGCGGCGGCTTGAGCCAGCGTCAGCTTGCCCTGCGCATGTCGGTGCCGCGCACCTACGTCTCCAAGATTGAAAACGAAAAAGCTGTGCCTACGCTTTCCTCTTTGGAGCGACTCGCGGCGGGACTGGAAGTCTCAGTTGCCGATCTGCTGCGCGGAAGCAGCCGCACCTTGCAGGATGAAATCTCTGACCTGATGCAGGATGAGTTCATCGCGGAGATGGTGCCGCTGCTGGGCAAACTTGATTCGTTCCAGAAATCAACGTTGCTGGCGCAGTTGCGCGACCTGAGCATCCGGCCGAGAAGAAGCGCGTAAGGTTTTAGCCGCGAACGGACGCGAATGATCGCGAATTGTTTTTAACGTTGGAACGCGGGCACTCCTGCCCGCGACACATCTGAAAAGCCTCTCCGCGGGCAGGAGTGCCCGCGCTCCACGGCTTCGCTACTTGAATGCTCCCACGGCTGCGGTCTCGTCATCCTTAATATCGAACACGGTGTAAAGCTTGGTGATCTGGAGCAGGTCGTGGACCTTCTTGGTCAGGTTGAGGAGCTTCAGTTCGCCGCCCTGATTGCGGACGGAGGTGAACGCGCTCACCAGCTCGCCAATCCCGGAGCTGTCAATGTAGGTGACGTCGCCAAGATTCAGCAGGATTTTTTTGTTGCCCCTGCTCAGCAGGTCGCGGATGGTGTCACGCAGGATCACGCTGCCTTCGCCGAGCGTGATGCGGCCGCTCATGTCTACCACGGTCACGCCGTTCACCTGCCGGGTGCTTACCTTCATTGTCACTGTCGTTCCTCCTTGGCATGTTTCTTGATAAGTGTGATCTCGGTCCCAGGATTCTTGTTCTGGAACTTCACTTCGTCCATGAACGCGCGGATCAAAAAGATGCCGCGTCCTGAACCCTTCATCAGATTTTCCGGCGCCAGCGGATCAGGGATATTGCTGGCATCCAGCCCCTGTCCCTGGTCGGTTATTGTGATGATGATCGAATCATCAGTGTTCTCATAGGCGAGGAAGAATTTCTTTTCCGGATCGTAGGCGTTGCCGTGCAGCACCGCATTGACTGCGGCTTCCCGCACCGCCATGGCGATGTTCGATTGTTCATCCTCGCTAAATCCCGCGCCCGCGGCGAATTTCACCGCTGTACTCTCGGCCGTGTTCACGCTATCCAGGGTCGAGTCCAGTGTGTAGGAAACCCGGTTTGTCATGCGGCTTGTCACCAGGGCAAAGTGGTCCGGCTGGGCGATTCCGTAGTTTGCCTATCGAATGAGGCACTTGTCAAACCCGACGAGGACTCGACCACAGAGAACACAGAGGGAGATCTGCGACTCTGTGCCTGCGTGGTAAACGGTTCTTAGTTCTGTACCGGCGAAAACTGCAGCGCCATCACGGTCTGATCGTCGCCGACTTGCGAGCTGGCGCGGAACGCGAGCACGTCCTGGATGCACCGTTCCACCAGTTGCCGCGACTTTTCTTTCGCGCACTGGTGCAGGAGTTGCGCGAGCCGGTGCGGTCCGTACTCCGCGCCGTCCGTCCCTGAGGCTTCGGTAAATCCATCGGTATAGAGCACCAGGCTGTCTCCGGGCGAGAACTGGATCTTGCTGGAGACGAACTGCTGGTCGTGGAACAGCCCGACGGGCAACGAAGCGCTGTCAATCGGGCGCGCGCCGTCGTGAGTCAGGTGCAACGGCGCCAGGTGGCCTCCATTGCAGATCTCCACCTCTCCGCATTCTTTGGCTTTGCCGGCAATCAGCGTGGCGTACTGCGTGGGAAGCGTGCTGCCGCAGAAGATGCTGTTGGCCCGCTCCACCAACTGGGATAATGGAAATCCCGTGGGCACCAGAGCGCGGAACATGGCATGCAAGTTGGCCATCAGCATTGAAGCGGCCACCCCTTTGCCGGAAACGTCGCCCAGCATGAAAAACAGCTCGCGCCCGTGGCTGAGCACGTCAAGATAATCGCCGCTCACCAGGCCTGCCGGTTGATAGTGGTAAGCCACGTTCCAGCCGGCGCCGGCGAAATCTTCGGGCGGCAGCAGCCCGCGCTGGATTCGCGCCGCAAGCTGCAAGTCGGCTTCAAGAGCGCGCGCCTGTTCCGGCGTCAAACAGCCGAGGCAGAGGGTGGTCAGCGGGTCAGCAATCAGGCGCTCCTGCTCCACCTCTCCCAGACAGTCTTCGCAAACCCCAAAGCTGCCTGAGTCCATCCTTTCCAGCGCCCGGTCAACTTGATCGAGCAGTTGGAGCACGTTCGCGGTGTGCGTCCGGGCTGCTGCCGATTCGAGTCGCTGACGACGCGCCACCAACTGGTCGCGCAAAACATGAAGGTCGGTTACGTGTACAGCCATCTTGCTTCTCCCTGTATCCAGTAAAAGATGATGCGCAGAGCGCGAAGATTCCCGGAATTTCGCCTTATGCCGATGTTTCCCAAGCTTATCAACACCGTCAGTTTGCCGCTATCCACAGCTTGCTTTCAAAATCCTGAATAGCTCTGGCAACACCGCAGCACATTCGGTATTCTGCGGAGTGGAACCTGATGGCCAACGGCATTGCACTTTCGCGGCTTCTGGGAGCTCCGGTTTATGACGACACCGGCTCCATTGCCGGACGTGTGCGCGAAGTTGCCATTGTGCCGCAGGAAGATCCCAACCGCATTGCCGACCTGCTGGTGAGAACGTCCGACGGCGATCGTCTGCTGCCCACGCGCATGTTACGCGGCCTGGATCAATTTTCTGTTCGCGCCGCGGGCAAGGCGGCGCAATGGCCGCCATTGGTGAGCTCGGAAGGCATGCTGCTGCTGGAGCGCGACCTGCTCGACCAGCAGATCATTGACGTTTCCGGACGCAAGGTAGTGCGCGTCAATGACGTTGATCTGCATCCGGAACACGTCAACGGCGGGCTCAAGCTGAAAGTCGGCCAGGTAAACATCGGGCTGCGCGGCGCGGTTCGCCGCCTGCTGAAAGGCCTGGCGCCAGGTGTCGCCATTGAAGCTCTGGCTTCGCACATGCCCGAGCGCGGCATTCCCTGGGAAGCTGTGGACCTGATTGAGACCGATCCGGCGCGCCGCGTCCGCCTGCGGCTGGAGTACGCGCGTCTTTCCAAGCTGCACCCGGCAGATATCGCCGACATTCTGGAAGAGCTGGCGCCGGCCGAGCGCGAAGCCATCTTCCAATCGCTGGATGAGGAAGTCGCCGCCGAGGCGCTGGAAGAAATCCATCCTCGCATGCAGGTGGAGCTGATGCGTTCCATTGATTCCAACCGCGCCGCCGACATCGTGGAAGAAATGGATCCCGACGCTGCCGCCGACCTGCTCGCCGATCTCCCGGCGGAAACATCCGACGAGATTCTGGAAGAAATGGAACCGGAAGAGCGGCAGGAAGTTTCCGAGTTGCTCGCTTTCCAGGAGAACACCGCTGCCGGGCGGATGACGACCGACTTCCTGGCGCTTTCACCCGATGCCAACGTCGGTGATGCGGTGGAAAAGCTGCGCAGCTTCGAAGGTCAAGCGGAATCCATTGCCACGATCTTTCTTGTGGACAACGAGGGCAAGCTGGCAGGCTCGGTTCCGCTGGTCTCCCTCGTTCTGGCGCCGGCAGGCACACGCCTGGGCAGTTTGAGCCCGGACCACGTCATTTACTGCGAAGAAGATACGCACGACGAAGAAGTCGCGGAGATGTTTGACAAATACAACCTCTCCACCTTGCCGGTGGTGGACCAAGAAGGCAAGCTGACAGGGGTCATCACGGCAGATGACATCATCAGCATTCTGAGAAACAGAATTTAATACGCTTAAGGAATATTTCCCGATACGGTGTAAATCCCGCCTGCTGCGGCCCCATTCTGAACCGCCTTAAGGTTTATGTACTGGAAACTGTTGTTTACCACGAAAAAGCGGGTGGAATTGCCCGGCGCGATCCGAACGCCGTAATCGGGGCGGTCGGCAGGAGGAGTGAAAGAGGAAGCCTGGTTGCCGGAGATAATGAAGTCGCTGGCATTGGCCGCGACATCAATAATCGGAACGCCCTTCCCTGCCGTGCCTGTGCTGGAAAAGGTATTGCCTTGAATAATGGTATTCCGGCTTCCCGCCGCAATCGTAATGGCTTGCTCGTTCAGATTGGGAAAGACGTTCCCGATAATCTTTGTGTCAAATGAACCCGGGCCAACGGCAATCCCGATGTTTGCTCCCGAGGCATAGCTGTTCTGAAAGCTAAAATCGCGAGAGTTCTCAAGCTCGATGACGGTTGAGTTTGCCGCCTCAAAATAGGCGTTGGTGAGATGGATCCAGCGCGGCCACTGGCCTTTACCAGCATTGTCGCTATCCTGGCAGCGGACCATCGGCTGCCCGCCCGCGCCCACAATATTGATGTCGCTCAGTGCTACCGTATCGGTCCTCGAATCGAACAGCATCAGCGGACCAAATTCATGTCCGTGGGCCAAGTCGCCGATAACGTTGTGGAGATTGAACGAAGTCACTGTTCCACTGGAAGAATAAGTCTTCAGCAGATAATTCCAGTTCCCGCCCGAGGTGTAGACAGAAAGATTGTCGAAGCTCCAGCCGCCGGTTGTCGGGCCTTCCATGTAAAAGCCATTCCAGGGATCAATCAGGACAAGATCATGGACGAAGCCGAGCGCATTGTGGGCAACAATGATGTGGCCTGCCGTCCGGGTGACGCCCGCTTTGGGCCGGATATGCATCTTGCCCAATTCAAAGTATTTTCCATTCACAGTAAAAAAATTGCTGATGGGAGAATCCAGTATAAAGATCGTCGCGCCTTTGCCCGCGCCAAGTATCTTCAGGCCGTTGACCGCAATGGTGTTGCTGGCGGCTGCGCCGGTGAAGGTGAACTCTCCCGGACCAAACTCAATCACCGTGGAAGCACCGCACGCGGCAAACGGCGAAGTGGAGAGCGTGCCGCGGGTAACGTTCACGCGGATCTGGCCGTTTGGCCCCGCAGATTTGCAGGCTGTGGCAATGGCAGATCCCAAGTCCGCCGAAGGTGAAGAGATTTCCTGAATATTCGCGGGATGCGCCGTTTGGGCCAGGCTGGAGAGTCCGGCAAAGAACATGATTGCGAAGATCAGAGTAGATGTCGGGGCAAATGGCAGCTTCACGGTTGCGTCCTTCTGCAGGGGATTTCTGTCGCCTAGAAAATATCATCGAGGGCGTTTTCGGGATAGAAACAAACGTGCAAGGGGTCTCGCCTTAGGTGGTGTGAATCGTTCATAATTCATAGAACGTGGAGCCAATCCAGGAACTCAGCTCGAATGCGCGGGTCACCGTGCGGCGTGCAGGTGCGCCTGATCCAGGCGGCCGCTGCGTGGTGTACTGGATGCAGCGCGCGCATCGCGCGCTCGACAATCCAGCGCTTGAGGTCGCGGTGCGGGCGGCCAACATCCTGCGCAAGCCCTGCGTTGTTTTCCTTGCTCCCGCGCCGCTCTACCCTCATGCCAACCTGCGGAACTACCGCTTCCTGAATCAGGGCATTCTGCCCATCGCGCGCCGGTTGGAGGAGCGCGGCATCGGCTTTGTGTTGCGTCGCTATCCTTATCATCATCTTCCACGTTTCTGCCAGGAGGTGAAGCCCGCGCTCGTCATCGCCGATGAAAATCCCATGCGCGAGCCCGAGCGCTGGCGACAATTGGCGACGCAACAATTGCGCGTGCCCTTCTGGACAGTGGACGCCGATGTGATTGTCCCTTCGCGGTTGCTGATGAAAGAACAGTACGCGGCGCGCACCGCGCGGCCCATCGTCCAGCGGCTGCTGCCTGAGTTTTTGAAACCGGTCGGCAACACCAGGGCAAAGGTCCCATGGGAAAAACCCGATGGCTTGTTGGCGTTGCGACCGGATACCGACATCACCGAGGACTGGACTCTCGACCGCTCCGTCATGCCTTCATCATTCTTCCAGGGCGGAACTGATGAAGCGTTGAAACGCCTCAAGGCATTTCTACAAGATGGTCTGGCCAACTACGTCAAGGACCGTAATCGTCCCGATCTGGATGCGACCAGCCATCTCTCGCCCTATCTCCACTTCGGACATCTCGGCCCGCACACTGTCGCTCTGGCGGTGCAGAAGGCGGATGCGCCTCGCGCCGCCAAGGAGGCATTCCTCGAGCAGTTGATCGTCCGCCGTGAGCTGGCGGTGAACTTTGTCCTCTTTAATCCCGACTACGACAGTTTCGAGTGCGCGGAGCCTTGGGCGCACAAATCTCTGGCCGCGCACGTAACAGATGCGCGCAAGCTCTATTCAGAGACCCAATTGGAGCATGCTCAAACTCATGATCCATTGTGGAATGCCTGCCAGCAGCAGGTTGTCGTAACCGGCTGGATGCACAACTTCGTGCGCATGTACTGGGCAAAGAAGATCCTGGAATGGAGCAAAACCCCGGCGCAAGCCTACCGCACTGCGGTGTATTTAAATGACAAGTACCAACTGGACGGGCGCGATCCCAATGGCTATGCCGGCGTAGCCTGGGCTATTGTGGGCAAGCACGACCGGGCATGGGCGGACCGGGCGATCTTCGGCCAGGTGCGCTACATGTCATTTCAGAGCACGTCCAAGAAGTTCAACAGCGTGCGCTACGTCGAGCAGATGCGTGCCCTGGTGGAAGGCCGGACTGAGGTGAGAGGTGTTGGTATCTAAGGGACAGGGTCTATTGAAAATTCAGCCACTCTGAATCATACTTCCTTCATGTTTGCGCCGCAGTTTGGGCGGATGGTCGGCTGTTGCATTGCGCTCTGCGTGCTGCTGATCTTTTTCTTTCCTCTGGTGCAAGGTCCGTTTCAGGCGACGCACGGCCCCACCACGGAGTTCCGTGCCAGTCGCGCTGCCACGGCGGTTGTTCATACCATGGGGAAAGCGACAGCACCTGCTGTCGGGAGCGAGACTGCCACAGCACTGCCTGAAACTGAAATCTGGGCAAACGCCCGTGCGCATTGGCGCAAACTGCCCGTAATCTCTGCTGAATCACCCACCCTGCGCTGCTGAACCGGCCCGCGCTTTCACGTCTGATTCACTTTTCGTCCGCTTCACTCATTAGCCCCAATTAGCTTTTTGCAACAACGAGGAGAGACTTCCATGAAATATGCAGCTTCATTCTTTTTCGCTCTGGCTCTTGTACTGGTCGCCACCGGTTGCCGCAACAAGAAACCTGTAATTGCTCAGACTCCGCCGGCTCCGCAGGCGCAACCCATGGCCGCGCCTACCGCAACCTTGAGCGTCAGCCCGGAAAACGTGCAAAAGGGCCAGTCGGCCGAACTTACCTGGAGTACGGAGAACGCTTCCAGCGTTACGATTGATGGCGTCGGCACCGTCAGCGCTTCCGGCTCCAAAACCATCACGCCCGCCGATTCCACAACCTATCACCTGACGGCCAGGAACGATGGCGGCTCAACCGAAGCCAGCGCGCGCCTTACCGTGACCGCCCCCGCCAAGGAAGTCACCATCAGTGATGAGGAGATGTTCCGCCGCTCGATGAAGGACATCTTCTTCAACTACGACAATGCCGATATTCGCAGCGACGAGCAGGCAGCCCTGATCGCGGATGCGCAGTTCCTGGCCACTCATCCGGCAATGCAGCTTGTGCTGGAAGGACACTGCGACGAGCGTGGCTCAGAAGACTACAACATGGCCCTGGGTCAGAACCGGGCGCAGCAGGTGAAGGAAGCGCTGGTAAAGCAGGGCGTCAGCGCGGACCGCATCAAACTGATCAGCCTGGGCAAAGAAAAGCCCTTCTGCTCCCAGGCAAATGAGTCCTGCTGGTCACAGAACCGTCGGGCGCATTTTGTCTTGGCGAACAACCAACAAGCCAGGGCGGAATAGCAGCTTCAGTCACCAAGTGCAACAATGAAGATCCGGCGAAGGCCGGATTTTTTATTGCGTATAGCCGTTATGCTATATTCTAGACATGGCCTTCAGTGTCAAGAATCCCGAAGCGGACCGGCTGGTAAGAGAGGTTATGAAAATCACGGGCGAAAACCTCACAGACGCCGTTGTTCATTCCCTTCAAGAAAGATTGGAGCGGGTGAGCGGCAGGCGAGAGCCGCTTTCTGTTCGCGAAGAATTGATTCGCATTGCCGAGAGGGTTCAGTCGCTGCCTGATCTCGATACGCGAAGCGCTGATGAGATCATTGGCTATGATGAGAACGGGTTACCGAGTTAGTGGTCATAGATAGCTCAGCCATCGTAGCCATCCTGCTCGGTGAGGCTGAAGAGGCTTGGTTTGTTGATATGATCAGCCAGGCTGCGCGAAAGCTAATCTCTGCCGCTACGGTGCTCGAATCTGCGATCGTGCTTGAGTCTCGCAAGGGGGAGCCAGCGGGAAGAGATCTCGATCTATTTCTGCATCGAGCCGGAATGGAGATTATCTCTGTTACTCCAGAGCAAATTGAGATCGCGCGAGCCTGTTTTCGTCGTTACGGCAAGGGGCGTCATGCCGCTGGCTTGAACTTTGGTGATTGCTTTTCCTACTCTCTCGCCAGGCTCTCGGGGGAGCCTCTGTTGGCGAAAGGACAAGATTTCACATTGACTGATATTTCTATGGTGAAACCGAAGTAGCTTCGCGCCGTCATCTCTAGGGGATTGTACCGGCATTTTCAGGTGAGCGAAGAAATCGCTCCGCTGCTCTCGAAACTTTCTGGCTGTCATCGGCAGAAAAAGGAAGAAGCATGAGACGGGGTCAACCTGTCCTGCGAAGACCCTGATCTTTCAGGTTCACAAACCAAAGATAGATCTCATCCACCCGGCGGATATCCTCGTCGAGGACGGAGCGGTCCGCATACTCACGGATCGCCGGCTCTGAGTGCCGCCGCTTGAGGTTCGTAACAATCTGATAAAGCTCATCTACCTTGGCGTGCATGATGCGGAGGTCGGAAACGAGCCTGATTTCCTCGATATCAAGCGATCGGCCCTCTCTGCCCTCGTCCGCTTTGTTATAGGTCACTCCCTCGCCTCCGGTCAGCAGCTCCGATTGCCCTTCTTAAACGAGATGCGCCAGATGAAAAGCGGGCTGTATCCGTTCCAAGGGACTTCGCGTACGAGGGCTGAATGGGGTACAACCCGGCTCGCTTATTGGAACAGTTCATGCCTCGCTGCGTTGCGGATGGCGATCACCGCCGGATGCTGGAGCTTCCGTTCCGCGGAGATGGCATAGAACTGAAGCCGGACTTGCTGCGTGACTCCTACAATCGTGAGCTTCTTCTCTCTTCGGACTTGTTTCTGAAAGATGGCCGGCATCGGAAACAGGCCTGCGCCGGTCTCTCCGAAGGCCCGCAACAGCGCATAATCTTCAAATTCACCCAACACCATGGGCCAAAGCCCTTGAGATTCAAACCAGAAGTTAAGGCTCCGGCGAAACGCTGTGTTCTCGGTGGGAAGAAAGATGGGAGCGCCGTCCAGCACCTTGGGGAAGCCGGCACGAATCTTCTTCGCCGATTGTCTGGTCGCCACGAACATCACGCCGCATTCACCCAGCAGGTGGCTGTAAGCGCGGATCTTCAGCGCGGGATCCACGGGCGACTCAGAAAGCACCACGTCGAGCTCGTGCGTTGCGAGCCGGGCGAGAAGTTGGTCTGATGAGGCTTCCCGGCATACCAGACGGACGCTCTCGCTCAGCCGGAGCGCCGGTTGGAGCAGCGCTTGCGCTACTACCTTTGGCATCACGTCCACAATCCCCACGTCCAGCCGCAGAGGCCTGCCCACCGGCCGATTCCTTACAACGTCGAGCATTTCGCGTCCCAAAGCAAAAATGTCTTCCGCATAGCTGAAGACAATCTTGCCAGTCTCGGTCAGCAGCAGCCGGCGTCCCGAACGTTTGAGAAGCTTTTCCCCGAGCTGTTCCTCCAGGCGCTTCAACTGCGTGCTGATGGCAGGAGGGGAAACACGCATTTCACGGCTGGCTTGATGAATGCCTCCCGCGCGGACAACGGTCCAGAAATAAAGCAGGTGATGATAGTTCAGCCACTCCATCGCGCCAATTTGCCTCCTAAGCAACCGTTAACAAAATGTTAACGCATTGCTCGACTTTATGTAATTTTCTTGAACATGCTGCCGCGTTACATTTAAGCCATCGGATGTTGAAGGAGGATGCATGTACGTTGAGCTTCGTACGGTGAGTACCGTTGCGACCGAGGTACTTCAAAGCTATATCGAGCGGCGCCTGCGGTTTTCACTCAGCAGGTTTGGAGAGCGGGTGGGCCGGGTTTCAGTAACCGTCTCCTGCGACAACGCCGGCACATTTACCTGCCGGATCCATACGGAAATGATGCCGTTCGGCGCTGTAAGCGTCAGAGAGACTGATCTCGATCTGTTTGCCGCGATGGATCGCGCCACTGGCAAACTGGGTCGGCTATTCAAGAAGGAATTGGAGCGAGCGCGCGAAATTCGCAACAGCCGTGAATCTGTTCGGCTGGCTGCCTAGAAAGGAGTTTTTTAATGCAACAACTATTAAAGCCATCGCCCATTGATTTGGAAAACATTCTGTTGGTCACTGGAGCGCCGCCCTGGCGAGATCTGTCACTCCCGTATGCACGGGAACTGGCGCACACCCATGGCGCGCGCATGCAGGTAGCGCACCTGGTCTCAGCCGAGTTGCGCAGCAAAGTAACGGAGTTACGAGCTCGCCAAAACGGCGGATTGGCATCACAAGTTTCAAACGCGAAGCCTCATGCTCCGGCACTGGTGGACCGTTCCGGCCTGGAGGAAACATTGCTTGAGATTACGGCGCACCAAAATTTCGATCTGGTAATTGCCAGCTCGATGATCCCTCGACCGGGCAGCGCACCATCACTCGGTCAGGCGGTTGAACAGGCATTGAGCCTAGCGGATTCTCCGGTTCTGGTGTTTGGGCCGCGCGTTGTTGAAGATGCTTCCAAGACTCGGCCGCACAGCATCGTGCATGCGATTGATTTCTCGCCCCAGGCCATCGCGGCCGGGGAGCACGCGCTTTCGTGGGCGCAGGAACATCTGGCATGGCTCACCATGCTGCACGTTGTCGAGGGCATTCAACCCCGAGACGAGAACGCGCGCGCCGGCGTGGCGAAACCATTTCGCCGCTGGATGGAAGAACTTGTCCCCGCCGAGGCGTCGCTGTGGTGCGAAGTGGACCATCGCATTGAGTTCGGCAACCCCGCGGATTCGATTGTCGCCACCACGCGAGAAATGGATGCTGGGCTGATCGTGATCGGACTCTCCGGGCTGGATGGCGCCGCGAGTCACAGCGCCGGCTGCACAGCAAGAAAAGTAATGATGGAAGCTCCATGTCCGGTCCTGGTGGTCAGGGACTACATGGTGAAGCGGGCTGCAGTTCCCGTGGCTAAAAGGCAGGAGCAGCGTTTCGCAATGCCGCTTGCTGCCTGACAACAGAAAACGCAAATCAATCTGTTGACCGCGCGTCGAACACGCTTGCCCCCGCGAATGGCAAGCCCGGCTGCCGGTAAGACATTCGTCAAGACAGGAAAGAATGGAGTAGTGATGACTATGAAAAGGGGAAGAATCGTTATAACGCAATCGGATTTTGAAAAGCTTGAGCGTCTGCTGAGTTCTCCCACAGCGGTCAAGCCGCACGACGAGCAGCATCGCCAGGCGCTGGCGGAAGAACTCGATGGCGCCATCGTTGTAGCTGAAGGCGACGTTCCTGATGATGTTCTAACCATGAACTCGCGAGCGCGCGTTCGTGACTTGACGACACGGCGGGAATTCGAGTGCCAAATCGTGTTGCCCGGCAAAGCCGACCCGGGCAAGAACCGTATTTCGGTGCTGGCGCCGATCGGGACAGCGTTGCTGGGGTATCGAGCTGGCGACACGGTCGAATGGCCAGTGCCGGCGGGATTGCGGCGGCTCCGTATTCTTGCTGTGGAGTACCAGCCAAAAGTGGAAAGCATGGCTGCATGAGTCTGTGCGGGATTTCAGCAACTGGCAACTATTGACTCAGGGAGGGCCAACCGGCCCTCCGAGCAGTGTCTTTGGTCCTCTAAGGCGAACACCTACAGTGGCAAACACATGCTTGGGACTGGCATACTAGTTACATGCACGCACAACCGAAGTTTGCTCTGGAACCGGATTTCCAGGAGATCTCTGAATGGCTTGAGGCATTTGATCAAGTAGTAGCCGATGCGGGTCCCGATCAGGGCGCCCGCCTGCTGGAAGCTCTTTCCCGCCGCGCGCGGGAAGCCGGTGTGGAAATCCCCGGCCAGCTTAATACGCCTTATATCAATACCATCCCCGTAGAAGAAGAAGTTGCTTATCCTGGCGATCGCGCCATGGAGCGCAGAATCAAGAGCCTGATTCGCTGGAACGCGATGGCCATGGTTCACCACCAGAATAAGCGCGATCCCGGAATCGGTGGGCACATTTCAACTTATTCTTCAGTAGCGACCCTATTCGAAGTCGGCTTCAATCATTTCTTTCACGCAAAATACGGCGACCAGCCGGGCGACTTCGTTTACTTTCAAGGCCACGCCTCGCCCGGAGTCTACGCGCGCGCCTTTCTGGAGGGGCGGATCACGGAAGAGCATCTGGAGAACTTCCGCCACGAGCTGCGCGGCGCTCCAGGACTCTCGTCCTATCCACATCCGTGGCTTATGCCGCAGTTCTGGAATTTCCCCACGGTATCCATGGGGCTGGCGCCGATCAGCGCCATTTACCAGGCGCGCTTTATGCGCTATCTGGAAAATCGCGGATTGATCGCCAAGACACCGCGTAAGATCTGGGCTTTTTTGGGCGATGGTGAAACCGACGAGCCAGAGTCGCTGGGATCCATCACACTGGCTGCACGCGAGCGGCTCGACAATTTGGTTTTCGTGATCAACTGCAACTTGCAGCGACTGGATGGGCCGGTGCGCGGCAACGGCAAAATCATTCAGGAACTTGAAGCGGCGTTCAAAGGCGCCGGATGGAACGTGATCAAAGTGGTTTGGGGTTCCAATTGGGACCCCCTGCTGGCGCGCGACCACTCCGGCCTGCTGCTCAAGCGTATGGAAGAATGCGTGGACGGCGAATACCAGGCATTCAAGGCAAAAGATGGAGCGTTCGTTCGCAAAGAATTCTTCGGCAAATATCCCGAGACGGCCAAGCTGGTCGAGAACATGAGTGACGACGAGATCTGGCGTCTCCAACGCGGCGGTCTCGATCCGCAGAAGGTCTACAACGCTTATCTCCGAGCCACGGAGCACACCGGCGGGCCGACTGTGATTCTGGCCAAGACGATCAAAGGCTACGGATTGGGATCGGCGCAGGCACGCAATGCTACGCACCAGGAAAAGAAGATGACGGACGAAGCGCTCTCCGCGTTTCGCGCACGCTTCGAGATTCCTATTCCCGACAAGGCAGCGAAAGAAGGAGCACCGTACCTTCCGCCCAAGGACAGCCCGGAAATCAAGTACATGCTGGAGCGCCGGCGCGAGTTGGGCGGATTCTTGCCTTCGCGCGAAGTCCCGGAGAAGTTGTTCGATGCGCCGCCGCTGGATCTCTTCTCTGAATCGCTGGCCGGTTCACGCGGCCGTGCTGTCTCCACCACGATGGGCTTCGTCAGCATGCTGCGCGTTCTGCTGAAGGATGAGAAGCTCGGCAAGCTGGTGGTCCCCATTGTGCCTGACGAGGCGCGCACCTTCGGTATGGAGTCAGTCTTCCGGCAGGTAGGCATTTACGCCAGCCAGGGACAGCTCTACCGTCCTCACGATCAAGACATGCTGCTCTACTATCGGGAGGAGAAGAGCGGGCAGATTCTGGAAGAAGGAATCACGGAAGCAGGTTCCATGGCTTCGATGAGCGCGGCGGGAGCGGCGTACGCCAACTACCACGTGCCGACGATTCCGTTCTTCATCTTCTATTCGATGTTCGGCTTCCAACGTGTGGGCGATCTGATCTGGGCATTTGGCGACGCGCGTGGCAAAGGCTTCATGCTGGGCGGTACAGCCGGCAGAACAACTCTGCTAGGGGAAGGGCTGCAACATCAGGACGGACACTCGCCGCTGCTGGCCAGCACCGTTCCTACCTGCGCCAGCTATGATCCGGCTTACGTGTACGAGATCGCTGTGATCGTGCAGGAAGGGTTGCGCCGCATGTATCAGGAAAAGGAAGACCGCTTCTATTACCTGATGCTATACAACGAAGACTATGCCATGCCGGAAATGCCGCAAGGTTCGCAGGAAGGCATTCTGCGGGGCATCTACAAATTGAAACCGGCGGAAGGCAAGAAGGCGGTGGTGCATCTTTTCGGCAGTGGAACGATTTTGAACGAAGCTCTGAAGGCGCAACAGATTTTGACGGAAAAATATAAGATCCCTGCCGATGTCTGGAGCGTCACCAGCTACAACGAACTCCGCCGCGATGCGCTCGCGGTGGAACGCTGGAACCGTCTGCATCCTGCAGAACAGGCCAGGAAGCCTTACATCGTGAGCACGCTTGACGGTTCTGACGGCCCAATCGTAGCCGCCAGCGACTACATCAAGGCCGTTCCTGACCAGCTTGCTCCCTGGCTCGGCACGCGCATGGTCTCGCTCGGCACGGATGGCTTCGGCCGCAGCGACAACCGCCAGCATCTGCGCAAGCACTTCGAGATCAATGCGGAGTCTATCGCGACAGCAGCGCTTTCCCGCCTCGCGCGCGACGGCAAGTTCGATGTGAAGAAAGCGCAAAAGGCTTTCGAAGAACTTAGCGTGAACACGGAGAAGATTGATCCGGTAAAGGCTTGAGCTCCGGCCAGTGGACGAGACGGACTGAGTGGACAAAGTGGAAGTGGATAAAGTGGACTGAGTGGACAAGTTAGCATGCCAATCTCTTTTTTTTCACTTTGCCCGACTCGATTCCTCCGCGCGGCGAGTGTGTTCAATCAGTCCATTTTCCTCCATTCTGTTTTCGTGCTCTGGCGTTACAATCAGGCCGTGATGGCAACATTGTTCCTCAATCTGGGTTTAGAGAGAGCATGAAGAACCTGCTCAAGGTGAAGCTGCCTGCGGCAGTGGCGCTGCTGTGCCTGGCGTCGTACGTTGCCTTCCTGGAAGTGCAGGCCAGCGACGACACTGATGAAGACATCAGTTCGGCGGCAGTCTGGAACCCGAGCGAGCAGGAGTTGAAGCAAGCGGCCCAGGATTGCCAGGGACTCAGCGGCGATGACTATGCCGTGTGCTTCACCGACAACATGGACGAACTCGGCGCCTCGCCTGAGGCCGTGGATTTTGTCCAGGAATACGCAGATGACAATGCCGGCGCAATCGCCATTCTGAAGAGCTTTCATCCGGTAGACCAGGTAGATTTTGGCCAGGTGAGTTTTCCGCTCAGCAAGGACAAGGGCCAGAACTGGGTCCTGCTGAACGGCTTGCCGGAAGTCATCAATGTAAGCGATCCCAAACTCATTTCCCAGGCCGAGCTTCAGCAGAATGCGGATTACGCGGCGCTAAAGGCAGCCTATCCCGGCCTGCAGATCTCCTTCAGCACTGCCAAGCCTCTCGCGAAGAAAACAGCGGATGGAGGCCAGAGCTTTCTGATCAGCTATCCGCTGACAGAAAGCTGCTCGAATTGTAAAGTGCGAGGAGAAGCCAGCTACAGCTTCAACTTCAACGCAGCTGGAGAGTTCGTAGACGCCAGATTGATCAAAGTCACCCGCACCCGTTAATCTAGCTTTCCAAGGAGAACACGGTTGGACCTGGGACTGAAAAACCGGGGTGTAATCGTCGCCGGCTCAAGTGAAGGAATTGGCCGGGCAGCGGCAGAGAGCTTCGCGCGCGAAGGAGCGCAAGTTGCAATGTGCGCCCGCAGCGAAGATCGGTTGCGCCAGGCCGCCGCGGCCATCCAGTCCGCCACCGGAGCGGAGGTTTATGCCGTGCCGCTCGATGTGACTGACGCTCCCGCGGTGCAGCGCTTTACGGAGAATGTGGCCAAGCGCTTTGGCCGGATTGACGTTTGCGTGGCCAACGCGGGCGGTCCCCCAGCCAAGAATTTCCTCTCAGTTTCAACTGACGAGTGGCGCAAGGCAGTAGAGACAAATTTTCTCAGCGTCATCTATATGGCGAAGGCCGTGATCCCACACATGCAGCGGCACCGCTGGGGACGCATCATCACCATTACTTCCGTCTCCGTGAAGCAACCGGTTGCCGATCTGATAATGTCAAACGCCGTACGCGCCGGAGTTGTAGGTTTGGTAAAGAGCCTCTCGAACGAGTTTGGCAAAGACGGAATTCTGGTGAACAATGTCGCCCCGGGATATACCGCCACGGATCGCCTGAAGGAGTTGGCCGGGGTCCGTGCCTTAGCTGCGGGGAACCAGGTAGAAGACGTGTACGGGGCGTGGTCGGCGGAAATTCCGCTACGCCGCGTTGGCCAACCCATTGAAATTGCGGAGGCAATCGTATGGCTCGCTTCCGAGCGCGCCTCCTACATCACCGGCCAGACGCTGCTCGTGGACGGTGGCATTTACCGGGGTTTGTAGCGGTCGAATCCGCTTGAACTCTTACATCTAAGACACACGCCGGCGCATCTTATTAGTCCGCATGCTTCTCCTGGCGGCCTATCTGGTTCTTGCTGCTGTTACCTGCGCCCTGTGGTACTGGGTTTCTGTGCAGCGCCATCGCCGCCGCGCCCGGGAAGTGATTGTTTGGATCCAATCCGCGCTCTCGGGCCAGGGACAGGTCGGCGGTATCCGCTGGATGGCTCCTTCGCGCTTCAAAGTCCCGCTCTCGCTCACTTGCGGGGTCTTTCACCGCGCCAGCGTGATGATTGAGATGATGCCGTGCGAATTTCCCATGCACTGGCTCATGGCGCGGTTAAAACGTCGTCGCGAGATCTTCACCTTCCAAGCGGACCTGGATCTCCCTCCTGCCTTCTCTCTGCACGTCCAGAACTTCCGCTGGTTTGCCCGCAGCAGCCGCCGGGCGCAGCGCAAAGAGAACGACTGGACCATCGAGCAGAGCGGTCCTATTGTCATCAGCACTCGCAGTGACTGGAAAAAGGAAATCTCCTGCGCCATGACCTCTCTGGCCAGAGGTGACCATGAATTTTCCAGCATTGAGTTCCAGCGCCGCAGCCCGCATTTTTCCGTAAGCCTGCCGCTGGAAGCCATTGCTCCCGGAACTCCCACGCAGGCTTTTCTGTTCGAGAGCATGCGCGAACTCGCCAGCAGCAGCTCCGCCAGCCTTTCCTAGCTCAATTCACTCACGCGTGTTTATTGCACCACCAGCGTCACTCTTGTCGAATGCCTGAACTGGCCCGCAATTCTCCTATGCTAGACTTTTCTCGCCAAAGCCTCAGGGAGGAACCCTCATGGACGATCGCTCATCCCGTTACTGCATTCTTGGAGCGGGACCGGTGGGGTTGAGCATGGCGCGGGCGCTGGCGAAAGCCGGCATTCCTTATGAGCAGCTTGAGGCTGATGGGGATGTCGGCGGAAATTGGCTGCACGGCGTTTATTCCACGGCGCACATCATCTCCTCGAAGAAGACCACCGAATTTGCGGATTATCCCATGCCGGCGGACTACCCGGATTTTCCCAGCGCGCAGCAGATGGTGGATTACCTTCGCGATTACGCCCGGCATTTTGATCTACTAGAACGTATTCAGTTTCACACCCGCGTGGCTTTTGCACGGCCGCTGAACGACCACCGCTGGGAATTAGAACTCGAGAATGGCGAGCGCCGCATCTATCGCGGGCTGCTGGTGTGCAACGGACATCATTGGGACTGCCGCTGGCCCAGTTATCCCGGCAACTTCAGCGGAGAGTACATTCACTCCAAGCAATATAAAGATCCGCAGCAGTTGCACGGAAAGCGCGTGCTGGTGATCGGCGGCGGCAACTCCGCCTGCGACATCGCTTCCGAAGCCGCGCGTGTCGGTTTGAGCGCTGCCATAAGCTTGAGGCGCGGTTACTGGTTCCTTCCCAAGACCCTGCTGGGCAAGCCGCTGGTTGAGGGGATTCCCTTCTGGGCGCCGGTCTGGTTGCAGCGGATTGTGTTGCGATTACTGCTCAGAATTGTGTGCGGCCGATATGAAAGCTATGGCCTGCCTCGCCCCAGCCATCGCATCTTTGAAGCTCATCCCACGGTCAACAGCGAACTGCTGCACTACATCCGCCACGGACGCATCCGGCCGCGGCCGGATATCGCGCGCTTCGATAGCGACACCGTCGAATTTGTGGATGGCCGGCGCGAGCAGTTCGACATTGTAGTTGCCGCCACCGGCTACCACGTGAGTTTTCCGTTTCTGCCGGAAGGACTGGTGCCGGTGAAGGGAGGACTGGCGCTACTCTATGCCGGCTGCGTCCTGCCCACGGTGAAGAATCTCTACGTAATCGGCACAGGACAGGCACGCTACGGTTTTGGCCCGCTGCTGACGCCTGCAGCAGACATGGTCGCCGACCTGATACAGCTTCAGGAAAAGATGGAACTGCCCATCGGGTTGGTGATGAAGGAATCCGGCGTGCGCCTTCCTGCAACGCATCTGGTAGATCCGCACGCGGCCCTTCGCGGCATGAAATTCGTCCGTCGCTTTCTGCTGCCGCGGCTGCCCGGAAAAGAGAAGAAGCTGCGTCGCCGCTTGAATACTCCGGCGCCGCCGACGTATACGCCTCCCAAGAGTTCCCAGGCAGGAGTTTTCTGATGAGCCAGATTCGCGGAGTTGTTGCAGTCATTACCGGAGCAGGCTCAGGCATCGGCCGCGCCCTTGCGCGGCAGATGGCCGCGCAGGGCGCCAAGCTGGCTCTGGCCGATGTCAACACCGCAACTCTGGAAGAGACTCGCTCGCTGCTGGGAGCAGCAACCGCGCGCACCTACACCGTGGACGTTTCGAACGCTGCCAATATGCAGGATTTTGCGCAGTGCGTGGAGCAGGATTTCGGCGGCGCGTCGCTGCTCCTCAACAATGCCGGAGTAGCGCTTTTCGGAACCTTTGCGGAACTTTCCCTTGCCGAATTCGACTGGCTCTTCCGCATCAACTTCTGGGGCGTAGTGCATGGCTGCAAGTTTTTTCTGCCCATGCTCCTGCGCCAGCCGGAAGCGCGGATCGTGAATGTCTCCAGCGTATTTGGGCTTTTCGGACCTCCAGGGCAGAGCGCCTATGCTGCCAGCAAATTTGCTGTGAGGGGATTCACTGATTCTTTGCGAGAGGAACTGCGCGGCACTTCGGTGAAGCTCACCTGCGTTCATCCTGCCGGCGTCGCTACAAACATCGCGCAGAACGCGCGCGCCGGCGTTGCTGCTCGTGCGCAGGACCAGGAAGCTGCGAAAAAAAGTTATGCGCGGGCCCTGCGTATCCCGCCGGAGATGGCGGCTGGCGCCATTGTCGAAGGCATCATGGCCGATAAGGACCGCGTGTTGATTGGCCGCGATGCCTATCGCATTGATTTCTTCGCGCGCCTGATGCCGTCGCGCGCCAGCGCAATTCTGACTTCCTGGATTCAGAAGCGCATTCAGAAACCCGAGCGAGCCATGGTTGCCGCGGCGCAGAAATGATGCCGAAGACAGCACCCAGGACGAATGCGCTCCGCACTCCTGAGGAGCAATTCCAGAACTTGCCTGATTTTCCTTTTGCTCCCAATTACCGCGGGGTGGATGGCTTGCGCCTTCACTTCCTCGACGAAGGCCCGCGCGACGCAGCGCCCGTGCTGCTGATGCATGGCGAGCCTTCCTGGTGTTATCTCTATCGCAAGATGGTTCCGGTGCTGGTTGCGGCGGGCCATCGCGTGCTCGCGCCGGACCTCATCGGTTTCGGCCGCAGTGACAAGCCTGCGGCAATTTCCGACTACAGCTTTGCCCTGCACGTACAGTGGATTCGCCAATGGCTGGAAAATATGCAGCTTACTAACATCACCCTGTTCGGACAGGATTGGGGATCGCTGATCGGCTTGCGCCTTCTGGCGGAATGCGGCGAGAGGTTTGCGCGAGCGGTCATCGGCAACGGCGGCCTTCCCGCAGGTGAAGGCAATCCCCCGGCGGCATTTCGCGTTTGGCAGAAATTTGCCATCTGGACGCCTGTGTTCCCGGTTGGCCGGATCGTTGCTTCCGGTTGCGTTACCAAACTTTCACCGGAAGTCCGCGCCGCTTACGATGCGCCGTTCCCGAGTGATGAGTACAAAGCCGGAGCGCGGGCGTTTCCCCGGCTTGTCCCTTTCAATCCCACCGATCCTTCCGTTCCGGACAATCGCGCCGCGTGGGAAAAGCTGCGGCAGTGGCGCAAGCCATTTCTCACTGCGTTCAGTGATGGCGACCCGATTACCCGTGGCGGCGAGCGCAAGCTGCAGAAGGAAATTCCCGGAGCTGCGGGCCAGCGGCATACCACGATTCGTGGCGCAGGACATTTTCTACAAGAGGACAAAGGCGCCGAGGTGGCAGAGTTGGTGAACCGATTTATTGCGAGTACCTGAAGCGTTAACGAGAGTATGGCTTTGACAAATAATCCCAACAGCGACATAATTCCACGCCGTAAATCCTGCTGGTCTGCACCGGGTCACAAAACACGTCTGGCAAGTTCAAAAAGGCCGGATATTTCAGAATGCGCGAACGAGACGCTCGCAAGTACGGGACATGAATGAACACTCATTCAGTATCTCCAGAAGCGAGCTAACCGCTGCCATGACCGAAGTGCTTTTCCAGGTTGCGGGATAGGAGGCTCCATGAAAGTCGTCAGCATCTTCTTTATGTGTGTGTTGTTCTCCGGTCTGGCCCTGGCCCAGGGCGTCGGAGCATCAGGAGATTTGAGGGGAACAGTGGTTGATCCGTCGGGCGCGACCGTAGTAGGCGCCACCATAACGGCAACCGATCTGGCCAAAGGAATCAAGCACACCATTACCAGCGACAGCAGCGGCGATTACCGCTTGACCGGTCTTGCTCCCGCCAGCTATAGCGTGACTGTAGCCAAGAGCGGCTTCCAGAGCCAAGTGGCGCAACCGGTGGTCGTGTTTGTCGGACAAACCACCACCATGGACTTTCATCTGAAAGTTTCCCAGGTCTCCGAGCAGATTGAGGTCACCACAGAAGTTCCGGTGATTGAAACCGATCGCGGACACCAGTCTGACGTGATCAACCAGCAACTCATCACAGACCTGCCTATCAACCGTCGCGACTATCTCACGTTTACGCTGCTGGCGCCGGGCGTGTCGGATTCCACGCGCCTCGCGTCCGACCAGGATTTCCGCGTGAAGCAGACGCCGCAGAGCGGTCTCTCGTTCTACGGTAGCAACGGCCGCGGCAACAGCGTAACGGTGGATGGCGGCGAAGCGAATGATGATGCCGGCGGCGTACGCCTTACCCTCAGCCAGGACGCAGTGCAGGAATTTCAGATCAACCGCAGCAACTACAACGCAGAACTCGGGGGCGCAAGCGGCGCTTCCATCAACATCGTTTCCAAGTCGGGTGGCAACAACGTACACGGCAGCCTGTACAGCTTCTTCCGCAATGACGCAATGGATGCCGCCAATCCGTTCTCCTTCTCACAGGCGTTAGCGCCGGGGCAGGCGTTCAATCCGCTTGGTCCCGATCTTCAGGGGACGCACATCAAAGATTCGTTGCAACGCTATCAGTTCGGCGGGACCGTTGGTTTCCCAATTAAGAAGGACAAGACCTTTATGTTTGCGGCCTTTGAAGGCTTAATGTCCGACGCGCAGAATGCCGTGCCACTGCTGACCGATACTACGGCGCTGCGTCCGGATGGTAGTCAGAACTCAATCTTCACTGGCCTGGCTACCTTGCCAGGAAACCCCAATGTCCCCTGCATTTCAAATCCGGCAAATCCCAATGCGCCGACGTTCCTTCCCGCTGCAACTTGCGCGGCGGTGCTTAACGGAGTGCTGACGGTGAATCCGGCGGCAAACCCTTTGAACGGCTTCCTTGTAAATCAACTCGAGAGCAACGGCGGGGTATTCCCGTTTGACACGCGTGAGTATCTGGCCTCGGCCCGCCTGGACCACCAGTTCAGCGACAAGAACCAGGTGATGTTCCGTTACAACTTCGGCCATGATCGCGAAGAAAATCCTGATGTGCAGTCGCTCACCGGCTTCTCGCGCGGCAGTTCCATCCACTCGCTGGAGCACACACTTCAGGGCGGCTGGTTCCACCAGTTCAGCGAACGGACTCTGAACGAAGCCAAGACCCAGTTCAGCTACACGAATTTCGATGTGATTCCCAATGAGCAGGGAGAGGTAGGCCTCGATATCCCCGGCTTCGCCAATCTCGGCACCAACATCTTTCTGCCCAGCTTGACAATCATGCGCCGCTTTCAGTTAGAGGACAATCTCAGCGTGATTCGCGGAAGCCACAGCATGAAGATGGGCGGCTACTTCCTCTACCGCGGCAACCACACCGAATCTCACACCTTCTTCCCGGGACGTTTCGTGTTCGGTGCGTTGCCTGGAGCGATTGTGAGCCCATGTTTCCTCGCTGCTAACCCAGCAACGCAGCAAAACCCCTGCGGATTGAGTACAACCGGAGCTAATCTCAATGGCCTGCAATCCGCAGCCTTGGGTCTCCCGCAGTTTTTTGAGCAGGGCTTCGGCAATCCGACCTACAGCTATCCGCGGCCGTTCAGCGCTGCTTACTGGCAAGACACCTGGAGTATGGCGTCGAACTTTACGCTGAACTATGGCGTTCGCTACGAGCTCGACGCGCAGTATGGAGCGCTTTCCACCGACAAGAACAACTTTGCGCCGCGCGTCTCCTTCGCATGGGACCCGTTCAACGATCACAAGACGGTCATC
>JAICYU010000134.1 GCA_025934025.1 Terriglobales bacterium
GAGGTCTTCCGGCGGCAGATGGAGTTGGCGCGCGCGGCCAAGCTGCCCATCATTATTCATTGCCGTCCCAGCAGCAACAGCGAAAACGCCTGGGACGATGCGCTGGAGATGCTCCGCCGACACTGGGCGCCCGCATGTCTGCCCGGAATCCTCCACTGCTTTACCGGCGAGTGGAAACATGCGCAGGCTGCGCTGGAGATGGGCTTCTACATCTCCTTCGCCGGCAACGTTACGTTTCCCAAAGCAGAGAACATCCGCAGCGCGGCACGGCAGGTCCCGCTTGATCGTATCTTGATTGAAACAGATTCTCCTTACCTAGCGCCGGTCCCTTATCGCGGCAAACGGAATGAACCAGCATTCGTGGTGAACACGGCGGGAGCGATTGCGCAGTTGCGAGGGATGAGCAAGGAAGAGATTGGGTACGCGACCGCAGAAAACTTCTATACCTTGTTTCCTTCAGTGAGAGACTGATGCGTTTTATGTAACAAGGATTTATCTTCCGCTACGCACAACACCACGGTAGTGACTCGATCGCCGGACTACTTCTTGGACGTAATCTGCGGCTGTTTTATCGTTCAATTCTCCTTCAGGTATCACTTCCTCGAGCGCTTTTCTAAAATACCGCGATAGAGCATAGTAGGGTTTTTCCGCATCTGTCATTCGTACGATTATGCCCTGACCCGGACCAATCGTACAAAAATACTTCCGCAGTAATGGATCGCGTATTTGCGCCAGAAAAGTCTGAGCCTGCTGCTTCAACGTGTACCGTTTGCCCTTACTTAACCTCGCGATGTCAGGCGCGTTAAGCACATCGATGATAGGTAACTCAGAACGATAAAATAACCAAACGGCAATTCCCAAATGGTTCAGACGGAGAGCATCTTTGCCCATACTCCTACCTGTCCGCTGCCGGTACCGGAACCTTCTTCTCGCCCTTCAGTTCCGCCGCCGTCTGCTGGATATTGCGGGCAGCAAACGAATCGAAGAATCCCCAGTCGCCGTATTTCTCTTTGAGTTCCGGCAGCACGGTATCGAGGAGCGCCTGTCCTGATCTTCCTTCTGCCTGCGCTTTGCCCACATCTTCGCGCAACGTGATCAGGTAGTCGCGAAAATCGCGGACGTCCTGGGCTGTAGCGATTTCGCCGTGGCCGGAAACAAAGGTCGCCGCGGGATGATCGGCCAGAAGCTGATCGAGTGACTTGATCCAGGCGTCAGTAGTCGCGTCAATCAGGTTGGGCAGATGCCTTCCCCAAACCAGGTCGCCGGCAAAGACCACGTTCGCATCCGGCAGCAGGACGACGGAATCTCCTCCCGTGTGGCCCAACATGTAACGCACTTGCACCAGACGGGCCCCGAGATAAATATCCACCGCTTTGGAATAGAGCATGTCCGGAAGCACCAGCGACTCGACGCGCGCGCGGTCCTCAGGCTTGGGGTTTGGGCCAAAGAACTTCAGGTTCTCAGTGCGCTCCCAGCCGCGCAGATTGCGCTGGGCCAGAATGACTGCGCCGGAATCCGAGAAAGCGGCGTTGCCTCCGGTGTGGTCGAGATGGTAGTGCGTGTTGACCACAAAGCGAATTGGAAGATTTGTTATTTTCCGGATTTCCGCCAGCAATTCTTTCGCTGAAGCGACGTTGGTGAAGGTATCCACTACCAGCACACCATTGGAGCCAACGATGAATCCGGCATTGCTTCCCGCCTTGCTGCGGTCGGGACTTACGGCGGCGTAAACGCCTTCGCCGACCTTCTTGACGGTAAATTCAGGCGTGGCCTGGCAGAATGCAGCCGCAGAGAACAGAAGAATAAAAAGAACTGCAAATGGGGCTTTTTGCATGCGCAGGATACTATCATGCGCTGCCGGACTAGCGCGTCTCCAGCTTGCGCAAGCGTTCGGCCGCGGCCTCAGAAGCAATCGAAGTGTAGTAAACCTCTTTCAGAAAGTATGGTTTCGGCCTGGTCGCAAGGATGGGAAGGATCTCGATATGCCAGTGGTAGTCCTCGTCCACAGTCTTCCAGTACTGGAGAATGTTCGACTTCTGATAAGTGTTCGGCGCCGTGTGCAGCACCATGTGAAAAGCTTCCGCCACGCTCATCACGCGCTGCAGCGTGTGCCGGATGAGAGCGGCAAGGTCATGAAGTTGCACCGTCTTGCTCCCAATTGCCCGCTCAAACGATGCTTCATGCCGGCGAGGCATGATCCATATCTCGTAAGGCAAGCGCGAAGCAAACGGACAAAGCGAAACATAGTTCCCATGCGTCTCCACAATGCGCACAGGATTGCGCAATTCCTGGTTGAGCGTATCGCAGAAGACGCAGCGCTCTTTGTCGTAGTAGTAGTCGCGCGAAGCGCGCAGCTCATAGAGCACGCGGCGCGGTACGAAGGTTGTCGCCGTAATTTCCGATACTGGATGGCTGAACTCCTGACCCGCCGCTGATCCGTAATTTTTGAACAGCGTCACGTACTTGAAGCGAATATCTCTCTTCAGATCATGAATGCGCTGCGCCGCCAGCGAGAGAAATTGCGCAATCTCCGCGTCCGACGATTGCCATAGTTCGATATCGTGGCGGACGCTCTGAACGACCACTTCATGCGCCCCCACGGTGTTCATGGCATCGTAGATTCCTTCGGCCCGGCGGTGCGGTTCGCCTTCAATACGATAGAGCGGCGCAGGATGCACCATCGCCATCACCGGCCCTGCGCCCGAATCCCCGGCGCTCATGCTGGCGATCACCTGCGGCGCATTGGGCGATCCGGGACAGAAAGGACAGTATCCCGCCGGCGCGGGCTTCTCCAGATCGTCGGCAACAATCACCCAGGAACGCGTGATCGGATCTTTGCGTAATTCCATGCCAATCTAGGAAAACAGAGACGAGGGAGAACGGTCAATAGCGTACCTGCGATATAATCCCTGCACCAGCCGCAAGTTCTGTACCCACGAGCCGTCCTGAATGACCGAACCCTCGACGCCGCTGATGCGGCAGTACGCCGCCATCAAGAAGCAGCATCCCAACACCCTGCTTTTCTTTCGCCTGGGTGATTTCTACGAGCTCTTCTTTGACGATGCGGTCGTCGCCGCGCGCGAATTGCAGATCACTCTCACCTCCCGCAACAAAGAAAAGGACCAGGCCATTCCCATGTGCGGCGTGCCCTATCACGCCGCCGACAATTATCTTTCCAGGCTCCTGCGCAAAGGATTCAAGGTTGCCATCTGCGACCAGATGGAAGACCCGCGGCTGGCGAAGAAGCTGGTGCGGCGCGAGGTCACGCGCGTCCTCACGCCGGGAACGGCTCTTGACTCCAGCGTCGGCGCGGAGGAAAACAATTTTCTAGCCGCACTGGCCCGAGTTTCCGGCGCGGTCGGCTTGGCTGCTCTGGATCTCTCCACTGGCGACTTCCGCGCTACTGAATTCCGTGGACCGGAAGCCGAACGCCGCATCCTGGAAGAGCTGCACCAGTTGCGTCCGAGAGAAGTTCTTTATCCTTCTTCTCTGCCCCTGTTTGACCGGTCTCCGGGAGAGGATGTCTCACGCCTTCCTTTGCAGGTCCCCGGCGAGCGGGCACGCTTTACCGAGACGCCGCTTGAGGACTGGGTCTTCTCCGCCGATTATGCCGTACCGCTGCTGGAAAACCAGCTCGGGGTGATCTCGCTCGAAGGATTTGGACTTCAGGGCAAACCGGCTGCGGCCACGGCTGCGGGGGCGATTCTGCATTACGTCCGCAATACGCAGCGCGGCACGCTCCAGCACGTGGACCGCATTGGTGTTTACGACCGCCAGGAATATCTGGTGCTGGACGCGGTCACGGTCCGTAACCTTGAACTTGTTGAACCGCTGTTCGCCAACGCCGGCAACGAGATCACCCTGTTCCGAGCGCTTGACGCGACAAGCGCCCCCATGGGCAAACGCTTGTTGCGCGCCTGGATGCTGCGCCCCTCGATCAGCATGGCCGAAATCAACCAGCGGCTTGATGCGGTCGAAGTCGGCGTAAAGGAATTCGTGGCTCGCGAAGAGCTGCGGCGGGCTTTGGATGGAGTGCTCGATATTGAACGGCTCTTGAGCCGGGTCACTCTCGAAACCGCCAATCCTCGTGATGTGCTGGCGCTCTGTGCATCGCTGAACCGCACGCCGCAGATTCGGGCCGCCCTGAGCCGCCTGCCTTCGGCGCGCCTTCAGGAACTACACGTTCTGCTGGATGAACTGGTGGACCTGCGTGAGCGCATTGACAAAACAATCGTTTCTGAGCCGCCGCTCACGCTGAACGATGGCGGCGTCATCCAGCCGGAAGTTGATCGCGAATTGGATGAGTTGCGCAACCTGAGCCGCAACTCGAAGCAGTACATCGCCCAGATCGAAGAGCGCGAGCGCAAGCGCACCGGCATCGGCTCGCTCAAAGTCAAATTCAATTCTGTTTTTGGCTACTACATCGAGATCAGCAAAGCCAACCTGCACCTGGCGCCGCAAGACTACGAACGCAAGCAGACGCTGGTGAACGCCGAGCGCTTTACCACGCCGGAGCTGAAAGAGTACGAAGCCAAAGTATTAGACGCGCAAGAAAAGATCGTAGAAATCGAGCGCCGGCTCTTCGTTGAGCTGCGCGTCGCAATTGCCGCCGAAGCGCGCCGGATCCGGCAGACCTCTTTGGCGCTGGCGGAGGTTGACGTGCTCGCCTCGCTCGCCTTCATCGCGCAGAATCGCGGCTATTGTAGGCCGCAGCTTCATGAGTCCCATGCTTCCGAACTGGAGATCATCGAAGGCCGCCATCCTGTTTTGGAGTTGGGAGAGCTTACCGGCGCGACCGATCGTTTCGTTCCCAACGACCTTTATCTCAGTTCCGGCAGCCACTCCATCTTGCTGATCACCGGACCCAACATGGGTGGCAAGTCAACTTACCTGCGCCAGACCGCGCTCATCGTGCTGATGGCGCAAATGGGCGGCTTTGTGCCGGCGCGTTCGGTCAGGCTGCCGGTGGTGGACCGCATCTTCACCCGCATCGGCGCCAGCGATAACCTGGCCCGTGGACGCTCCACGTTCATGGTTGAAATGACAGAGACGGCGGCGATTCTCAACACCGCGACCCCGCGTTCGCTGATACTGCTCGACGAAATTGGCCGGGGCACCACGACCTATGACGGTCTGGCGATCGCCTGGGCCGTGATCGAGTACATTCAGTCCACCAGCCGCGCCAGGACGCTCTTCGCCACTCACTATCACGAGTTGACAGAACTCGACCGTCTCGACGGCGTGAAGAACTTCCATGTCTCGGTGAAAGAGAATGCCGGCGGAATCGTCTTCCTGCGCAAGGTGGAGCCGGGACCGGCCGATCGCAGTTACGGGATTGAAGTGGCCAAGCTGGCAGGCCTTCCGCCGCAGGTGATCGGCCGGGCGAGAGAGGTCCTGCACGAGCATGAGAGCGCGGAACACCAGGCCACGGAACACCTCTCTCCGGGAGCGCGTGAGCCGGAGGCGAAAATGCAGTTGACCATGTTCACGCCGCTCTCGCAGAAGATCGTGGACCGCTTGCGTGACGCCGATCTGAACAACCTGACGCCGCTGGACGCGCTGAATCTGCTTTGGGAATTGAAAAAACAGATTTAGCTCACCGCAAAGGACGCGAAGAACGCAAAGGAAATGAATATAGCTTTAATCTTCACTCGCGCGACGTCCGAACAGGTCAACACGGTCGCGATTTCAGCATTTTACGAACCCTCGCGTACTTTGCGTTCTTTGCGGTGAAACTTGCCCACTACGGTTCTTCCACTTTCAGCACCAGCTTGCCGGTGTTTTCGCCGCGGAAGAGTTTCAGCAACGCATCAGGAAAAGTTTCGAAACCTTCAACAACTTGCTCGCGTGATTTCAGCTTGCCCTGTCCGATCCATCCTGCCATCTCACAAGCGGCCTCGGGATAACGCGCAGCGTAGTTGAAGACCACAAAGCCCTCCATGCGTGCGCTGTTCACCAGCAACGAAAGATAATTGGAAGGTCCCTTGATTCCCGTGGTGGTGTTGTACTGGGAGATGGCTCCGCAGATCACCACCCGCGCGCCGCGAGCAAGGTTAAGCAGTGCGGCATCAAGAATCTCACCGCCCACATTGTCGAAGTAGACGTTAATTCCCTGCGGACAATGCTGACGCAGCGCCTGCGTTACGTTTTCCCGTTTGTAGTCAACGCAGGCGTCGAAGCCGAGCTCTCTTGTGACATACGCGCATTTCTCCGGCCCGCCGGCGATTCCCACCGCGCGGCAGCCTTTCAGCTTCGCAATCTGGCCCGCCACCATCCCCGTGGCGCCGGCCGCACCGGAGATCACAACGGTGTCGCCTGCCTTGAGCTGTCCCACTTCCAGCAGGCCGAAGTATGCGGTCAGCCCGGTCAAACCCAACGTTCCCAGATACACAGGAAGAGGAAACAGCTTGGGATCCACTTTGGTGAGACCTTTTCCGTTGGAGATCACGTACTCCTGAACGCCGAACGCTCCGGTGACGTGGTCCCCTACGGCGAATGAAGGATCGTTGGAGGCGATCACGCGGCCGGCCGCGCCCGCGCGCATCACATCGCCGATCTTGACCGGTTCGATATACGACCGGCCCTCATTCATCCATCCGCGCATCGCCGGGTCAAGCGAGAGATACAGGATTTTCACCAGCACTTCGCCGGGGCCGGGATCGCGCACCGGCTCTTCGGTCAGTTTCCAGTCAGAGGGCTTCGGCAGCCCGACAGGACGCGCGGCTAAACGGAATTGACGGTTCGTGGCGGCCATGAGTTCTCTCCGCAATGAGATTAAGTGACGGTCAAGTATATGCTTCGTATAATCGGAAACACATGGCAACGAAGAGCGCCCTCGATCTGCGGCGTCAGGTGGGCCAACTACTGATTTTCGGCTTTGACGGCCTTGCGGTTGACGCCAAATTGCGCACCACGCTCAGCACCATGCAGCCGGGCGGAGTGATCCTGTTCGCGCGCAATATCGAATCGCCGCAGCAGACCTGGCGGCTGCTCCGGGATTCGCAGGCCACCACCCCGCTACCTATGTTTCTCTGCGTAGATCTCGAAGGCGGTACCGTGGACCGGCTGAAGAAGGTAATCGCGCCGGCGCCGGCGGTGGAAGATGTATTCCGCACGGGTGAGCCGAAGCTCTGGCGGATGCACGGAAACATTCTTGGCCTTGAAGCACGAGCACTGGGATTCAATACTGATTTCACGCCGGTGTTCGACCTCGGCCTGCCGCCTTCGCGTTCTGTGCTTACCTCGCGCACCGCATCAGCCGACGCAAAGCGGGTAATCGCCTACGCGCGCGAGTGCCTGAAGGGGCTCAAAGCAGCCAAAGTCCTGGGCTGCGGCAAGCACTTCCCTGGGCTTGGAGAAGCCAATCTGGATACCCACCGCGAGCTGCCGACAATCGCCAAACCCTGGAAGAAGCTGTGGGAAGAGGACCTGCTTCCCTACCGCAAACTGCACCGGCAGATTCCTTTCGTGATGGTGGCGCATGCAGCCTATCCCGACGTGACAAAGAACAATCTGCCGGCTTCGCTCTCAAAGAAATGGATGAAAGACATACTGCGTGAGAAGATCGG
Source organism: Terriglobales bacterium (assembly GCA_025934025.1). Classification (GTDB taxonomy): domain Bacteria; phylum Acidobacteriota; class Terriglobia; order Terriglobales; family Acidobacteriaceae; genus Angelobacter. Next base: position 7,569 of record JAICYU010000134.1, read on the forward strand.
CTTCCGCAATCTCATCGTCTCTGACGATCTCGAAATGGGCGGCGTGCTGGCCGCCGGCCCGATTGAAGAGGTCGCGGTGGAAACGCTGCGCGCCGGCGCCGATATGTTTCTGATCTGCCATAACCAGGAGCTGGTGTGGCGCGGCTACGAGGCGGTGCTGCGCGAGGCGGAGCGCGATCGCGGCTTTGCCCAGCACGTGCGGCAGGCGTCGCAGCGCGTGCTGGCGCTGAAGAGGCGCTCGCCGGAGCTGCGCGGATTTGCGCGTGAGCCGAAAGAAAGCGCCATCACAAAACTGAAAGAACTGGTTCAGGAGTTCTCCGCAACCATTGCAGCTCCGCAAATTGACGATCGCCTGGTCCGTGCCACGGCGGAGCGCAACGCTTGATCGTTGCCGGCGTGATGAGCGGCACCTCGGCCGACGGCATTGATGTCGCTGTGGTGCGGCTCACGGGCGAAGGCGCTAACTTCAAATACGAGCTGCTGCGTCATCAGCACACTCCCTATCCCAAAGCCGTGCGCGATGCAGTTCTGAGCGCGATGAATGCTCAGCGAACCAGCGTAGCCGGGCTTTCGCGCCTGAACTTCCTGCTCGGAGAACTCTATGCAACTGCGGTCGAGCGAGCGCAAAAGGCCGCAGGAAAAATCGCGCTGGATCTGATCGGCTGCCATGGCCAGACGATTTATCACCAGGCCGAACCCGCAGCATATTTGGGGCAAAAAGTTAGTTGTACGTGGCAGACCGGGGAAGGAGCAGTCATAGCGGCCCGGCTGAACGTTCCTGTTGTATCGGACTTTCGTGCGGCGGACATTGCAGCAGGAGGAAAAGGCGCGCCGCTGGTTCCGTTTCTTGATTATGCGCTGTTCCGGGATGACCGCATTGGAAGGATCGTCCAGAACCTCGGCGGGATCGGCAATCTCACGGCAATTCCCGCGGGCGCTCGCCCCGAGCAAGTGCTGGCGTTCGATACCGGACCGGGAAACATGGTGATTGACCAGATCATGCGATTGCGTCTGGCGAAGTCGTACGACCGCAACGGGGCTGTGGCAGCCAAGGGAACAATACTTAAACCAGTGCTTGAAGAATTTTTGCGGTTTTCCTTCTTCCGCAAACAGCCGCCAAAGAGTGCCGGTCGCGAGGAATTTGGGCGCGAGTTTGTCAAAGAATTTCTCCGCCGCTGCGGAAAGGCGTCTAAGCCGGACGTGATCGCGACGGCCACAGCGCTAACTGCGGAGTCCATTACGCGGGCGATTTCTCGCTTTGTCTTGCCGCAAGCGCGCTTCTCTGAGTACGTCGTCTCGGGAGGCGGGACCCGGAACAAAACGCTCATGAAAATGCTTTGCGAGCGCTTGAATCCTTTGGGCCTTCAGGTCAAGACGAGTGATGATTTCGGTCTTCCCAGCCAAGCCAAAGAGGCCGTGGCATTTGCAGTGCTTGCGTATGAGACGTGGCATAGAAGGCCGGGAAATATTCCGTCGGCCACTGGTGCGAAGCGGGCGGCAGTTCTGGGGAAAGTCTCGTATGCTTAACCCCAGAGAGCACAGAGAAACACCGAGGTGTTTCGCCGCAGAACGCAATCTTCTCAGTGTTCCTCTGCGTCCTCTGTGGTTCGTGCTTCTCGCGTTATTTAGCGGCATGCTCTCCTGCGGTGGCCATGCGAACCGCAATACCCTCGTCATGATCATC
>JAICYU010000057.1 GCA_025934025.1 Terriglobales bacterium
ACCGCGCGCAAGCACCTGGACAAGCCCTATCGAGGACACTGAACTTTCTTCGGCCAGTTTGCGTAGAATTGAAGAGAACGCACGGAGAGGGAATATGTATTGCAACTCTTGCGGAAAGCAAATTCCAGACGACGCGCAGCTGTGCGCCTATTGTGGGAGGCGAGTGGTCTACGCCAATGGCGTGGCCGCATACCGGCGACTGGTCCGACCTCGCGAAGGCCGGAAAATTGCCGGCGTGTGCAGAGGCTTTGCCGATTACTTTGATCTTGACGTGGCGCTGGTCCGGATCGTGTGGCTTGTCTGCTCGATTTTTGGCTTGCTCGGACTGGTCGCGTATTGCGCCGCATGGATCATCATGCCGGAAGAGCCTCTGGCGCTGCCTGCCCCTGTATCGCAGGTAAACCGGACCGCGACTTTATAATCCTTCGGCCGCCCGATGATCCTCAACAGCGACGGCGCCGAGATCTACTATTCGGTCCGCGGCAGCGGGCGGCCCCTGGTTCTGCTGCATCCTTTTCCCGCCAATCATCGCTTCTGGGATCCGTGCGCTCCTTTTCTGGAGAACCGTTACCAATTAATCCTGCCTGACCTTCGCGCCCACGGCGATTCGTCCTCGGGAACAGGCCCGGCGACGATGGCGAAGCACGCTCAGGATCTGGCGCGCCTCTGTGACGCACTCGAGATCGGCCGCGCGATTTTTGTGGGCGTTTCCATAGGTGGCTACGTTTTGTTTGAGTTCTGGCGGCAGTTCCAGGAGCGGGTGGCCGGGCTGGTGTTGGCAAATACGCGCGCCGGAGCTGATTCCGATGACGCTCGCCTCGGCCGGCGGAAATCAATTGCCGAGGTGGAGCAGCGTGGTCCAGCGCCCTTCATCGAAAATATGCTGAGCAAGGTTCTGGGCGAAACCACGCTACGCGCACGGCTGGATCGCGTGGACGCCGCGCGCGCGATGATGTCGCGGATGACGGTTACGGGAATCGTGGCATCGCTTCAAGGGCTGGCTTCACGTCCGGATTCGGCAACCACCCTCGCAACCATTGGTGCACCAACGTTGGTCCTGGCAGGGGAGGAGGATACGCTTACCCCGATCGCAGAGGCTCAGTTCATGCATAAAGAAATTCGCGCCAGCCGGTTTGAGATCATTCCCAAAGCTGGCCATTATGCCGCATTCGAGCAGCCGGAAATTGCCGGGCGCCTATTGCGAACCTTTGCTGACGCGTTGCCTTGACTACGGTTTGGTTCCGAGTTGCTGCGCCTGGGAGAGCAACTGCCGTGCACGGTCCGATTCCGGCCCGCTCTGCACCTTCTCGAGAAACGCTTGCAGTTCCGTAGCGGCTTGCTGGTACTGCTTCAGCCCCATCAGCGCGAATCCGCGAACATAGCGGAGCATGGGAAAGTCTGGCGTGAGTGACTGTGCGTGGTCAAGCTGGCGAATCGCGCTGGCAAAGTCAGATTTCCCGATGTACGCCTTGGCCATCTCGAAATAAGTCTGCCAGGAGTCGGGCGCCAGGCTTTCGCCACGCTCCAGCGAACGGATGGCTTCGTCGAATTTTCTGGAGCTGTTCAGAGCTGCGCCCATCACAGTATAGGCAAGGGCATAGTTGCCGTCAGACTGAATCGCCTTCTGCAGATCAGCCATCGCGTTGTCCGTTTTGCTTGCGCTCAACTCCAGGATGCCGCGCAAAGTGAGCGCGTCTGCGTAGTTGGGGCAGATTTCCAGTGCGCGTTCCAGATGCTTTTCTCCATCCTCAATCTTGTGCCGGCTCAGGTCATCCTGTGCTTTGCTGAACTCCTGGCGTGCCTTTTCCGGAATCCTGTACTGGGCCACTGATACCGCGTTTTGTCCCGCGCCGTCGTCCGGTTTGCTGCTGAACGGCATGCGCAGATTCGCCGTCACGGGCCAAGAGCCCACTTCGATTCGGTCTGAGGTTTGCCGGACTCCCGAGAACGCCATCACTTCATAACTACCGTGGCGCACGCCGCTGAACACATACTGTCCAGAATTATTGGTATAGACCGAGCTGAGCACTGTTCCCGTAGAAGCGTCTTGCAGTTGCACCTGCACGGATTTCACAGGGTCCCCACTCAGATTAATGACCGTGCCGCTGATGCTGCCGGCCTGATGAAAGCCGTGGTCATTCGGGCCCGCCATTGCTTGCGAGGGCGAAATCCCGGACTGGAAAGGAGGGGGGAAGCCCTGGGCAAAACACGGCACTGCGACCAATGTCACGATGGAGAGGAACAGAAGCGTGCGAAACATAAAACCCAACCTGTTAACCTGATGTGTTGAAGAGGAAAACCGGGAAGGGAGCAGGAGCCTAACCAGGATACTTACCTCTTACTCACCCGCAAAATTTGCGAGTGATAGAAGTAAGATGAGGATTAAGTATCGAAGTTGTCTTTCACCGGCGTTCCGCCTGAAAAAAAAGAACAGATTTGAGAGACAACTCTTCAAACGTGAGGCAGCAAGGAAAACATTGTGATCATTCGTCCAGCCAGGAACATTTTGGGATCGCTTCGCCTGCCGGGTGATAAATCCATTTCCCATCGTTATGCGATGTTGGCTGCCATCGCTCAGGGCGCCACGCGGCTTACAAACTTCTCCACCGGGGCCGATTGCGCCAGCACATTGGGCTGTATTCGCCAGCTTGGCTGCACGGTCCGTAGTGAGGACGGCAGACTGGAGATCAAGGGCCGAGAGACTCTGGCTGTTCCCGCAGACAGCCTGGATTGCGGCAACTCAGGTTCCACGATGCGGATGCTATCGGGAATCCTGGCCGGCCAGGAGTTTGCTTGTGACCTCCATGGCGATGAATCCTTGTCCCGGCGTCCCATGGCGCGAGTGATGCTTCCTCTGCGCCAGATGGGGGCGACAATCACGTCCGCGGCTGGCGACCGCCCTCCCCTTCACATTGTCGGACGCAAGCTGCGGGCCATCGAGTACGCGATGCCGGTAGCCAGTGCGCAGGTAAAGTCGGCAATTCTCTTCGCCGGACTGTTTGCGAAAGGCTGCACCGCCGTGGAAGAGCCCTACCGCACTCGCGACCATTCCGAGTTGGCGCTGCGGGCGTTTGGCGTGGAGCTCGAAAAAAGCCGCAACCGAATTTCCGTGCGAGGTCCGCAGAAGCTCCATGCCATCGAAGCCCGCATTCCCGGCGACATCTCGTCGTCCGCCTTCTTCCTTTGTGCGGCAGCGTTGTTTGCTGAGTCCAATCTCGTCATCGAAGGTCTGCTGCTTAATCCCACAAGAGCTGCTCTGCTTGACGTGCTTCGGATGCTTGGCTGCCGGATTTCGGTGCTCAACCTTGAAGAACAGCACGGCGAGCTTGTAGGCGCCATCAAGCTCGAGCACGGCAAACTGGGCGGCGTCACGATTGCAGGCGCCCAGTCCGTAGCACTGATTGATGAGTTGCCCGTGCTGGCCGCTATTGCCCCTTACACGCGTGATGGAGTCGAAATCAGAGACGCCAAAGAGTTGCGGGTGAAGGAGTCAGACAGAATCGCGCTGGTCGCGCGCAACCTGCGGGCAATGGGAGCAGAATGCGAAGAACGTGAGGACGGGCTGCGCGTTCCCGGCAACCAGAGTCTGCACGGCGCAGGGATTGACTCCGGAGGGGATCACCGCATCGCTATGGCCTTCGCTGTTGCCGCCCTGCACGCGCAGGGGGAAAGCGAAATCCGTGGCGCCGAAGCCGCACGGATCTCATTTCCGGAATTCTTCGAAATGCTTGAAGGAGTGGTTGAGCGTTGAGCGCCGTTAGCAGACCAACTGCTCGCGCGAGAGCTTGAGTCCATCGAGATTGCCCAGAACCGTGACAGCGACTTTGTCCTGATCGAAAAGGCTGTTGGCCATCTCAGCGATCTCTTCGGATGTAACGGATTCAATCTCGTCAATGGTTTCATCGAGACTGAAGAAACGCTCAAAGTACATTTCCTGGCGCGCCAGATTTGACATGCGGGAGGTGGTGGATTCCAAGCTCAACATCAGGCTGCCCTTAAGCTGGTCTTTGGCGCGGCGCAGCTCTTCTGCGGCAATCGGCCCGGCTTTGAGCTCCCGGAACTCGGCAACCACAGATTCCACCACTTTCGGAGTGGACTCCACCGAAGTTCCAGCGTAGATCGAAAGACACCCGGTATCGCGATACGGATTCAAGTCGCTGTAGATCGCGTACACCAGCCCCTGGTCTTCCCGGATTTTCTGGAACAGCCGTGAACTCATGCCGCCGCCCAACACGGTGTTGAGCACATAGGACACATAGCGCTTTTCGTGGGAGATCGGATGAGACGGCACCCCAAGGCAAAGCTGCACCTGTTCCAGCGATTTCTTGTTGCGCGTGATAATGCGCGGAGTTACCGCCGGTGCGGCCCCGTGAAAACCGTTTGAGACTGCTCCCAAGCCGGCAAACTTCTCCCGGATGAGTTCGGCAAAGCGCCCGTGATTCAGATTTCCCGCCGCCGAAATAATCATGTTGTTGGGCGCGAAGCGGTGGCGATAAGAGTCAAACAGCTTTTCCTGCTCAAAGGATCGCACCGTTTCCTTGGTTCCCAGGATAGGCTTGCCAAGCGCATGATCTTTCCAGAAGTTCTGGGTGAAAATCTCATGCACCAGGTAATCCGGATTGTCCTCATCCATCTTGATTTCTTCCAGGATCACGCCTTTTTCACGCACGATGTCCTTGGGATCAAAAACCGGATTCAGCACCAGGTCGCTGAGTATGTCAATGGCAAGGGGCAAGTGCTCATCCAGCACCTTGATATTGAAGCAGATAGTTTCTTTGCCGGTGAAGGCGTCCATGTTCCCGCCGATCGAATCTACCTGGCGGGCGATGTCACGGGCTGAGCGCGTTTTGGTCCCTTTGAAAACCATGTGCTCCAGAAAATGCGAGATGCCATTTAGTTCAGGCACTTCATCTCGGGAGCCGGTTTTCATCCATATCCCAATGGAAATCGAGCGAATGTGTGACATCTCTTCGCTCAGGACGATCATGCCATTGGGTAGCACTTCGCGATGAATGTTGCGCGGCTCGCTGAGGGTGCGTTTTTGGACTGCGGTTTCCATCTTTGCTGCTTATTTGATTCTCACACACCGTGGCAGGTAGCCGGATAAATATATGTTTTTTATTTTCAAAGACTTAGAGGCGACCATGAGAAGTACGATCCTGTGTGTGCCGGCACTGTGTAAAATTAGCGACAGGACGTTTCAGCCGTGAATTCGCCTTCTCCCACTTCGCTGTTAGGCCTTGATTTTCAAGAGCTTAGCAAGATTGCGCAAGAGCATAGCCAGCCCGAATACCGGGCCCGACAGCTCTTTCATGCCATCTACCCGCAGCGGATTTCCAGCATTGATTCCATTTCAACACTTCCCATTCAGTTTCGTGCTTCGCTGCGCCAACGCGGGCTGGAGATTGGAGAGCCCGGAATCGAAAAGAAATTTGAGTCGGTGGACGGAACTATTCGTTATCTGATCAGGTTGAATGACGGCGAAACGGTGGAAACCGTCTGGATGCCGGAAGGCGATGGCGGAGAAACCGGCGACGGCAGCGATGCAGCGGAACACGACTGGGACCGCGCCACAATTTGCGTCTCCAGCCAGGTTGGCTGCGCGGTTAACTGCCAGTTCTGTCTGACGGCTTTACTTGGAATCAAACGAAATCTTTCCGCCGGCGAGATCATCGGCCAGGTTACCGCCGTCCTCAACGATCGCAAAGTAGATCTCGAGCGTCAACGGGTCAACATCGTCTTTATGGGGATGGGCGAGCCTTTCTTGAACTACCACAATTTCATGAAAGCTGTACGTCTGCTGGTGGAAGGCGTGGGCTTCCCGGAATCGCGCATGACAGTTTCGACATCGGGCATCATTCCCGGTTTGGAACGCTTTGCCGAAGAGCCAGTCCGACCGAAGCTGGCGATTTCGTTGAACGCGCCGAACGATGAGGTCCGCGCCCAGGTGATGCCTATCAATCGCAAGTGGGACCTGGAAAAGCTGATGCACGCGGCACGCCAGTTTCCATTGCACAATCGCGAACGAATTACCTTTGAATACGTGCTGCTGCGCGGCGTGAACGATGCCCCTGAGCACGCGCGCCAGGTGGTCGAGTTGGTGCGCGGCATCCGCTGCAAAATTAACCTGATCGCGCTGAATCCTGGCCCGGGACTTGCCTTCCAGATGCCGGAACAGCAGCGTGTGGAAGACTTTCAGCGGCTGCTTACCTCGGCCGGCATTCCGGCGTTTGTACGGCGTCCCCGGGGCCGTGACATCTATGCCGCTTGCGGGCAACTGAAGAGAACCCTCGGGTAACCTCACCTGCTATTTTCCTGGCCGGGCGTTTCACTGCATACTGAAATGGTGAAGACGGCCGCCCAGCGAGCGATCGGAAGCTTTTGCGATTACCTCAAGATTGAGAAAGGGCTGGCTGCACTCACGATTTCTGCTTACGAGTCCGATCTGGAGCAGTTCTCTGAATTCCTGAATGGCCGTCGACGCGAGCTGCTTTCGGCGCGGAAGGAAGATGTTCGCGCTTTTCTTTCCCGCTTGTTTTCTGACGGCGTGAGCGACCGCTCCGTAGCTCGCAAGCTTTCCGCGCTACGCCACTTCTATAAATACCTGCTGCTTGATCGCATGATTCAGCACGATCCCACTCTGGACATCGAGTCGCCTCGTCAGTGGAAAGTCCTGCCAAAGTCGCTGGCCGGAGGTGAAATTGATTCCATGATCCGTTCCGCCGCGGCTGATGACCATTCAGAACTCAGCCGTGCGCTTGGGCAGCGCGATTCCGCCATGCTGGAGACTCTCTATGCCGCGGGGCTTCGCGTCTCTGAAGTCGTGAACGTCAAACTGGAAGATCTCAAGCTGGAACTCGGCCACATTCTGGTGCAGGGCAAAGGAGATAAAGAACGGCTGGTTCCAATTGGACGCGCGGCGCAGGATGCGATTCGGGTTTACATGGCAGAAGGCCGGCAGAAACTTGCGGCTGGAAAGATTTCTGCGTTCTTGTTCGTTCGCTGCGGCGGCGGCAAACTCACGCGCAATCGCGTGTGGCAGATGGTGAGTGCCGCGTCGCGCTCTGGACGCCATGCCAGTCCGCACGTGCTGCGCCACAGTTGCGCCACCCACATGGTAGAAAACGGCGCCGACCTGCGCACCGTCCAGACGATCCTGGGCCATGCTGATGTCTCAACCACGCAGGTTTACACCCATGTCGCGCTGGACCGGCTTAAGAGCGTTCATCGGCAGTTCCATCCGCGAGGAGGGAGTAAGAAGAAAATTGTCATGAATGCCAAAATTGAAAACCTTACCGCTGATGAACGCTGATCTTCGAAGGAAGATTGCAAAAAATGCCAAGATTGCTAAAGAATCCAAATTGAAAACCTTCGCTCACCCGCGCTTATCTGGAAGGAAGGTTCCCCAAGAGGGCTCAAGAGTGCCGAATATCCAATGGCAATGGAACATGATGCGGCAATGCACCATTGTGAATTGAGTCTGATCAGTGTTATCAGCGTTCATCAGCGGTAAAGTTTTTGTTTTGGATTGTTTGGCAATTTCGGCGATTATGGCAATTGATTGTCCATGAATCCTCAAGTCAGCAAGGGCATTGACGGTTTTCTGAAGCACTTGGAGCTGCGCAGCTCCTCTCCCCATACCGTGCGGGCCTACCGCAACGAACTCAACCGCCTGGCGGAATACCTTGGCCCAGAGATTCGATGGAAACAAGTTGACCACACTCTTCTTCGCGGATATCTATCTGATCTGCATGAGCGTGGCCTGAGTAAGGTCTCAGTCGCGCGCTCGCTGGCTGCTGTTCGTTCTTTATTCAAATGGCTGGCAAAGGAAGCCATCGTCCAGCAGAATCCAGCCAAGCTGGTTTCGCGACCAAAGCTGCCCAGCAAACTGCCGCGTGTCCCGACCACGGAAGAGATCAACGGACTTCTTGATGGTCCTCTGCCTGAGAGCGCAGCTTTCCCCGAACGCGACCGCGCCATCTTCGAGCTGCTTTACGGCTGCGGCCTGCGCAACTCGGAGCTCATCGGTATCGAACTCGGCGATATTGATGAAGCCAATGGGCTGATCCTGGTCCGCGGAAAAGGGAAAAAGCAACGCTACGTTCCCCTGGAAGGCGCGGCCGCTGCGGCGCTCGAGAGCTATCGCCAGGCGCGGCAGGCTTTACTCAACGCCGCCGGCCGGAGGACGGGCAAGCTTTTCATCAACCGGCGCGGCGGTCCGCTCACGACCCGCAGCGTTGGCCGCATCGTGAAGCAAGTCGCAATTGCCAAAGGACTGCCGCCCGATGTCCATCCTCATACGCTGCGCCATGCCTTCGGCACTCATATGCTGGCCGAAGGCGCTGACCTGCGCGCCATCCAGGAACTGCTGGGGCATGAGCGGCTGTCCACCACGCAGAAGTACACCCATCTTTCTATCAATCAGGTGATGCAGGTCTATGACCGCACACATCCAAGAGCCAAATAGAAAGCAGCCTTGCTGGGGCATCCGATCGTCGTGGTGCTACATGCTATTTCACGGTCGCAAGAAATCCGTGCAAGTGATTCTGCGAGTCAAAATATTGACCAACAATTGACCGCGAAAAATTGATGCTGAACGGCAGAGTGGTGCCGTTCGATCCGGGAAATGAGATCGGGTGCATCGTCGGGAATTTTTCAGGTTTGTCGGCGCTGGTTTCTCCTGCTTCCGGATTCAACAGAAGAAATCCAAATCCACCGGATCCAACGACATCTCCGCGGCCATTCACCCCGTTGGCCACAATATCTCCAGGATCAAGCGCGTGGAGAAAGTCGAAATCACTGCCGCGAAACATAAATGGCCGCATGGAATCCTGAAAGAAGACGGCGCCTACGATCAATCCTAGATTGGAAATACCGTTCAGGTTGGTTGCTCCGCGAACGTTGCTTGGCGCATGGAACGCACGAAAGATGCCTTTGCTCCATATAAAGCCGGTGACGTCATCAACGGTGCCCACCACAGTTAACTGATCATTAACTCCCATGGCCGCAGTTCCATTAAGAGTGCGGCCCGGAAAATTCAACTTCGTAATTAGCCCTTTGTGCAGCAGGAACCCGTGCAGCTTCTGATCGGCGCTCTGGTAGGTGCCGACAACGTCTCCATTGCCATTGATCCCATTCACAAGCGTTGAGACTGCTCCTGGAACATTGATGGTGGTGAAATGCGCATTTGCCAGACGGAAGCCATGGGTGCCCGCAGCATTGCCGTAGTACCCAACAATGACGCCGGAGTTGTTGATGCCGGTGGCGACGGTGAATTTCGATCCGGGAAAATCAATGGAGACGAATTTGAATGTTGGAGCGGTCTGGGCAAAGCCGGCGACGGTGATGAACAAGCAAGTCAAAGAAAAGCGGAGCAACGAGCGCATGAAACTATCCTCACTTCAGGGGGAACTCTCACCATTGATGCCCGCCTCCATAAGCAAGATGGCTATTCGGATGGACTTGCAGCAGAGCTTGTTTTGGATCAGAAAGTGCATTACCACGGTAATGGACGGGCAGTGTTCTTTAGGGCTACATCGGAGAGTCCTTTAGGTATCATCGCAGTGGTCTCCTCCCCTCAGACTTGCGTGGTGGAAAACTATGCAGGAAAACACAGGAACCACTACCGCCGGAGCGCCCACAGCTCCCCGCACCGACCGTCTGGAGCTAGTAAGTTCTCTGGGCCGCGGGAGCATTGGCCAGGTCCATAAAGCGCGCAGTCCTCAGAACAACCGCACGGCCGCGCTGCGCCAGTTCGAGATTCCGCAGTGGCTTGACGATGCCGATGCTCTGATGAAGCAGATCATGGCCGAGGCCCGCGGCGCCAGCGCGTTGCAACACCCGAATATCGCCCGGCTTTACACCTGCGGATACAAAGAATTCAGCGTATTCATGACAGCGGAGTACGTGGAAGGGAAGACGCTCCGCGAAACTTTGGCAACACGCACTCCTGATTTGAACGAAGCCATGTCGCTGGCCAAACAGCTTCTGGCAGCGCTGGATTACGCTAATGAGAAAGGCGTATTTCATAACTTCCTGAACACATCGAATATCAAACTGCTGCCGGACGGAAGCTTGAAGCTGCTCGATTTCGGGCTGCTGCGGGACAAGAACGTTCTTACGCCGACACCAGCGAAGAAGCTGGAGGATCAACCGTATCTTTCACCCGAGCAGGTGAACAACCGTCCTGCCGACCGTGCAGCAAACCTTTTTAGCGCTACCACGGTCTTGTACGAGCTATTCACTACCCGAAATCCATTTGCAGGCAAGCATTTGGGAGAAGTGGACCGAGCAATTACTGATGCCAATCCGCATCCACCGCACGTGGCCAACAGCCGCGTGCCGGAAAGCGTTTCGCGCGCGTTGATGAAGGGCCTTGCCAGGAACCCTGCTGACAGGTATCAAACTGGATCACAGATGCTGGCAGCCCTTGAAGCCGCAATGAAGGACCCGCGGAACGCGACTGCGGCCGCCGGCAAACCGGCGACAGGAAAATTTGCTGCCATGGAGACCGGCAGCTTTAACATCGCTCCTGCAACCGGAAAATTCCAGGCAATGGACACAGGAAGCTTCAACGTGAAGCCACCCACTGCGAAACCGCCTGCGGCAGCAGCACCGCCTGCCACAGTCAACAGAAATCCCGGCGCAGCTACAACAGCGAGGCGGCCCGCTGCTCCGGCAAGTCAGTGGAAGGTGATCGGCGCGGTTGTGGCATGCCTGGTAGTTTTGGCTGCACTGGCCATGATGTTCCAGCGGCGACCGAGTGATCTGCCGGTGGAGAGAGAAGCTGCGCAAAACTCTGACTTAACGGCGAAGGAAGCGCCGCCTTTCGCTCACAAACAAGCCCAGGACCTCGGTTCCAGGCAGGACGCAGAGCCTCGCGGCCATGCCGCCCGTGCCTCGAACGTCAGAGAAGCCCGCAGATCGCGCGTGCCTCAGGCCATGACTGCGCCTGCCCCTTCTGCGCCCAGCGATGGCCAGCTTTCAGTAGGCTCGCTGCCCATCGGCGCGACGGTGCAAATTGATGGACAAAATGGGCAGTGGCAGACACCGCAGACAATCGGTCCGCTGACGCCCGGGAAATATAAACTCACGGTCAGTAAGCCTGGCTTCTCCAGCGAAACACGGATGGTGCAGGTTTCTGCCGGCGGACGAACTCCCGTGAATGTGACGCTTACCGCAACCAAGGGCTGGATCACGGTTGCCGGATCGCCTGGCGGAGCGGCTGTATTTGTGGATGGAAAAGACACAGGCAAAGTCACTCCGGCACAACTGATACTCGATCCCGCCACGCACAATGTGATGCTCCGCAAAGCGGGCTATCTTGAGGCCAGCACCGATCTGAAACTTGCGGCGGGGCAGGCAATCAGCTATTCGCCCAGTTTGATGGTCGCAGGCCGGACAGACAACATCCGCATTCTGAATGGCGGAAAGATGTTTGGCGGCAGGCCGGCGCAGAGCGGTATGGCGCGCATTGAGATCAAGAGCGAGCCCAAGGGCGCTCAGGTGGTTGTGAACGGAACTCCGCTGCAGAAGACCACACCGGTCGAGATCCAGGTGGATACGGGCAGCTATGACATCACGTTGCAAAAGGACGGATACAAAGCCGTCCATGAGAGCGCAATCGTCGGGCCGGATGACCACGTGAGGATTGATAAGAGCTTATCTCGCTGATATGTAGAGCTCTCGCGGGCACAGGGAGCGGCATCCCATTTACAATATTCCTAACGCCAACACGTCAGGAATTTCCTTCATTTGAATTCAGCCATCCGCAACATCGCTATTATTGCCCACGTTGATCACGGCAAAACCACGTTGGTGGATGCCATGCTACGCCAGAGCGGAACATTCCGCGCGAATGAAGCGTTGGTAGATCGCGTGATGGATTCCAACGAACTGGAACGCGAGCGCGGCATCACTATTCTGGCCAAGAATACGGCCATCTGGTACCACGACGTGAAGATCAATATCGTGGACACGCCAGGGCATAGCGATTTCGGCGGCGAAGTGGAACGCGCCCTGAAGATGGTGGATGGAGTGATGCTGCTGGTGGACGCCAGCGAAGGGCCGCTGCCGCAGACGCGATATGTTCTGAGCAAAGCCCTCGAGGCTGGGCTGCCCCCATTGGTGGTGATCAATAAGATTGATCGGCCTGATGCGCGGCCCCAGGAAGTGCTGAACGAACTGTACGATCTTTTCATTGATCTGGACGCGCGCGAAGATCAGCTCGATTTTCCCGTGCTCTACACCAATGCCAAGGCGGGAACGGCTTCCACGCGCGCCGAGGTTCAAGGCGAGGACTTGCGTCCGCTGTTTGATGCCATTCTCTCCACCATTCCCTCCGCCGCCGGCAGCCCGGAAAATCCATTACAGATTCTGGTTGCCAATCTCGACTACAGCGACTATTTGGGCCGCATAGCCATTGCGCGCGTCTTCAACGGAAAGCTGCGCAATGGAGAGGAAGTTGGAATTGCCAAATTGGACGGCTCACTGCAAAAAGTAAAGATCACGAAATTGTTTTCCTTCAGCGGGCTAAAGCGCGTGGACGTGGATGAAACGGAATGCGGCGACATTGTCGCCATTGCCGGGGTAGAGGGAATCGCGATTGGCGAAACTATCACCAGCGTGGAAAATCCGGCGCCTCTGCCGGGCATTGTGATTGACGAGCCGACAATTGCCATGCAGTTCGCGGTGAACACTTCGCCGTTCTCCGGCCGCGAGGGCAGCTATGTAACTTCGCGCAATCTGCGCGACCGTTTGCAAAAAGAGCTGCTCACCAACGTTTCGCTGCGCGTCGAAGAAACGGATAGCACGGACTCATTCAAAGTGCTGGGTCGCGGGGAATTGCAACTTTCGATCCTGATTGAAACCATGCGGCGCGAAGGTTACGAACTCGCTGTGGGCAAGCCGGAAATTGTTACCAAGCGGATTGACGGCAAGCTGATGGAGCCCAAAGAGCACCTGACGGTGGATATCGCCGAAGACTTTGTTGGCGTTGTTATTGAAGAGCTGGGAACGCGCAAAGGGCAGATGCTGAAAATGCACAACAACGGCTCCGGCCGTGTGCGCATGGAGTTCAGCATTCCCAGTCGCGGGATGATTGGGCTGCGCTCAGAACTGCTCACCGAAACGCGCGGCACCGTCATCATGAACTCACTGTTTGATGGCTACACGGAGTGGCTGGGCGAGATTCCGCACCGCATGACGGGAGCGCTGGCGGCCGATCGCTCGGGGACCTCGACCGCGTACGCTCTTTACGGCTTGCAGGAACGCGGAGTTCTGTTTGTGGGGCCGGGAGTGGACGTTTACGAAGGCATGATCATTGGCGAAAATGCGCGTGAAACGGACTTGGACGTGAACGTAGTACGGGAAAAGAAGCTGACCAATATGCGCGCTTCCACGGCCGACGAGGCGATCCGCCTGGTGCCTTTTAAAGCGCTTACGCTGGAGCAGGCAATCGAATTCGTCGCCGATGACGAACTGGTGGAAGTCACACCCAAGAACCTGCGCCTGCGGAAGAAGATCCTTCAGGCCAACCGCAGGCCGAGAAAGAACACTGTGCCGGCTCCGGCGACAGTCTGATTCCAATCCGAAATTCGCAAGCTTTTGATCCAATCAGTAGCTTCATTACAGACCAATGCTGGCGATCATTCCAGTTCTTTGCCTTTGGTTTCCGGCAACTGCAACGCCATCAGCATCGCCAGCAGGAATGAAACCCCGCAAAACGTAAATGCCCAGGAGAGATTGCGGGCTTGTCCCAGACGGCCGATGGTGTAAGGAGCAAAGGCGCTCAAGGTGCGAGCGCCGTTGTAGGTGAAGCCCAGCGCGCGGGCGCGCAGATGAGTAGGGAAGAGTTCACTGCCGATCAGCCCCGACCCGGAGAAGAATCCGGTGCCAAAGAATGCGACCAGCGCGCCCAGAACCATGATGCTCCACTGCGAGCGCGCCGCGGCATATGCCGGAACCAGTAGCGCGGCGCAAAGCAGATAGATTGCGAACGACCGCTTGCGCCCAAAGCGCTCGGCAAACCAGCCGAAGCTCAAATAGCCGGGAAACATTCCCGCCAGGTTCAGCACAATGAGCAACGTTGTGGTCTGCATCATGCTGAAGCCACGCCCGCCTTTTTCTACTGGAAGAGTGAGATAGGGAGGAATCCAGGTAAAGAGTCCCCACCAGGCGAACAGCCCGAAGAAATTCAGCAGGAACAGAAAGATGGTGTTCCGCCGTAGTGCGCGGCTGAAGACCTCAACAAACCGGGAATCGGCGTGCTCCGCGCGGTGCTTTTGCTGCTTCCACATCTCCGACTCAGGAACGCTGGCGCGAATCCAGAGCGTGGCCAAAGCGGGCAGAATGCCGACAAAAAACACCAGCCGCCAATTTTTGGTAGCAGAGAGCACAACTCCAGCAACCAGCGCGGCAGCGGCATATCCCCATGCCCATGAACTCTGGACGATGGCAATTGCTTTAGCTCGAAGATGCGTGGGCCATGTTTCCGCAACAAGAGTTGCTCCCGTGTTCCACTCGCCCCCCATGCCAAGCCCCAGAACGAACCTGAAGAAGGCAAGCACAGGAATATTCGGCGAGAGGCCCGATCCAAGGGAGCAGATCGAGTATGTGAGAATGCTCAGCATCAGTGCTTTGGTGCGGCCGATGCGGTCGGCAATAAAGCCGAACAATACCCCGCCGATTCCCGACGCCAGCAGTGTAAATGTGCCCAGCCAGCCCGCGGTCGCCTTGTTGATCTGGAAGGCATTCATGATGTGCGCGATCACGAGGCTATACAGCATGACGTCAAAAGCATCGAGCGCCCAACCCAGCGAAGCTGCAATGAGCGTGCGCTTTTGCGCGGAAGTAACGTCAGAGAGGCGGAAGGTGGTGGCGGCCATGAGAGAAAACGAATTTTAGCAGTCTTTCTCGGCGAGCACTCAGCAATCAGCAATCAGCACTCAGCCCTGCAAGATCGACGTAATTGCCGAAATTGCCAAAGACTGAAAATTAAAGAGAAGAGGCGACCAGCACTGGTTTCTCAAGTTGGATTCTTCGGCAGTGCCGGCATTTCTGGAAACCCTGCCGCAGGACTGATTGCTAAGCGCCGACTGCTGAGTGCTGAATGCTTCTTCAAAAGATCGAAATATCGCTGCGCTCGGGCCACGTCTTCTCCAATCTGTTTCTTGAGAGCCTCAACCGACGGGAACTTTATTTCTCCCCGGCGCCAGCGCAGGAAGAAAATTTCAACTTCCGTTTGGGCGGTGACGTCCAGAGGATGGAAGTTGAGCAAATGCGTTTCGATGGCAAACGATTCATGTCCAAACGTTGGACGATTGCCGACGTTGGTAACGGAGTCGAATGTCTCATCGCCAACCCGGGTCTTGGTGAAGTAAACGCCGTCGCCAGGGACAAGCTCGTCATAGCGGCTGAGATTAATTGTCGGTACGGTGTACTTGTGCCCGTAGCCGCGACCCCGCCCTGGAGTTGCGGTAATGCTAAATACACGGCCCAGCAGGCGCGCGGCGCGGCTTACCCTGCCTGCGCTCAGAAGTGCGCGAATTCCGCTGCTTGAGACCGGGCTGCCGCGCATCATCATTACGGGATAGAGCTTTACCGCAAACCCAAGTTCGCGGCCCAGTTCCTGAAGACGAGCAGGCGTACCTTGCGCCTTGTGCCCGAAGTGGAAGCTCTCTCCTTCATGAACTTCCCGGGCGCGCAGTTTGTCAGCGAGAACGGCACGGGAGAAATCTTCAGCCGTCATCATGGAGAAATCGCGGGTGAAAGGGACCACCAGCAGCGCGTCCAAGCCCGAATGCGCCATCAGTTTTTCTTTGAGCGGCTGTGGAGTGATCAGTTTTGGCGCCGCATCGGGACGCAAAATGCGCAGAGGATGCGGATCGAAAGTCACGGCGATGGCCCTGCTGCCAGTATCGCGCGCGCGCCGTACCACTTCTCGCAGAACCTGCTGGTGACCGCAGTGGACGCCGTCAAAGTTTCCCACGGTCACAACGGCGGGGCCAAAATCCGCGGGAACTTCTTCCAGAGAGCGGAAGATCCTCATGCGATTTCGAACTCCAGCTTCAGTCCATCATGCGCAAGGCGAACGTGCTCAGGCAAACTGCGGTTGGTCTCCTCGTGCGGCAGATCGTGAGAAATATGCGTGAAGAACGCGCGCTTCGGGGCCAGTTCCTTCACCAGACGCAACGAGTTCTCGACGGTCGAGTGCGTCGGATGCGGCCGATGGCGGAGCGCGTCGAGAAAAAGAATATCGAGCCCACGCAGACGCTCCATAGATTCCGGTGGAACCTCGCTGAAGTCAGTAAGGTAAGCTGCCGAGCCAAAGCGGAAGCCGTGGATATCGGCATCACCATGAATGATTCTGATGGGTTCAAAGCGAGCGCCGAATAGATCAAGCGCTCCGTTGATCCGGTTCATCTGAACGCGCGCGATGCCGCCGAACTTGTAGTTTGATTCAAAGATGTAGCGGAAAATTCCTTCCATGGCATCTGCGGTGTTCTGGTGCGCATAGAGCGGGATCTTCTCCGTGGCGCGGAAACTCAGCGGCCGCACATCATCGAGACCCAGGATGTGGTCGGCATGGGAGTGGGTGTAGAGGATTGCATCAATACGGCTGATTCGCTCACGGATGGCCTGCTGGCGGAAGTCGGGCGTGGTATCAATCAGGACGCAGCGCCCGTCGTACTGCAACATGACAGATGGGCGGGTACGCTGGTCATGCGGATCACTGGATGTGCAAACGCGGCAGGTGCAGCCGATGGTCGGG
>JAICYU010000356.1 GCA_025934025.1 Terriglobales bacterium
AAAGCTGTATCGCTTGGTCCACTGCACGGCTACGGGGTTCTGCTGCGCATTCAGCAGATCTCTGGCGAACAGCTGGAAATCCAGCAGGGCTCGCTATACCCAGCGCTCTATCGGCTGGAACACCAGGGTTGGATCGCCAGCGAGTGGGGGGAATCGGACAACAAACGCAAGGCGAAGTTCTACAGCCTGACTGCAGCCGGGCGGCGCCAACTCCATTCGGAAACCGAAAAATGGAACCGCATGGCGTCGTTGATCGCCAGTATCCTGCGCACCACCTCCGAGGAAATATGAATCTTCTGACTCGATTCCTTTCTTGGTTGAAGTGGATGGTCAAAGGACAACGTCTTGAAAGTGAAATGGAAACAGAGGTGCGTTTCCACATTGAGAGCCGGGCTGCGGACTTGGTTCGCAAAGGCCTTTCCCAGCAGGAAGCGATGCGACAGGCGAGAATTGAGTTCGGCGGAATCGAGTCTCACAAAGATGCCATGCGGGCATCGGTAGGCGTGCGCTGGTGGGGTGAACTAGGATCGGACCTGCGTTATGGATTCAGACTGTTGTGCAAGAATCCAGGTTTTACGGCGGTTGCGATTTTGACACTGGCCCTGGGAGTCGGAGCCAACACGGCCATTTTCAGCATCGTGAATGCCGTGTTGCTGCACTCTCTGCCCTACCGCGACCCCGACCGCTTGGTACGAGTCTACTTTAACGAGCCAGGCCTAGGATTGCGCGACGTCAGGTTTTCCAAGCCCGAAATGGATGATTTGCTGATGCGATCGGGTGTGTTTGAAGATGTGACCCCGATCTTCGAAGGTAGCGAGAATTTGACCGGCGCCAAACAGCCCAAGCGTGTAGAGGGCGTCAATACCAGTTTTAGCTACTTTTCCATGCTGGGTGTGACCCCGCAAATCGGACGGTTGTATGGTCCGCAGGACTTCGTGCCTGGTGTCGCTCCAGTGGTCGTGATCAGCGATGGCCTGTGGCACCGGGCCTATGGCGCCGACCCGAATGTGATCGGCCGTACCATCCGGATCGACGGTGATCCCCTTACAATTATTGGGGTTCTGCCACGCGGATTTCGCCATCCTGGACCGACGACTTCCGGCGACGCGGAAGTGTTTGCCGCCTTCGGATTCACCGGAGCTCCCTTTCCCCCGCCATTGCGGGGTACCCGGATTTTCCCAAACGGAATCGGACGGCTCAAGCCAGGCGTCACGCTGAAGCAAGCTCAGGCGCGGCTCACTGCCATGGCTGCCCAATTACGCCGCGACTTTCCCGCCGATTACGCGCCGCAGGCGCAATGGACCATTGAGATTCAACCATTGCAGGAAACTCTGGTGGGCAAGGTCCGGCCCATGCTGCTGGTATTACTGGGTGCGGTCATCCTGATCGTTTTCATCGTATCGCTGAACATTGCCAATCTCCTCTTGGCGCGCGCTTCGGGGCGGCAACAGGAGATGGCGATGCGGTTAGCGCTGGGGGCGAGCCGCGGCCGCATGGTGCGCCAACTGCTGACCGAGTCCATGCTGCTGTCGCTCATCGGCGGTGCGGCGGGAATCGCAACCGCAGTAGGTACTTTAGGCTTCATACTGCGCTTTGTGCCGTCGAACGTTCCCCGGCTCAACGAAGTACGAATCGACTGGGTGGTGCTGGCCTTCGCTCTGCTGATTTCCATTCTTACGGGCCTGGTGTTTGGGCTTGCTCCAG
>JAICYU010000362.1 GCA_025934025.1 Terriglobales bacterium
ATGTCGGCGGAGCCAACAGGGTCGAAGCGGAAACTCAGCATGAAGGATGTGCTGCTGTGGTCGCACGGTGACCCGCCGCCTCCTGGACCGCGCCGAATCGGCATTCACACCTCAACGGCCGGCGGAGTGGAAATGGCAGCCGAACGGGCTTACCGCCTCGGCGCTAACTGTTTCCAGATTTTTTCCTCCAGCCCCCGACAGTGGAAGCCCTATTCCCTGGGCCAGACACAGTGTGAGGAGATGGGCAGGCTGCGCGCGAAGTATGGAATCGCGCCCCTGGTCATTCATACCAGCTACTTGGTGAATCTGGCCAGCGCAACCGCGGAGTTTCATCGCAAGTCAGTGGAAGCATTTCGCGGCGAGTTGCAGCGCGCATTGGCCTTGTGTGCTGATTACCTCGTGTTGCATCCGGGGTCGTTTCGCGGTCGTAGCCGTGAAGAAGGTTTGCACCTGGTAGCGCAGTCCATCGCTGAATCAGCCGAGGGGCTGGATCTGAAAAGAGGAAACCTGACGATCTTGATTGAGAACACTGCCGGGGCAGAGTTCTCGCTGGGTGGATCGTTTGAGCAGGTGGCGCATCTACTTGAATACCTTCGTCCCGTTTGTCCCGCCGGCGTCTGCATTGATACTTGCCACACGCACGTGTGCGGTTACGACGTTGTGAGTGAAGCCGGATATGAGCAGACAATGAAGCATCTGGACGAGAGCATTGGCCTTGAGAATGTCCGCGTCTGGCACTGCAACGATGCCAAAGATCCACGCGGCTCCAAACGGGACCGGCACGAGCACATCGGCAAAGGCACCATCGGGCTGGAGGCGTTCCGGCGTCTGCTGAACGACCCGCGTACGGAGCACTCGGCCTTCATCGCGGAAACACCAATTGACGAGCCGCAGGATGATCTGCAGAACGTGAGCCTTCTTAAGTCGCTGGTAGCAACAGCAAAAGCGCCGGCAACAGTTCCGGCAAAACGAAAAAGAGCTTAAGATAGAACATGGCTGAGACCAAGGACATTCCCGCCAATCCAACGCAGCGGCAGACGCAGATAGACGACCGCTACGATCCCCATCGCATAGAAGAGAAGTGGCATGCGCGCTGGCAGGCCGAGCCGGCATTGTTCGCTGCCGATACGGCTGACAGCTCGCGCAAGAAGTATTACGTCCTGGAAATGTTGCCCTATCCTTCCGGCGTGCTCCACATGGGACACGTCCGCAACTATGCCATTGGCGACGCCCTCGCGCGTTACATGTGGATGCAGGGCTACAACGTGCTCCATCCCATGGGCTGGGATTCCTTCGGTCTTCCTGCAGAAAATGCAGCCATCAAAAACAAAGTTCCGCCCCGGCAATGGACCTTGCAGAACATCGCGGCCATGAAGAAGCAGATGAACCGCATGGGCTTCAGCTATGACTGGTCGCGCGAAGTCACCACCTGTTTGCCGGAATACTATCGCTGGAACCAGTGGTTCTTTTTAAAGCTTTACGAGAAGGGCCTCGCCTACCGTAAGAACAGCAAGGTGAACTGGTGTCCGGAGTGCGCCAC
>JAICYU010000099.1 GCA_025934025.1 Terriglobales bacterium
CTCATCTGCGCAACGTCAAACATTCTTGCTGGCATCATCTGCTTCTCCTTTGGGCCATGCCGGCCAACTGCCTGGAATTTGCAGTAAGTACCTGGTCGAGCTTGGCAATTACTTCATCCACGTGCTTGTTCTTGATAATGAAAGGCGGCAGAAACCGCAGCACCGTCTCGTCTGTGCGGTTGAGAATCACGCCGCGCTCGAGCATCTGTTGCACCACTGCTTTTGCAAGATCGTCGGACTCCATTTCCACGCCCACCATCAGCCCCAAACCGCGAACTTCTTTGATTGCTGGATGCGACGCTCGCAACTTCTCCAGCTTTTCCATGAAGTACTCGCCCGTTTTCTGTACGCGCTTCAGGAATTTCTGCTTCTCCAGGAGGTTCAGCAGTTGCAGCGCCACGCTGCACGCCAGCGGACCGCCACCGAAGGTGGTTCCGTGCATTCCCGGATGAATGCACTGCGATACCCGCTCGCTTGCCAGCAGCGCGCCTAAAGGCAGACCGCCGGCGATTGGCTTGGCCACGGTGACAAGGTCGGGCAGAATCCCGTAGTGCTGGTAGGCGAACCAGCGTCCAGTGCGGCCCATCCCACTCTGGATTTCGTCTGCGATGAGCAGCGCATTGTTGCGGCGCGCAAGATCGAATGCGCGTTGCGCAAACTCGCGGCTCACCGGACGGATTCCACCCTCGCCTTGAATGAACTCAAATCCGATGGCGCATACTGTGGAATCGAATTTCTGCTCAAGATCGGCAACGTCGTTGAATTTCACAAACTCCACGCCGGGCACAACGGGAGTAAACGGCGCGCGGTATTTCTCTTTGTGAGTTGTCGCGAGCGAGCCAAAGGTGCGTCCGTGAAACGCATGCTCCAGCGCGAGAATTCTCCACTTCGGCTCCGAACCGGCGGCGCAGCCTTCTTTGGCATAAGCGCGCGCCAGCTTCAGCGCCGCTTCCCATGCTTCCGTGCCACTGTTGGTGAAGAACGCGCGATCCAGGCCGCTGATCTTCGTCAGCCCGGCCGCAAGCTTGCCCTGGTATTCGGTGTAGAAGAGATTCGACGTGTGGATCAGGAGCTTCGCCTGGCGCGCGATGGTCTTCGAGATTGCAGGGTGCGCATAGCCGAGCGCGTTTACGCCGATGCCGCTCAGAAAATCGAGATACTTGCGGCCTTTGGCGTCGTACACGTGGACGCCCTGGCCCTTGGTAAGCAGCACCGGATAGCGATCGTAGGTCGCCAGCAGCAGCTTGGATTCGAGTTTCTTTACCTGCTCCAGATTCACGCGACCAGCACCTCCGTGCCCGATTCAATCTTGCTGAAATAAAATTCCGGAAGTATCTCTACCTGTTCCGCCGGCAAAATGCGGACGCGGCCCACGCCATGAAGCAGTGCGTTGCGGCAGGCATCCATTTTGGGCAACATGCCGCCGCTGATCACGGCCTTGGCGGCCAGCGTGGCAGCCGTGTTCAGATTCAGCCAGCGCATCACCAGCCCCTCCTCGTCCTTCACCCCCGCAACATCGGTGAGAAAGATGAGAGCGTTGGCGCAGCAGGCCACCGCGCACGCCGAAGCCATCTGGTCGGCATTCACGTTGTAGTATTCGCCGTCGCTGCCCAAGGCAACGCTCGAAATCACCGGCACGCAACCCTGCTGCCAGATGGCGGTGATCCAGCGCGGATCGGCGGCGGAAATTTCGCCTACAAATCCCAGATCATGCCCGTTGGGAGCTTTCTTGCGCGCGCGAAAGGCCAAGCCATCGCCGCCGCACATTCCGACAGCCGGCTGGTTCACCTGGGCCAGTGCGGCCACGAGTTTCTTGTTCATGTGTCCAGCCAGCACCATTACGGCGAAGTCGCGCGTCTCGGCATCGGTCACGCGCAGCCCGTCAATGAACTGGCTGGATTTGCCGATTTGCTTCAGGACGCGCGTCAGAGCGGCGCCGCCGCCGTGTACCACCGCGACCTGATGTTCCGCAGCGAGTTGCTTAATCGCCAGCGCAGCGCGCTCGAGCAGAGAGGAATCTTCCAGCGTGGCGCCGCCGAGTTTTACCACGATCTTCACCGTAGGCCCTCCTCTTCACTCCATCCAAACATCACATTCATGTTCTGCACGGCCTGCCCGGCAGCACCCTTCATGAGGTTGTCCAGGCACGAGACGATCACCGCGCGCCTGCGGTCCGGCGCCAGGACGAAACCGACGTCGCAATAGTTGCTGTGCAGCGAGTACTGGATCTGCGGCAGCTTGCCGGCCGGGAAGATCCGCACCCAGGGCGAACTCGCATAAAACGTCTTCATGCAGGCTTCGACGTCATGCGCTTCCGCGGGCGATTTCAAGCGCAGATAGATGGTGGACAGAATGCCCCGCGGAATCGGAAGCAGGTGCGGAGTAAAGATCAGTTGTTCCGCCGAAAGCCCAAGCTGTTCCAGAATTTCTCCAGTGTGACGGTGATTGAAGACGGAGTAGGCTGAGAAGTTCTCCGCCACCTCAATGAAATGCGTCTTCTGCGTCGGCTGCTTTCCTGCGCCGGAAACGCCGGACTTCGAGTCGCACACGATCCCATGATCGAGATCCACGAGTCCGGCGCGAATGAGCGGAGCCAAGGCGAGGATGATCGAGGTCGAGTAGCAGCCGGCGTTTGCCACCAGCTCTGCCGTCTTCAAGCGCTCGCGATGCAGTTCAGGAATGCCGTACACCGCCTGACTAGTAAGCTGCTCGGCCGCCGCGGGATCGCCATCGTGAAAATCGTAAACCGCACGAGACTCGCGCTGAAGCAACCTCCAGGCGCCGCTCAGGTCCACCACGCGCACGCCGTGGCGCATAGCTTCCGGAACCCACTCGCGCGATACTTCATGCGGAGTGGCGAGAAACAGCACGTCCACGCCCTGAGCCCGCAGGGCTTTCCACTCGAACGGCTGTAGAGGAAAGCCGCCGTTGCCGCTGATATGTGGATAGACCTCGTCGAGTTGCGCGAGACCGTCGTCCGTATCACGCGTGAACAAGACAGGCTTCTTGCTCCGCGGATGGCGATAGAGCAGCCGGGCCAACTCGAACCCGGCGTAGCCGGTGGCCCCGACCACGGCAGGCTGGATGATCGCAGGCATCAGGCGCGCATCGCCTCCAGCCGCGATTGAAGCTGCCGTGCTTGCCGGTTGTTTCCGGAAATGATGAGGATGGTGTCGTCGCCCGCCACGGTGCCCACCACTTCGTCCCAGCCTTCGGCATCAATGGCAACCGCCACCGGCTGCGCGCTTCCAGCAACAGTCTTGACCACAAGAAGGTTTTGCGCGCGCCGCACTTCCCGCACAAATTCCCGTACCACGCGCGAAGCAGCGGGCATCGGCTCGGGCGGGCCATCGCCGTTGGGAAGGATGTAGCCCTCGGAGGTCTTCACCAGCTTGAGATCGTTGATGTCGCGCGAGAGCGTGGCCTGCGTGACATGAAAGCCTTGCTTGCCCAGCAGCTTGCACAACTCCTGCTGGTTGGGCAGCGGCCCATCCTGGGCAAGTTCGACAATCGTGCGCTGGCGCAAGAGCTTTGTCATAAGGAATAATTATGCAAATGCAATGCATAAATATTCATAGCAGCACAGCAGGTTTGTCAAGCGATTTTTCACGGCTGGTTGAGAGTTGCGCTGCTTTTGCGCGACGTCTCAGCTTGCGGTCATCATCACAATCGGCATCGTGGGGCTCGTGCTTCCCCCGCGCGGCTCAATCGTTACGGCGAAGGCCTGGGCTTGAGTGCCGGGATTATCCATCGCATGCATCATGAGTGTGTTGCCTTTCGGGTCAGGCTCAAAGGTGCCGGCCGGCATGGGAGCGCCGCTCATCGGAATCAGCCACAGTTCATAAACTTTGTTTTGGGGAAGTGGCGAAAGGTTGTTGGCCAGCAGAAGCACGTGACCCTTCTGCGGCTCATAAATGGTCTTCACCTGTGGCTGGGGCGGCTTCTTCGCAGCAACCAACGTCATGCGAACGGCTGCGGGATCGTTCAACATGCCCATGACTTCATGCGCCAATGCTGAGTTGCGCTGCTCCTGAACGAGCTGCGCGGCAAGGTTGTCATTCTTCCGGCGAAGCTGGGAGTTATCCGTCATTAGGCCAATGCTGATCACAGCCAGCAGGATGGCAACGAAAACGGGGGTCCAGGTCATCCAGCGCGGACGAAGACGTCCCACTACGAAATGCGGCTTGCCGTGCTTTTCGTGGTGAGGCTCTGCGGCGATCGCCTGCATCAACCGTTGCCGCGCACGTTGCGGCGGTTGCGGACCCGTGGCAGAAAGAGCCAGCAATGCCGTATCCGCGCGCAGCGCTTCCAATTCGCGCCGGCATTCGCCGCAAGTCCCCAGATGTGACTGGAGCTCCGCCATCTCGCGCGGGTCGTCGAGCGCGTTCATGGCGTAGAGCGCCAGGTTGTCAGCGAATTGTTCGTGTGCTTTCATGCCAATGCTTTTCTCAGCGCCAGCAACCCGGAGCGAATGCGCGTCTTGACGGTGCCCAGCGGCTCTCCGGTTTTGCCGGCAATTTCAGTGTGCGTGAGACCTTCAAAATATGCCATCTCAAGAACTCTTCGCTGCTCGGCCGGCAACAGCGCCAGAACTGATCGCACTTTTTCCACCGCAAGCTTCCGCGCGGCCTCGTCTTCCAGGTTGACTCCGCTCGCAATCGGCAACTCAGAAATATCATCTTCCAGAGGACGCTTGCGCAGCCGATCAATCGCCCGATTGCGCGCGATCACCGCCAGCCACGGCGCCAGCCTGCCGCGCTCGGCGTCGAAGGTCTGCGAGTTGCGCCAGAGCTGGAGAAACACTTCCTGCAGCACGTCTTCAGCGGCCATGGTATCGCCCAGCACCCGCAGCGCGACCCCATACACCACGCCGGAATAGCGGTCGTAAAGCTCACCCATGGCACTCTCGTCTCCCGTGCGAATGCGCGCAATCAGCCCCGCTTCATCCTTGACGTTCGACGTCTGCGTGCCAGAACCGCGCATTCTTCTTCCTTGAAGTACGAAAGTTTGCTGCTGATCGGATTCCCGGGAACGGTGCTAATTCCTCTGAACCGATGCGGCGCAATCCATTCCGATTTTGGCTGCGTACGTGGTGCAGGGAAACATTCAAGATACCAACAAGCAGAGAGGAGACTCAAATGCAGAAAGCATTACCTGTGTTGCTTTTCCTGGCGCTAGCCGCAAGCATGGCTATGGCCAAGACCGGAACCTGGCATGGCTGGGTGAGTGATGCCAAGTGCGGCGCCAAAGTGAATGCCGACTGCGCCAAGAAGTGCGCCGACGCCGGCCAGGCGCTGGTGTTCGTTAACAGCGACAAGAGCGTGATTCCGGTGACCAACCCTGAAGCGCTGAAAGGCCACGAAGGCCATCACGTTACGGTGAAGGGCAACTTGGAAGACGGCAAGCTGACCGTTTCCAACGTTTCCATGATGAAGGACCAGATGCCGCCGAAGTAAGCTCTCGCTTTCCAAAACTTTTGTCTCGTTTGTGGCTTGCAGGTCAACCGTGCAGGCCATTTTTCATGAAGCTTATCTTCGGCGAATGGAGGTAAGATGCTGAAATTAATTGACTTGGCAAAAATGTCACCTATCCCGACATGGCCGGTCTATTGATTGCAAGCGGCTGGAACGGATGGCCGGCCGCGGTTACCGCGGTTCATTTCGTCGGCTTCAACTCCGGCAAAGCAAGGCTATAATCGGCAGTAACTCTATGCCCCTGTTTTGGTTACGGGTCGCCCTTTGTCTGTATGCGGTAGGTCTTTTTTATGCTCTGGCTTCAGTCTGGGGTGGGAGAAAAGTGCTTACCCGCATCACTATGCCCGCCGTCGGGCTGGGAACGACCTTTCATTTTGTTGCCCTGATCGAAAACGCCATGCTCAGCCACACTTGGGCGCCTGCTTCAATGCACGAACTTGAGTCGCTGCTGGCCTTCGTTTTGATGGTCTTTTTCTTCTTTATTTATGCGCGTTACCAGGCGACGTCGCCTGGTCTGGCGGTGTTTCCTATCGTGTTTCTGCTGACCGCTTCGGCTGCTTTCGGCAAGACTCCGTCTCCCTCCGCGACGCCGCTCTTCGTAAGCGCGCAGTGGATTTACATCCACGTGGCCCTGATCATGGTGGGCTATTCGGCGCTGCTGTTCAGCTTTATAGCGGGAATTCTCTACCTGATGCAGGAGCGCAATCTCAAGAGCAAGTCTGCAAAAGGTTTCTGGTCGCGGCTGCCGGCGCTGGCCGTGATTGACGACATCGGCTACAAGTCGCTGCTGTGGGGATTTCCCTTCATGACGCTCGGGCTGATCGCAGGCTCCATCCTGGGCGAGGCGCGGCAGGGCGCCAGCTACTTTTTTGATCCGAAGATTCTGCTCTCGATCCTGACCTGGGTGCTCTATCTGGTGCTGCTGTATTCGCGCTGGAGCGCAGGCTGGCGCGGTCGCCGGGCTGCGTTCCTTTCGAGCGCGGTCTTTGCCACCGCAGTGTTGGCGTGGGCCGCCAATAGTCTGAGCCATACGCATAGGTTTATTGCTCCATGAACTTTCACCTCATCGGCGTGAACCATAACAGCGCGCCCCTGGAGGTGCGGGAGCGCCTTGCTGTCTCTGAAGACCGTCTTCCTGAAGCCATCGGAGCGCTGGTGCAGCAGCCCGGGGTTGAGGAAGGAATGGTGCTTTCGACGTGCAATCGCGTCGAGGTGCTTGCCAGCGCCAACCAGCAGCCGGACCTGCGGGACTTTCTCCGCAGCTACTTCGGCATCAGCCCGGATGAGATTCGTCCGCACATTTATGAATTCCAGGAGCGCGCGGTGGTGCGCCATGTCTTCCGCGTTGCCGCCAGTCTCGATTCCATGGTGGTGGGTGAGCCGCAGATTCTGGGACAGGTAAAGGAAGCTTACGCGATTGCTCGTGGCTTGGGCGCGGTCCATTCGGCTTTGGAGCAGCTCTTATCGCGTGCGTTTGCTGTTGCGAAACGCGTGCGCTCGGAGACGGCTATCGGCAGCTCCAGCGTTTCCATCGCTTCAGTCGCCGCGCAGCTAGCGGAGAAGATCTTCGGTTCGTTGGATGGCAAGACGGTCTATCTGGTGGGCGCTGGAAAGATGGCTGAACTGGCGGCGCGTCACCTGATCGCGCACGGAGCAACACGGATCATCGTCAGCAACCGGACATTTGAACGTGCGGCGCAAATGGCAGAAGCGTTCGGAGGAAATGCCATTCCGTTTGAGCGGCTGCATGAGACGGCGGAAGGCGCCGACATTATTCTCACCTCCACCGGAGCGCCTGAACCGCTGTTCCGTAAAGAGCATGGCGAGAAGCTACGCAGCCGGCGGCGCAATCGCCCCGTGTTCTTCATTGATATTGCCGTTCCGCGAAACGTCGCACCGGAAATGAACAAGCTCGACGGCATCTTTGTTTACGACGTGGACGATCTGCAAGCCGTCGCCGCCAGCAACGGAGTCGAGCGCAAGAAGGAAGCGGAGCGCGCGGAAAAGATTATCGAGGCCGAAGTAGACCGCTTCGCGAGCCGCATGAAGTCGCTGGCCGTGGTGCCGACCATCCTCTCCTTGCAGGAGTATTGCGAAGCCATCCGCCAGGCGGAAATTGACCGCACCCGCGGCAGGCTGGGCAAGATCAGCCCCGAGCAGGAAGCAGCGATTGACGCCATGACGCGCGGCATCATCAACAAGCTGCTGCACACTCCTATCACCACGCTTAAGTCTTCTGCC
Organism: Terriglobales bacterium; assembly: GCA_025934025.1. GTDB lineage: Bacteria > Acidobacteriota > Terriglobia > Terriglobales > Acidobacteriaceae > Angelobacter. The sequence goes on from JAICYU010000099.1 coordinate 7,716, forward strand.
GCCGACCCTGAGGCTGCTACCATCGAAGACATCGTGCGCAAGCTCTTCAACCTGAACAGCAGGAAAGCCAAGGGCTGATGGCGACGCTTCGCATCGGATCGCGCGGGTCGCAGCTCGCCCTGTGGCAGGCCAATCACGTGGCCGATCTGCTGCGTGAAGAGGGACATTCCATCGAAATCAAAATTATCAAGACCACCGGCGACAAGGTGCTGGACGTTGCTCTGGCCAAGGTTGGCACCAAAGGAATGTTCACCAAAGAAATTGAAGAAGCTTTGGCGGAAAAGCAGATTGATCTGGCGGTCCACAGTCTCAAGGATGTGCCGACGGAGCTTCAGCCGGAATTTGATCTGGCTGCCATTTTGAAGCGTGAAGACCCGCACGATGCTTTTATCTCGGTAAAGTATTCGGGGCTGCAGGAGCTTCCGACAAATGCGAAGGTTGGCACCAGCAGTTTGCGCCGCCAATGCCAGCTCAAGGCGTTGCGCCACGATGTGGAAGTGTTTCCCCTGCGCGGCAACGTGGATACGCGGCTGCGCAAGCTGCAATCGGGCGAGTACGACGCCATCATTCTTGCCGCCGCCGGAGTGCGCCGCCTGGGACTTCAGGAGCACATGCGTGCCTGCATCCCGGCCGATCTGATGTGTCCCGCGGTCGGACAGGGCGCGCTCGCAATTGAGACGCGTAAAGATGATGAGGCAACACGCCGGAGCCTGGCCTTCATGGATGATCCCGCGACTCGCGCCGAAGTTGCGTGCGAACGGGCGTTGCTGGGTGCCCTGGGCGGAGGTTGTCAGGTGCCCATCGGCGCCCTTGCGGAAAAGCGAGGCAAGCGTATGAAGTTGCGGGCGATGGTCGGCCGGCCGGACGGCACCGAAGTGCTGCGCGAGTGGGCTGAAGGCGATGATCCGGAAGAGCTTGGGCGGGCCACAGCGCAGAAATTCTTGATGCGCGGGGCTCAGGAAATCCTCAACGATGTTTACGGCGAGAACGCCGCGGTTCCTAATCAGCCATGAATTCCTCTACTCCCCAGCAAGCCGCCATTGACCAGACCCTGACCGGATGGCGCATCTTGAACACCCGGGCCGCTCGACAGAGCTCCGCTCTTTCAACTCTGCTGCGCGAGCGCGGCGCTGAGGCGATTGAGATTCCCACGATTGAGATCAATCCCCCGCGCAGCTACAAGCCGCTCGATAGCGCACTCAAGAACATCGCCGAATATGACTGGATGATTCTGACCAGCGTGAATGGAGTGGAGGCCGTTTTTTCGCGACTGAAGAAGCTGAAGATTGCGGCAGCCAGTCTCAAGCATTTGCAGATTGCGGCGATTGGACCAGCGACGAAGAAAGCTATCGAGCGCCAGGGACTCGCGGTGGCAGTTACTCCGAAAAAGTACATCGCCGAAGCTGTGGTGGACGCGCTACGCGGCAGAACTGAGGGCAAGAAGATTCTGCTGGCACGGGCCAAAGTCGCGCGCGACGTGCTGCCCACCGAACTCAGGAAGACCGCCGCGCAGGTGGATGTGGTGGAAGCCTACGAGACGAAAATCCCAGCAGCGGCCAAGAGCAAATTGCAGAAGCTGTTCGCCAGCGAAGAGAACCGTCCTGATGTGGTGACGTTTACCAGTTCATCCACCGCAACAAATTTTCTCAAGTTGCTGGATAAGAAACATAAGAATGTCTTGCATGAAATCTGGCTGGCTTCCATTGGCCCTGTCACCAGCAAGACGCTTCGCGATGCCGGGTTCCCACCCATAATCGAAGCCCGCGAGTACACCATGAACGGACTGGTACTGGCGATTGTCGAGCAGGTACACAAAGTCGCGTCGCAGCAGTGGCTGGAACGGCTGGGACTGAGCAAATAACACAGCACTCAGTGCTCTGCATCTGGATTAACCGCAAAGGACGCAAAGTGCGCAACGGATAACGAATCTACAGCAGTTCTTTGAAATTCTTCTACGCTGACAGCACGAAACCTGTCTTCATCCGGCCCTGATCTCCCAAACCCTTATCCACGATTGCCAAGATTGGATCCGACACAGGCATCCTTGAGATCTTCAAGAATGCTTTGCGACCATTGCGTCCTTTGCGGTTAATCTCCTGGCTGAGTGCTGACTGCTGACGCCTACTCGTAAAGGTTGCACCCGCACTTTTCCGGCGGCACATACTTCTTCAAGAAATCCGCGATGCGCGTGTAAGCGTCAATCTGGTTCTCGATCTTGGCGAAGCCGTGTCCCTCATTTTCGTAGACTTTCAGTTCCACTACTCCGCCGCGTTTCTTGATGGCGCCGGCCACTTGTTCGGCTTCGGTCCGAGGACAACGCGGGTCGTTGCCGCCGGCCAGCAGCAGCACCGGCGCCTTGATCTGGTCAACAAAGTTGATCGGTGAGCGCTCCTGCAGGCGTGCTTTATCTTTCATGGGATCGCCCATGGTTGCCATGTCGTATTCGCGCAACGCGGGATCTTCATTCTGGATCTCAGTGAACCAGTTCACAAAAGGGACAATCGGCACCGCGGCGGCCCAGTGCTCGGGAGTTTTGGTGACAGCCATCATGCTGAGGTAGCCGCCATAGCTGCCGCCCACGACGGCGATCTTTTTTGCATCAACATAGCCAGTTTTCGTCAGCCAGTCGGCAGCGGCAACCACGTCCTGAAGGTCGCCTCCCCCCATATCGAAGCGATTGGCGTCTTCGAACCCTTTTCCGTATCCAGTTGATCCGCGATAGTTGGGTGCAATCACGAAATATCCCTGGTTCGCCAGATATTGAATGGATCGGCTGAACAGATTCACGGTCTGGCTGGTCGGGCCGCCGTGCACATAGACGATTGCAGCGTTCTTGCCGTTGCGCTCGGCATTGTACGGAACATACACCCAGGCTGAGATCTGCCACTTGCCGTCTTTGCTGGGATAGTGGACCAGGAAGGGCTGTACCATGTCCTGCGAGCGCACTCCGCCGACCAGCGAATTCGTAACTTGAGTTGATTTGTGCGCCGCCAGATCGTAGACCCAGAGATCGTTGGGAGCATCAGGCCCATTGTGCGCGTAGAGCAGCATCTTGCCCTGCAGGTCAAAAGGACTCGCAGCGCCTGCAAGCGTATTGAGTCCCTTCGCCAGCGGCAATGTCTGCTGCTGATGTGTTCGCAGGTCTTCGACGACTATGTCGGTGTTTCCGTCCACATTTGCCGTCCACGTGACCTGCGCGCCATCGGGAGAAAACTTTCCTGCGTTGACCTCCCACTTGTCGTTGGTGAGCCAGGTGATTTTCCTGGTTGCGATATCGAGAAGCCCGGCATTCTGATAGCTGTTTTCTGCATTCGACGTGAACAGCACTGTCTTTCCATCGGGCGAGACGTCGGCGGCAAAGAATGCCTGCTCGCCCTGATGCGGCGTCAGATTGGTCGCGCGACCGGTGGCGGCATCAGCGATGAAGATGTTGGCGTCCTTGAAAGCTGCGTCGGCCTGGGTGAATACGATCTTCTTTCCATCGCGCGACCAGATCGGCCCCAGATTGCTGCGGTTGGCCGGAGTGTTTGACGTGAGGTGCGTCACTTTTTTCGTGCTCCAATCCATCACGTCAATCTCGTAGTTCGGCCCGGTCTTGGGTTTCACGCTGTACGCCAGCTTCTCTCCGTCAGGCGACCATGCCGGACCTTCTTCAGATATTTCCGGCGTGTTGGTGAGGTTCACTACTTGCCCGCTGCTGGGAGAAACCAGAAAGATGTCCCACTGCTCGTTGCCGTCGTAGTCGGAAGCATAGGCAATCCAGCGGCCGGTGGGCGACCATGCCGGCGACACCTCCCGCTGATTGCTGACGGTGAGCTGCATGGGCCAGCCGCCCAGCGCCGGCACGACCCAAAGATTATTGCGTCCGGTGATGTTGCTGATGAAGGCGATCTGCTTGCCGTCGGGCGACCATGCGCTGTCCCCGATGTTGCGCGTCATATACAGCTTCTCAATGGAAAGCGGCTGCACATCGAATTTTTCTTTGGCCGTGATCTGTGTGGGATCGGTGATGACCTGCGCCGAAGTTGATGGCTTAGCGACCTGCGAGACAGCGCTGGAGGTGAAGACGAGAACAGCAAAGATGAGAGCGTATTTCATAATTGTTTTTGTTCAGTATAAGACCATGTAAATACATCGCCGCCGCCGCGGAGTTCTCCCTTTCGAGTCTGTCATTCCGACGGAAACGCGAGTCCCGCGAAGCGCGGCTGAGCGTGAGTGGAGGAACCCCCGGAATATTTCACGCGCGATACCACGTCAGGGTGTTTCCACGAGGGACTCGCCCCGGAAGCGCTGAAAGAAACCTCCTCGCTGAAACTCTCTGACGCCTCAACGGAGAACCGAGAAATCTGCGGGGTCCCTCCACTCCCGCTCGTCTCGTTCC
>JAICYU010000199.1 GCA_025934025.1 Terriglobales bacterium
CGCGAGCCCCGCCACGACGACTACAAACCAGATGTAGTACTTAGCCAAAAATGTCCTTCACTTTTTCGAACAGGCTGCGCGGCTCAGGCTTGTTTTCAAACTGGAAGCTGCTGCTCAATTCCTCCAGAAGCTCGCGCTGCCTTTTGGTCACCTTGGCAGGCGTCTTCACGCTTACTCGAACAAACAAATCGCCCTTGCCCGAGCCCTGGAGCGCAGCCATTCCTTTTCCGCGGACCCGGAAGGTTGCGCCGCTCTGCGTCCCTTCGGGGACCCTCAGCTTGTGTTCGCCCTCAAGCGTGGGAATCATGATCTCGGCTCCCAATGCTGCCTGCGGAAACGAGATCGGCACCGAGCAATACAGGTCCTTTCCATCGCGCTCAAAAAATGGATGGGGTTTCACATGCAGGACGACATAAAGATCGCCCGCGGGAGCTCCGTTCATTCCCGCATCGCCTTGCTCCTGATAACGAATGCGGGTGCCATCCTCCACTCCCGCCGGCACGGTAATTTCCATCGTGCGCTCGCGCATGATGCGGCTCTCGCCTTTGCACTTGGGGCAGGGATCGTTGATCACCCGCCCTGATCCCTGGCACGAAGGGCAGGTTCGCGCGATGGAGAAAAAGCCTTGCTGATAACGAACTTGTCCCCGCCCGCCGCAGGTGTTGCAGACGGAGGGGCCTTTGCCCGCCGCGGCGCCGCTTCCGCGGCAGGTATCGCAAACCTGGTAGCTGCGGACTTTTACGCTGGTCTTCTTCCCGGCGGCAGCTTCCTCAAACGTCAGGTTGAGATCGGCGCGAGCATCGCTCCCACGTTGCGCGCGCGAGCGACCTGCGCCGCCACGTCCGCCGATATTCACGCCAAAGAAGTCGCTGAAAATGTCGCCAAAGATATCGCTGAAATCCTGAAAATTCGAAGGATCGAAGCCGCTGAATCCGCTGCCGCCGTTCACGCCGGCATGGCCGAACTGGTCATAGCGCTGGCGCTTCTCGGTGTCAATCAAGACTCCGTAAGCCTCAGTGCATTCCTTGAATTTCTCTTCCGCCTCAACATTGCCGGGATTGCGGTCGGGATGGAACTGCATGGCCAGCTTGCGGTAAGAGCTCTTGATTTCCTGTTCCGTCGCCGTGCGGCTGACGCTCAGTACCTCGTAATAATCGCGTTTTGCCTGTGTCGCCAAAGTTCCTCAATAAAGACAGTAAAGTTAAGAAATGGATGAGCCGCCTGCATCGGGCGCTTCAAATGTTCGGGGAAACTCACAATGCGGACCGGAGCAGCCCAATCCCAACTGATCAAATGCAATTTAATGGTTCTTAGCTACGCGAACCATGGCCGGACGCAGCAGCCTTTCCTTGATGCGATACCCTGGCTGCAGCTCTTCCAGAACATGATTGTCCGGAACCTCGTTGCTCTCCACCATCTCAATGGCTTCATGCACTCTGGGATCGAACGGCTCACCCTGAGCGGGAACGCGCTCCACCTTCAAGCGCTGCAACACATCCTGTAGCTGCTTGTTGATCAGCTCCACGCCTTTGCGAAAATCTTCAGGGCTGCCGGAAGTGTTCTTCAGCGCCAGAGCAAAGTTGTCAATCACCGGAATCAGGTTCCTCGCCGCATCTCCGACAGCATACTGGCGGAAGTCGTCATTTTCGCGGGCCGCGCGCTTGCGGTAATTATCAAACTCAGCCTGGAGCCGCGCCAAGCGGTCCAGCAGGTTGTCGCGCTCGGAGCGCAGCTTTTCCAATTCCGCGCCGGCCCTGGGCGGGGCTTCAGCCGTTGCGGTCTTCTCCTCAAAGCCGTCGCTGGGGTCAGCTTCCGGCAATTCGTGCTCCAGCATCTCGTTCTGCTGGTCCACTTGTCCATTACCTTTACTCATCTCTACTGAACCTGTTCTTCTAATCGGAATTTTCACGCGTTCTCATTCAGCAGCTTGTCGAAGAGCTGCGCAATATAGGAAACCGCGGTAATCGTGTGCTGGTAGTCCATTCTTGTGGGACCGATCACTGCCAGCGAACCGCGCATCTCGCCGCCAACACGGGCCGGTGCTCCAATCAGAACGAAGTTGCGCATCTCCGGCACGGCCTCTTCCAACCCGATCACTACACGTACCGCTTCCTGCCGGGTATCAAGGTAAGCAGAGAGCAGCCCTGCCACGCGCTCTTTTTCTTCCAAAGTCTTCAGCAAGTCGCGCAAACGCTCGCGGTCTTCCTCTTTCCCTATAAGGTTGGATACACCTTCCACGAAGATGTTTGCCGGAGGTTCAGCAGCGCCGAGAGCTCCGCTTTTATACAGCTCTTTCAGACTCTGCATCAGGCGGTCATATTCGCTGCGCTCCTGCTCAATGCGCCGGGCGATGTCGGCTTTCACGCGGTCCAGAGTCCAGCCGCGAAAATTAGCATTGATGTAGTTGGCTGCGGTGTCGAGATCGGTCTGGCTCAGGTCTTCTTCCACGCGCATCATGCGGTCATGCACCACGCCTGACTTCGTCACCACGACGGCCAGCACTTTGTTAGCCGACTGGCGCGAGAAGTGCACATGCTCAAGTGCATTCTGCGGGCCGGTCTTGCCAATCGCCACTCCCACTCCGCTCGAAACCAGAGACAACACGTGCGAGGTGCGCTCCAGGAACTGCTGAAGATCAACCGTATCCTGCAAGGTGCTTGAAATCAGGCTTTGGTCTTCCGGCGAAAGCATCGCCTTTCCGGAAATTTGGTCCACGTAGTAGCGATAAGCCTGCGCTGTCGGCACCCTTCCCGCCGACGTATGCGGCTGATCGAGAAAGCCGGCGTCCACCAGGTCCGCCATAACGTTGCGAATCGTAGCGGGACTCAGCCCATCCTTATTGACGCGCGAAAGCGTACGCGATCCCACCGGCTCACCGGTGGAAATGTACGTCTCAATAATGGCGGTGAGAATCTCGCGCTCACGCTGCCCGACTTGTCCGGGATTCGGCATCTTGGAACTACTAACCCTTTTATTTGCATCTGTTTAGATGCGGCAACCCATCAGTCCGACACTTTAGATTATGAAATTTTAGTGAGGTACTGTCAAGGTTAGAACAGCGTTTGGTTTGGTTGAGGCGCTTGGCTCTTGGTATTTGGCTCTTAGTATTTGGTACTTGGTACTTAGCAACCCTGCTGTTCTTCGATCTGAACGCCCGGAAGAAAGCCTGCTGACCCGAACACGCACAGACAATTACCAAATTCCAAAAACCATCACAGATCGCCAAGTACCAAATACTAACGACCAAGTACCGTCACTGCACCTGAATCACGTTCCTCGGCGCTGTGCGGCTCACTTCCTCCACACGAGTTACCACGGCTCTGGCGAACTCGAAAAGCGACTTCGCATGAGGAGAAGCTTCGCCTTCCAGCACGGTGGGCTTACCGGTGTCGCCTCCCTTGCGAATGTCGGGATCGAGTTCAATAGAACCCAGGAACGACACGCCAAATTGCTGGGCTGTGCGGGCCACGCCGCCTTTGGAAAAGACGTCAATCTCCTGGTGGCAATGCGGGCAAACCAGATGGCTCATGTTCTCGACCAGTCCGAGTACATCAACTCGCGCGGTGCGGAACATCTCGATTGCCTTTCGCCCGTCCTGAAGCGAGACGTCAGAGGGCGTTGACACCACCACCGCGCCGGTGAGAGGAACGGTTTGAAAGAGCGAAATCACAACGTCGCCGGTGCCGGGAGGCAGGTCCACCACCAGGTAATCCAGTTCTCCCCACTCCACCTGCTGAAGAAACTGCCGGATGATGTTGTGCAGCATGGGACCGCGCCAAACCAGAGGCTTATCACCCGGGTTCAGAAATCCCACCGAGATGATTTTGATTCCGTAATTCTGCAGCGGCTCAATACGGTTTTCACCCAGAACGCGGGGCTGCTGGTTGAGGTTGGTCATCAACGGTACGTTGGGACCGTAGATATCCGCATCCAGCAGCCCAACACGATTTCCCATTTTCGAGAGTGCCAGCGCGAGGTTCACCGCTATTGTGGTCTTCCCTACTCCGCCCTTGCCCGATCCTACGGCGACAATGTTCTTCACGCCAGGAAGCGGAAAAGGGCCCGGAGGGGAAGCGGCATGTGGATGTCCGTGAGCCATGAGTAAACTTCGATTATACGGCAGACGAGAAGGAATCGGTTCTCCCGCGAAGCGCAAGTTGTCGGCCAGCAGATCTTACCGCTGATAAACACTGAAAACGCAGATCCCCGTCTGAACTTCTCAAAGGAGTAAGCTGCTACACCCTGGAGTTTGTTTTGGGGGAGTGCTGCATCAGGGATTCAGGCCGGAGTTCCATTTTTGTGTATCTGATTCAAACAGAATTATCAGCGTTCATCAGCGCTAGGGTTTTGCTTTCGCGATCTGATCTGCCCTCATGCGCGGCAACTCTCCGTTCTGCAGATCACCCGATCTGTTTTGCCGCTCCCTTGCGTTCTGTTTCCTTTTTTCTCGCTTCCCGTCGGCGCTCCGCATCTTCGTAGCGCTCTTTTTCCTCGTCGGTCTCGGGGATCACGGCTGGGACGGTGTGCCGGCGGCCGTGCTGGTCCACCGCGACAAATGTCAGGTAAGCGGAAGCCACGTGCCTGGTGGTACCGGCAATGTAGTTCTCTACCCAGCACTTCACGCCCACTTCCATCGAAGTGTTGAAGGCGCGGTTGACGGAGGACTTCAAAATGAGCAAGTCCCCAATGTGGACCGGCAGCAGGAAGTCAATGTGGTCCATTGAGGCCGTGACCACGTAGCTTCGGGAGTGGCGATGCGCCGCCAGTGCTCCGGCAATGTCAATCATGTGCATCAACTTGCCGCCCAATAGATTGCCTAGCGGGTTCGCGTCGTTCGGTAGCACCACCTCAGCCATTTGCGATTGCGACTCGCGCACCGGCCGAGGCTCGAGATGATGCCCATCATTTCGATTCGTAGTCATACAGTGTTAATTCTACTGCTCTGAGCCAGAGCCACAGACCCCGGAACCGATACTGCGATATTCGATAGCTTGCGAGGGGGGCCAAGCAGGGCGCGCGGCAGATTGCATTCCGCAGTCAATGGGCGATGTTGAAAGGATTTCTTGATCTGTTCCGTGAGTAGATCCGTGCGGCTCACTTCAATGGAAGTCGTGCGAGGCAGTCTCTGCTGCGGTCACCTGCAAAGGAAGAATTTTCTGCGCCTTCAGGTGTACGATCCCATCCTGGTTCTGGACGATCCCCTGAACTCGAATAAACCGTTCACGCAGGACCACCGCGGGATCTCTGCTATAGAGGTCCGGCGCAACAATAATGTTGGCATTTCCGGTTTCGTCTTCGAGTGTGAGGAAGATCAGGCCTTTCGCGGTGCCGGGACGCTGGCGAGTAATTACACATCCGGCAACTACGGCCGGCTTGCCATGCGCTAGTTCCCGCAACTCTGAGGACGATCTGATTCCCATGCGGCGCAGGACCTGCCGCCGATAAGCCATCGGGTGCGGGCCGACTGTCATTCCCGTTCCGTGATAGTCGGCTATCAGTCGCTCTTCGAGGTCCATCTGCGATAAAGGAGAAGCAGTATCCGGCTCTGTTACATCTTTGAGCAACGGCCCTACCGGGCGCGCGGCTTTCTCAATCTGCCAAAGCGCATCGCGGCGATGCAGGTTGACGTTGTCTGCCACGCCGATCCGATTCAATGCGCCGATCCTCGCCAGCATGGCCAGGTTCGCGCGGCTCAACTCCGGCACGCGCGCGGCCAGGTCTTCCGTAGAGGTAAACGGCCGCTGCTGCCTTGCCCGCACCAGTGCCTCGCCCGCTGCTTGTTGCAATCCCCGCACGTAGCGCAATCCGATACGAAGTGTTGGGGTCGCGGAGCTCTCATGCGCCAACGAGCAGTTCCATTCCGAGCAGGTCACATCAATAGACCGCACCTTCAGTCCGTGCCGCTGCGCATCTTTCACGATCGTTGCCGGCGAATAGAAGCCCATAGGCTGGTTATTGAGTAGCGC
>JAICYU010000213.1 GCA_025934025.1 Terriglobales bacterium
AAGAAGCTGGAGCAGGATGGATTCAAGCTGGAGAACGGCGAGCTTCGCGATAAGAGCGGGAATGCCGTGGAGTTTTCCATCGTGACAAACGCCGGTAATCGCTCGCGCGAGAGCATGGCGGCGATGATTCAGCAGGACCTGAAGAAAGTTGGCATCAAGGTGAACCTTGTGCCGCTGGATTTCAACTCGCTGCTGGAACGCATCACCCAGAGCTATAACTATGAAGCTTGTTTACTGGGGAACGTAAACGGCGACCTTGATCCCAGCTCGGTCATGACCATGTGGCTGAGCTCGGGAGAAGATCACATATGGAACCCGAAGCAGAAGACGCCGGCGACGCCTTGGGAAGCTGAAATAGACAAAGCTATGCGGGCGCAGGCTTCTACCCCAGATCAGAAGAAGCGCAAGGTCGCATGGGACAAGGTGCAAAAGATCGAGTGGGAACAGGAACCGCTGATCTACCTGGTCAACAAGGACTCGCTGGTGGCCATTGCGCCGACAGTGAAGAATGCGCAGCCCAGCGCGTTTGGGCCACAAGCTTATTGGAACATAGAGCAGCTTGCCTTGGCGCATTGATTGGTAATTATGCATCTGTTATCAACCGATCTAACGATTAACTACCAGGAGAAAGCGCCGGTGCTGCGCGAGCTGAAGCTCTACTTGCGCGGAGGAGAGATCCTGGGCATCGTTGGACACAGCGGATGCGGCAAGAGTTCATTGGCCTTCGCCTTGCTCGGCCTTCTAAAACTGAAAGGCGGAAGCGCTCGCGGTTCGTTCCTCTGGAAGGGCCGCGAGATGCTCGGGCTCAAAGAGAGCGAATGGCTCAAGCTCCGTGGACGCGAGATTGCCTTCGTGCCGCAAAGCCCAGTGTCGTCGCTCAATCCGGCTCTGCGGCTGGGCACGCAATTGTCAGAAGCCTGGGACCTCCATGCCAAGGGACGCCGCTCCGAGCGTGAACAGGCCATTGCCGGCGCTCTGCACGACGTTAGCCTGCCGGGCGACCCCGAGTTCCTGCGCCGTTATCCTTCAGAAATCAGTGTGGGCCAGGCACAGCGAGTGCTGATCGCCATGGCCATTTTGCATCGCCCGTCGCTGTTAATTGCGGACGAGCCGACCAGCGCGCTTGACGCCGTCACGCAGTCGGAGATCCTGGCGCTCTTCGGAGAACTGAATCGCAAGCTTGGAATGAGCATTCTGTTTATCTCTCATGACTTGCTTTCAGTCTATGCTCTCTGCCATCGCATTGCCCTGATTGACCAGGGTTCGGTAGTAGAGTGCAGCAGCCCGCATAACATCTTCTTTAGCCCAAAACACCCTTTCACTCAGAAGCTCATAGCTTCATTGCCGTCCGTTCCTACGGCAGCAGAAATTGAACAAGCGCTAATCTATTAGGCGCTGCTACCCAGTCTATTTGCTCTCCTTTCGCCTCCGCCATTCCAACTGTGCCTGTCACTGGAGTGACAACGCTGTCACAGTCTCGGCTCTTAAGAATTCGTTCATGATTATTGTTTTCAACTACTTGCAAGGAAACAAGATTCTGGCCAGCAACTTGCATTACATCGGGTGCTAGTAGTTTGCCCAAGGAGAACGCGCATGTCTTCCAGAGTTAAGAAAGTTGCTCTCACAGTGGTTCTGGCTGCGGTAGCTGTAGCCGGGATCAGCTTTAGCTCACAGCAGTTCAAGCACGTGGTTGGAATTCTGGCCTCGGCAGTTTGGGGCGCGTAATTGTTTGCTCGACGGATTGGAGCGAGAACCATGACCTTCACACATGATAAATTCACGCGGCCCGCAAGTCTTCCGGTTTGGCGATGGCTGTCGTCGTTGCTGGCGATTGCCTTCGTGGTGGGCCTTGCAGCGCCGGCCTGCTTCGCTGCCGGACATCGCAAGCGCGTGGCCGACTTTGCCGAATTCCCCAAAGTTCACCACAAATTCGCGCCTGATCTCGGCGACTTTCCGGTGAATGACGATGGCACGGTCAACGTGATCATCGAGTTCAACAAGACTCCGCAAGCTCACCATTTTGTAATGATGGCGGCGCGCGGCGGCCGGCTCGGGGTTGCGTTGAAGCAGATCAACGGAGCTTCCTACCAAATTCCGGTGAAGCTGCTGGCGTGGCTGGACAATCATCCGGACGTCGCCTACATTGCGCCCGACCGCCCGAACAAAGCCGCCGACGACGAGATTCCGGCAGTCATGGACGATGTAGCGCGGCAGCAGTTCGGCTTTGACGGCTCCGGCATCGGCATCGCCGTGATTGACAGCGGCGTTTACAACCACGACGACCTATCGACCGCCGACGGCCTGGCTTCTCGCATTGTCTATAGCGAGAGCTTTGTCGCAGGCGATCCAGGCATCAACGACGCTTACGGCCACGGGACGCACGTGGCGGGCATCATGGCCGGCAACGGACGTGATTCAAAGAGCGGCTATGCGCAACAGTATTTAGGCATCGCACCCAACGCCAACATCGTTAACTTGCGTGTGTTGGACGCGAACGGTTGCGGTACTGATAGCCAGGTGATCGCCGCCATCCAGCGCGCCATCCAGTTGAAAGACACCTACAACATTCGCATCATCAACCTTTCTCTGGGACGCAATGTTTACGAGTCTTACACGCTTGATCCTCTTGACCAGGCGGTGGAAGCAGCCTGGAAAGCCGGAATCTTTGTGGTGACCGCTGCCGGAAACTCCGGCCGCGACAACAGCCAGCATACTGATGGCTATGCCACCATCCAGTCTCCCGGAAATGATCCGCAGGTCGTTACCGTAGGCGCGACCAAGACCAATGGAACCCCTACGCGGCTGGATGACTACGTTGCCAGCTACAGCTCCAAAGGTCCCACGCTGATTGACCACATCGTGAAGCCGGACCTGGTTGCTCCTGGCAATCGCATCATTTCCCTTGCGTCGCCGGGCAGCAACTTGGCTACGAACTATCCCGATTATGCGGTGAAGCCGACGACAACATGCCTTCTGGGCATCTGCACTACCGGGCCAGGCGGAAAGTATCTTCGCCTGAGCGGAACCAGCATGGCCACTCCGGTGGTGGCGGGCGCAGCCGCGCTGATGCTGCAACAGAACTCAGCACTCTCGCCCGACAGTGTGAAAGCCAGAATGATGAAGACGGCGTGGAAGGGCTACCCTCTCAATAGCTGGGGGTACGATTTCCGCGGCATCGGCTATCTATCTCAATACGACGTATTCACCATCGGTTCCGGCTACCTGGACGTGAATGCCGCGCTCCGCAGCACAGACATTGCTTCCGGCGGCGCACCTTCACCCACGGCCGTTTACGATCCCAACACCAAGCAGGCAAGACTCCTGAACGGGACCTCCATCACATGGGGCACCACCATCACTTGGGGAAGCTCGCTGGTGTGGGGCAACTCCATCGTGTGGGGCGGCGGTGCGGTCCTGAATGATTCCATCATCTGGGGCAACTCCATCGTTTGGGGCGACAGTTCTCTCAGCGGCAACAGCATCATCTGGGGAGCCTCGATTACCTGGGGCGCCGGTGATGGCGTGTCGGCTCTGAGTGACGGCGAGGACGGGGAGAACTAACATGCCTAAATCCACGTCAGCTCGCGTCTTTATCGCTCTGATCGTCATCTCCGGCTTGTGCGTGTTCGGCGATGCGGTCCTCAGCGCCAACTCGATCTATGCCGTCCGCTTCATCTCCTTCGTGCTGGTAGCATGTGTTGCCGCGCGGCTCAGGCTGAAGCTCCCTGGATTCACCGGCAGCATGTCAGTCAATCTGCCGTTCATCCTGGTAGCCATAGCAGAGATGAGCTCGCTGGAAGCGCTGACGGTCGGCTGTATCTCAACCGTCGTGCAGACGCTGCCGCGAAAGAAGCTGGGCAAGCTCAATTCGGTCCAGGCGGCATTTAACTTCAGCAACATGGCATTGGCGGTCGCGGCCACCCGGCTGGTATTCCAGTCAGGCATACTGGCAAACGAGATCGCTTCAGCTCCCATCCGGCTCTGCGTGGCGGCCCTGGTTTTCTTCCTGATCAACAGCGTGCCTGTAGCTCTGGTGATCTCGCTCTCGGAAGCAACCAACGCCGTGCGCACCTGGATTGGCATGGCGCAGCTCTCGTTCGTGTATTTCGTGGCCAGCGCCGGAATCGCCGCAACCGTACTCACTCTTACCATCAGAATCGGCTGGGAAGTGCCCATTGCCGTGATGCCTCTGATGCTGGGAATCTACCTTTCGTATAAGCGCCTGCTGGGCGCCGCAGCCGGAACAAGCGAGCCGGCCGCAGCAGCCATGGCAGCCAAAGCATAAGCGAGATTTCGGGCCGGCGTGTTGCCGGCCCAGTTTTTTATCACGAAGTAACCGAGCAATGGGAGTACCTGTGAACGCCACCAAAACCAACAGGCCGGAAACTATGGCCGCTGCTGCCCCCGATTTTCGCCGCTGCAACCGCTTCAAGATCAACCTGCACATCACCGTAGCTCCCCTGATTGCCGGAAATAAAAAGATCATTCCCGGATACGGAAGGAACCTGGGCGAAGGCGGAATCAGCGCCTTTGTCCCGGCCCCGCTTGCCTTAGGCGACCTGCTGGAAGTGGAGCTACAGTTTCCCGGCTCTTCCATGAAGGCCACCGTGCGGGGCAAGGTCCGCAGCGCCGACCGTTTCACCTACGGAATCGAGTTTGTTGACGTGGACGATCGCGTCACCCAGCTCATCTCCGGCGCCTGCCGAGCTCTCGCCATGGTGCAATAGCCAACTCGCCTCCCAGAGCTAACCAAGGCTGGCAACGTAGGACGATTTGCATCCTCGTTCGGGGAACACTGTATCTCAGGCAATTTTATCTTTCAGTAAACCCTTAGAGCACGGCCGTCCTACCCCCAGGGTCACCCCGAATCTAAAGGAGTTACGTCGAGGCACCCCGGAGTCAAAGCCCCGGCTGCGGCTTCGAAATATGGCGTGGAAATACCCGTCAGTCGCGCCGGAAATTTACTCTTTGATTAACAGCGCGTCCGGGCCGAAGGGTCTCTTGGTTCTGCTTTTAGCCTTTAGCCAAAAGCCAACAAACCAAGAGGCAAGTACTGCTTTTCAATTTTCAAAGATCAAGCATTGCTTTCGCACTGAGCGACTATTGTTACTCTAACCGACGCTGATTATTCATTCAAGCAGGAAAAAGTACATTGTCCTATTTCCCGTCCAATTCTGCTTGCATTCAGCTTCTACTCTGTTTATCATCCCGCCCCAAGATAGTGCCTGCTTCCGGTTGCTGCGCCAGGGCGTAAGGAGAAGTGACGCATCGCAAATGGAGGCTCAGAATGCACCTGCGCTGGTTGGGTCGTTTTATTTGGCTGCTGGTTTTAGCGTTTGCTTTTGCCGTTCAGGGAGTGCCGGCCCAAGCTCCGCCGGTTGTAAGGCGTGATCCAGATGCCATCGCCCTG
>JAICYU010000246.1 GCA_025934025.1 Terriglobales bacterium
CACGCCCTTGAGGTTTCGCAGGGTACGCACCAGCAACCCCGCGCTAGCTAGCGCAACCAGTGCGAGCGTCACCTGCGCTACCACCAGCAGGTTCCCCATGCTGTACCAGAGCCGTCTTCCACTGAAGACGTCCAGCGCTCCGCTGCCGGACTTGAGCGCCGGAGCCAGATCAACGCGCAGACTGTGCAGGATGGGAGCCAGACCGAAGAGCAATGCCGTCAGCACCGAAACGCCGAATGTAAACGCAAGCACGCGGCCGTCAAGATGAGGAGTGAACGGAAGGGGTCGGTCGCCATTGCCGGCAAAGGAGACCAGCAGAAGCGAGCTCCAGCGGCCAATGAGCAATCCCAGCCCTCCACCCAGAATTGAAAGCAAGAGACTCTCCATCAGGAGTTGTGACATTAAACGGCTGCGGCGCGCGCCCAGGGTCAGGCGCACGGCGATCTCGCGTGTGCGCGCAGTGGCGCGGGAGAGCAGCAGGCCACCGATGTTCGCACATGCGATCAGCAGAACCAGCCCTACCGCCATCATGAGAATCCAGAAAGGCATCAGAGTTTCGCCGCGTTCTCCATCGAGCGCTTTCTCGGCGGGCGCAAGAACGATCCGTGGATCGTCAGCGGTTTGAAAGAGCGGATCGCTGCCGTGCTCGGTTTGATCTCTGAACAACAATGTCAGTCCGGCTTCCGCCTGCTTCATCGAAACCTCCGGCTTCAACCTGCCGACAAATGCCACCCACCATGCGCGTTCGCCCTGCTCCTTGGGAGTCCAGCGGGGCGTGAGATGCGGCCTGGCCGCAAATGGCAGATAAAGATCCGGTCTATCGCCGGGGACAAGGCCATCGAAGTTCTTGTCTGCGACTCCGACGATGGTAAACGGCAACCCATTTAATCGTACGGTCCTGCCTGCCACGTCTCGCGACCCGCCGAAAGCACTCTGCCAATAACCGTAGCTGAGCATCATCACCGGCGCCGATTGGGCAGAATCATCTTCGGGCAGGAACGTTCGCCCGGTCTGGGCCCTGACCCCCAGCGTCTGAAAGAAATCACCCGACACGTATTGGGCGCGGTTGATGATCGTGGCTGCGCCATTGCCACTCAGGCTGAGAGTGTCGGTCCCGGCAAAACCTGCCACGCCGGAAAAGACATTCGATTGCCTGACAGTTTCAAGCCACGGGAATGACAGCGAACAGCCGGCAGAATCCGTCTGGCTATTTTGTTGTCCGCAGTAGCCGTAACCCCAGCGGCTGATCCTTTTGGGACGATGCCGCGCGTGATAACTCACCAGCACCAACTGCTCCGGATGGCTGACCGGCAAGCCGCGGAACAGGACTGCATCAATCAAGCTGAAAATCGCCGTGTTCATGCCGATGCCAATAGCCAGCGTAAGCACGACAATGCAGGTGAATCCCGGGCTCTTGCGCAACAAGCGCGAGGCGTAGCGCGCATCCTGGAGCAGCACTCCGGCAAAATGACTCCAACGCACAGCGCGCACGGACTCGCGTGTCTGCTGCACGCCGCCAAAGGCGATCAGCGCCTGCCGGCGGGCTTCTTCAGGCGCCATGCCGGAGAGAATGTTGGCTTCAATCTGCTTTTCCAGATGGAAGCGCAGCTCATCATCCAGTTCCTGCTGTGGCGAGCCGCGAAACATTGCGAGCACCTTTTTCAGCCTGTGCACGGTTGCGCTCCCTTCATCCCTGCTGCAAAACCAGCGCGATAGCGGAGGAGAGTTTGCTCCACTCGCCCAGCTCTTTTTGCAGTTGCCGCGCGCCGGTTTTCGTTAGCGAATAAAACTTGGCCCGACGGTTGTTGTCGGAAATACTCCATTCAGAGCTGATCCAGCCCTGCTGCTCCAGCCGCGCCAGCGCCGGATAAAGCGACCCTTGTCCCACCTGCAACACTTCCTTCGAGACCTGCTGAATGCGCTGCGCGATGCCCCAGCCGTGCATCGGCTCCAGAGCAACAGTTTTCAGAATCAGCAGGTCCAACGTGCCTTGCAGAAGATCAATTTGATTGCCCACCTTGACTCCTGTCGAGAAACGACAACAGATTAGACGCCACTTGTTGTCGGATGTCAACAAGAGAATTTTTGGGCCGCTGCTCGCGTGGAGATTACCTGTGCTAGCATCCATCACCTCATGCCGAAAGCGCCGCAGTCCGTAACCGCGTTGCTCGATCAGCTTGAGGCCTTCTATGGCCCACAACAGCCGGGCTGGCCAACGGATCCGTATCTCTTTCTAATCTGGTGGCACTGCGGATATCCGGCGAGCGACGCGTCATGCCAGAAAGGATGGGAGTCGCTCAACCGGCAGATCGGGACTGGATTGGCACAGCTTCTTTCCGCTCCCATGCCCAAGCTTTCAGCGGCGCTGAAGCCTGGGGGGATGGTCCCCGAACTCAGAGCGATGCGCGTGAAGGAGATCGCCGCGCGGGTGAAAGATGAGTTTGGCGGCGACTTGCGCGCGGCATTGTCCGGTCCCTTGGCGAAGGTGCGCAAACTGCTGAAAGCGTTTCCCAACATCGCTGATCCGGGGGCCGATCGCATTCTTCTATTTGCCGGGACCGCTCCGCTTGCCGCTGTTCCGTCCAACTGTCCGCACGTGCTGGTGCGGCTGATGCATGGGCAGGAACATGAGAATTACGGCCGAACCTACCGCGAGGCGCAGCAGTTAATCGAGGAGAACATTCCGGCCACCCTAGATGCGCGCACGCGAGCGTACCTTCTGCTCAAGAGGCATGGCCAGGACGTGTGTAAGCGCACGAAGCCAAAATGCGACAAGTGCATCGTGAGTTCCGCGTGCGCCTACTTCGCTGGGAACCGCCGGGGCCGCTCGGCGCCCGCCTAGCTCCAGTCTGCTATTTGGTAAACAAGTGGCCCAGCTTTTCCCGCTTGGTGTTCAGGTAGCGTTGGGAGGCGGCGTGTGCTTCCACTTCACAGGGGACGCGCTCCGTTACCTGAATTCCGGCGGCCTCAACCGCCGCCACCTTCTGCGGATTGTTGGATAGCAGGCGAATCTGCTTCAGTCCGAGTGCCTTCAAAATGCCTGCGGGAAGCTGGAATTCGCGGTGGTCGGCCTTGAATCCGAGCTGTTCGTTGGCCTGGACCGTATCAAGTCCCTGATCTTGCAGTTCATAGGCCTGGAGCTTGGCCATCAAGCCGATACCGCGGCCTTCCTGCTGTTCGTAAATTAATACGCCGGCGCCGGATTCAGCAATCATTTGCAGCGCCATCTCGAGCTGCTGCCGGCAATCACAGCGCAGTGAGCCAAAAACGTCGCCCGTAAGACATTGGGAATGGATACGCACCAGCGGCGGCTGCGAATGAATATCTCCGTGTACCAGCGCAACCGCTTCTTCGCGGCGCGGATCGGCCCCGGCGCGGCCCTCAAAGCCCAGGATGCGGAACTGCCCCCAGCGAGTGGGAAAATCGGCTTCCGCCATTTTGCGAACAGTAGCTTCTGCGCTCACCTTCTCATTATAGACAGCGCTTGTGTTCTTGCGGCCAGAGCCGAGCCTCATTTCATGCGGCCGAAATTCAAATTTGAAAGGATTTCCCGCCCTGTGACGTTTGTCATAGCCGGAGATTCCCCACCGCCCCACAATGGTGCTGGACGTTGCGGAAGGTGAGCAATCTCAAGCTGGAACCGGCACGCAGCCAGCAAGTTATATCAACGCCCTTATTACAAACGTTCCAGACTGCGTGGATGGCAAGGCCCTGAGGCAGTTCGGCTCCGAGGCGTCGAGTTCGCCGCATTGCAGACCTCCAAAGGCCTGCACGGCAGCAAAAAGGGGTCTGTATGGAAAGGGTTTACCGCGCAATCATTTCATCAATCGCAGGCGTTCTGGTTCTGAGCTTGATTTTTTTCGCCGGCCAGTCAGCGTCGGCCCAGCCACACGCAAAATCAAATCGTCAGGAGAAGGTGGTCAACATCGTCCGGGACGCAGCAGACGTTCCAGTTCCGGTGGGTTCTCGAGCCGCCGGTGTGGTCCACGTGACCCTCAATACTATCGAAGTCACCGGCCAGCTTGATCCAGCTACGGGCACGACGTACCGCTACTGGACCTTCGGCGGCAAAGTGCCGGGTCCGATGATTCGCGTTCGCCAGGGAGACACCGTAGAAGTTACGTTGAACAATGACCCTTCCAGCCAGATGGTGCACTCCGTGGATTTCCACGCCGCCTTGGGCGCGGGTGGAGGAGGCGCTCTTTCTCAGACTACCCCTGGGCAGTCGAAGACTTTCACATTCAAGGCCACAACTCCGGGGCTGTACGTATATCACTGCGCAACGCCGATGGTTGCCGAGCACATTTCCAACGGCATGTACGGAATGATTCTGGTGGAACCCGAAGGCGGCCTCCCACGGGTAGACCACGAGTATTACCTAATGCAAGGAGAGGTCTACACTGCGGCGCCGAAAGGCAAAGCCGGATTGCAACAGTTCAGCCAAGCC